>JBOGVG010000223.1:0-3598 GCA_050692435.1 Actinomycetota bacterium
GATCGTGGCTTCCCCGTCGGGCATGAGCGTCACCTCGACGGTGCTCGATCCCGGAGGGACGTCGTCGTTCCCCTCCCACCCCCACGTGAACACCACCCGGCGCGGGGGATCGAGCTCGACGAACTCGCCGACGACGACGGCCTGGCCGATCTGCAACCGGTAGACGCCGCCGGGCCGGGCGTCGAGCTGCGCCGAGTCGCCCTTCCACCGGGTCATCTTGTCGGGGTCGGTGAGGAAGGCGAAGACGGTATCGGGCCGGGCCTCGATCCGGAGCTCGTGTGCGAGCACATCCGTTCCCTCAGCGACCACGCAGCCTCCTCTCCTCGGCCTCCGCCACCCGCTTGAGGGTGGCGAGCTTGATCTCCCACAGACCATCGATGAACTCTCGGAGCTCCGCAAGGCCCTCGGGGCGGATCCGGTAGATGCGACGGGTCCCGTGCCGCCGCTCGGAGACGAGCCCGGCATCCTTCAACACGCGGAGGTGCTGGGACACGGCCGAACGGGTCACCTCGAAATGGGAGGCGATCTCCCCGGCGTTCAGCTCCTCGTCGCGAACCAGGCGCAGGATCTGTCGCCGGCGAGGCTCGGCGATGGCTCGAAGGGCGGCCTCCACAGTCCCCAGCAGGTTAAGCCGGGCCTTACGTTAGTGTCAACTAACAACCCTCCGAGCCGGAGTCAGCTGTCTACGCTGCCGATGCGGGCCTGGCCCGGTACCGGCGGTAGCCGAACCCGATGGCGAACGCGATCGCGGCCAGCGGGATCAGGTACCCCAGACCGACGACGACGGCGAAGATCACGCCCAGGAACCCGTCGACCGCCCGGTCCCAGGCCTCGCCGAGGCTGGGCCGTTCATGGGCCTGCGTCGGACGAACGCCGACCACGGCGCCCACCTCTCGGAGCGACACGTCGATCGTTGCGAGCGACGTCTGGTTCTCCAACAGGCGGAGCTGGCCCTTGATCTGCTCGATCCGGAATTGCACGTCCTGCAGCTGGTTCTGGACCCGAAGCGTGGACTCGATCGAGGTCGCCCGTCTCATCAGCTGCAGGAGAACGGCCTCCTGAGCTTGCCAGGTCCGAAGTCGTGCGTCGAGATCGACGAACTGTGACGTCACGTCCTGGCCCGAGATCGACTGCCCCTCAACCGAGCCCAAGCCTCGAAGGTCGTTCATGACCCGGTCGAAGGCAGAGGCGGGAACGCGGATCGTGAGCTCGCCCGACTTGGCCTTGATCCCCTGCATGGACGAATCCTCGACGTACCCGCCGTACCTTCCGGCGACCGTGGTCGCGGCGTTGAACGCCGTCTCGAACCCACCGCTCTTCACCTCGATCGAGATGCCGGCGATCTTCACGATGTCGGGACCGATGAGCGGAAGCGATCCGATGGAGGACAGTCCTCCCCCGGCGACGGCACCGGCATCCTCCACGTTCACCGATCCCGGCATCGGGGCACCGGCAAGCCCTTCGTCGCCCCCGACCCCACCCACCGCCTTCTCGGGCGCACGGGTGGCCGAGGCCACACCGCCACCTGCTGACTCGTCCGACTGGAGCCCGCCACCCCACGTGGCCACGTATCCGACGATCCCGGCGAGCGCCAGGAACCCGATGATCGACAGCACTGCCTTGCGCATGGAGGGCCTCCCTGGCCGGTCCGAACGGTAAACCGGTTGGACGGGGGCGGGGGTTGCGGCGTTCCCGTTCAGCCGGACAGGCGGACGCGGCCGCCCGGACGGCCCGCCCGGGCGGCCGAGCCAGCGACCACCAGGCCGTCGGCGGCCAGCGCCGACACCGCTTGGCCCACCCGCTCGAGGGGCACCCCGGTCTCACGAGACAGGGTCGCCAGCGACGCGCCTTCCCGACCGATGAGGGTGCGGACGACGGCCCCGCGCACTTGTCGAAGCGACCCCTCGAACGCTGGATGTCGCCGCCTGGTATGTGCGGGCTCCCGCCCCTCCGCCGCAAAGCGGCACACCGCTCTGAGCGGACACGCTCCGCATCGGGGCCGAGGGCGGCACCGCTCCCGGCCGAGGTCCATCACCGCCTGGTTCCACGCGCCCGGATCGTGGCGGTCCAACCATGCGTCGGCCAGCTCATGGATCTCGCGCGGCGTCACGTCATCGGGCTCCGCGCCGAGGAACAACCGAGCAACGATCCGCCGCGTGTTCGTGTCGACGGCCGCCACTGGCGACCCGAACGCCACCGACGATACGGCTGCGGCCGTGTAGGGGCCGACCCCGGCGAGCCTCTCCATCTCGACCGGGTCGTCCGGAACCCTTCCCTCGTGGTCACGGACGACCGTCCGGGCCGCCTCCCAGAGCGCGATCGCTCGGCGGTTGTACCCCAGACCCTGCCAGGCGGTGACGACGTCGCGGAGGCGCGCCCCCGCGAGCGAGTGAACGGTAGGGAAGCGAGCCAGGAACGACCCGTAGGCGGGGGCGACGCGCGAGGCCTGCGTCTGCTGCAGCATCACCTCGGAGACCAGGATCCGGTAAGGGTCGCGCGTGGTCCTCCACGGGTAGGCGCGGCGGCGCGGTTCGTACCAGTGAAGCAGGGCTTTGCGGCCCAACCGGCGAGGTCTAGGCTTGGACGTGGCCATGACCACCGTCCGGGACGTCATGAGCAAGGAGGTCGTGACCGTCGAACCGACGGCGACCGTGGCCGAAGCGGCCACCATGATGGGCGCCCATCACGTCGGCTCGGCCCTGGTGCTCCAGGAGGGCCGGCCGGCCGGCATCTTCACCGAGCGCGACATCCTCCGTGCGCTTGCTGCCGATTTCGACGCCGCTCAACACCACATCTCTCAGTGGATGACCCCCGACCCCGTCACCATCGAGTCCGGCACCGACGTCCGCGACGCTCGCGACATCATGCTCGATCGGGGATTCCGGCACCTGCCGGTGATGGACGGGGCCTCGTTGGTCGGCGTGGTCTCGCTCCGCGATCTGTCGCGATCGGGGTAGCCTCAGAACCCCGGCTTGCCCCGCGCCGACAGATCCCCCGCCGCCTCCTTCAGGGCCGCCCACACCTCTCTGAACACGTCGGCCGCGAACTTCGGCGCTTGGCTGTTCTCCCCACCCAGGGTGCCCCGCACCGCGGACGCCGTGATGTCGACGGCCTTCTCGAAGAGCGCCCAATCGAACTCGCGCGCCATCCTCCAACCTCCTCTTCCGGCTTTGCCAGTGGTTCGGACCTGCAGCGGCAGGCTCCATATCGGTCACTCGAAAGCTCGGAGCCCTGTGAGCGCCTGCCCAATGATCAGCGTATGGATCTCGCTCGTTCCCTCGTAGGTGAGGACCGACTCAAGGTTGTTCATGTGGCGGATCACGGGGTACTCGAGGGTGATGCCGTTCGCACCGAGGATCGTTCGAGCCTCCCGGGCCACCCCCAGCGCCTCTCGAACATTGCTCAGCTTGCCCATCGAGACGTGCTCCGGTTGAAGGATGCCCTCGTCCTTCATCCGACCGAGGTGGATCGCCAGCAGCATCCCCGAATTGATCTCGACCGCCATGTTCGCCAGCTTCTCCTGGGTGAGCTGGAACTCCCCGATCGGTTTGCCCCATTGCACGCGGGTCTTCGCGAACTCGAGCGCGCTCTCGAAGCA
>JBOGVG010000224.1:0-3993 GCA_050692435.1 Actinomycetota bacterium
GGTCGGCATCGACCCGTCCCAGGCCACCCTCCACGACTCGCTTGATCGCCGCGAGCGTCAGGCCCTTCCGTTGCAGGGCCCGGATCTCGCGGATCCGCTCCACGTGCTCCGTCCCATACCAGGCTACTCGGCCTTCCCGCCCGGGCGGGGGGAGCAGGCCCTTCGACTGGTAGTAGCGGACGGTGTCGACCGACACGTCGCAGGCCGCGGCGACCGCTTCGACCCGGGACCTCACGACCGACAACTCTACGAGTGTTCGCTCGAAGCATCCAGGTTCGGGAAGGGCGTGCCGCGCAGGAGTGCTACAGGAGTTTGGATGAGAAGGAGAGGATGGAGCAGTCTCGCCGGTCCACGACCCAGATCACGATGCGATCGGCCGGCTGGCCGGCGCCGGGACCCTCCCGGTAGACGCCGAGGTACGCGGGCGTGCCCTCGAATGTGGCCTGGATCAGCCGTACCAGCCGGTCCCGGCCGGTCAGCCCGCCGGGCCTCGCCAGGCAGGCCGTAGCGCCCTCGGCCTGGGCCGCCGACGCATCCGCGGCCGATGGCGCGGCCAGGGTGATCTCGGAGGTGGACCGCTGAGCAGACGAATCCGCCAATCGCTCGAGCTTCGTGGCGTCGTAGTCGGCGTTCGGCTGGAGCTCCAGGGGAACCGCACCGGAGGTCGCCGCCTCCATGCCCGGTGCCGGTGTGGGTGTCGCCTGGGCGCCGCCGCCCGCGGCCGAATCCATTTGAGCCACCTCGCCGACGCGTGGCAGGGCCACTGCGACCACGGCGACCAGGACCGCCGCCGCGGCCAGCCCGGCGGCCCACTGAGAGCCACGGCCCCAGGAACGACGGCCCCGCGACGCCCGTTCCTTCCCCGCCTCCGCCATCACCGGTCTCGTCGTCCCGAACGGGACGGGCACGTCGGGCAGCTCACGGAGCAGGGTCATTGCCCGGGTCGACAGCTCGATCTCTTCCCGGCAGGTGGCGCAGGTCGCCAGGTGCGCGTCGACCTCAGCCCGCTCGTCGGTTCCGAGCGTGCCGTCGACGTAGCCGGAGAGTTGCTCCTCGGGGTGCGTCATCTGGATCTCGCCTCGTCTGACGGTCCCGTCGGCTCGGGACGTTCCCGATCCGGACCGCCTCGGAGGGCCCGGGCCAGCGCCACCCGGCCCCGGTGCAGGCGCGACTTCACCGTGCCCACCGGGATCCCGACGATCCCGGCGACCTCCTCGTACGGCAGGTCCTGCACGTCGTGGAGGATCATCACCACCCGGTAGTCCTCCGGGACGGCGAGCAGGGCTCGCTGGACGTCGATGGACAGGTCGGTGGCCTCGGCATGGTCGGGCCACGCGGGTGGCTCCGGCTCGTGAACGTCGGCCGTGCTGAGCAGCGGGCTCCGGCTTCGCTTGCGGAGCAGGTCGTAGCAGGCGTTCACGGTCACCCGGTGCAACCACGTGGTGAACGCGGCCTCGCCGCGGAACGAGGCGAGCTTTCGAAGCGCCACCAGGAAGGCGTCCTGGGTGGCATCGCGAGCGTCCTCCTCGCGCCCGGTCATCCGGAGGGCAAGGTTGTATACGCGGCGCTCGTGGCGCTCCACGATGATCCCGAACGCTGCCCGGTCCCCGTCCACCGCGCGACGCACCAGGTCCTCGTCGCGCTCCTCGCCCGGCATCAGGCCGGTCCCACCACCCGGAAGTCACCCACCTCCGCGCGGTGTCCGTCGTCGGTGCTGACGACGGACGTGATCCACAGCAGCACGTATCGGCCGGTGGCGGGCGCGATCGGCTCGCTCATATCGTCGGTGGCGATGAAGGTAGGACGGGCGTCGGCGATCATCGCGTTCACGTCGTCCCCCACGACCACGTCGAACCGATATCCGGGGGAGGGGGTCTGGAGCCGGAAGCCAGTCACGGTCTGCCGGCTCCTCAGAAAGAACAGCATCCCCACGCCAGGCTTGTTGTTCAGCGTTCCGTCGTAGTAGTTCTCCGACTTCCACACGGTGAGGGGATCGGGCTCGTCGGTGAGCGGATCGAAATCGGCGGCCAGGGGTAGGTCCGAGTCGTTCTCCTGTTCGTCACCGTACGGGTCCACCGCGGCGACCTTGGAGAACTCGAGGACCCGAGTGGACGGCGCCGAACTCTCCTCGGCCGGTCCCAACCGGATGCCGACCGGGCCGCCCACCTCGAGCTTGCCCAGCCACAGCCCCGCTCCCAAGGCGATCGCCCCGATCACCACCACGAGAAGCGGCACCACGAACCACGTCCGGAATATCGAGGGCCGGGGGGGCGCCGCCGGCGCCGGTGCCACGACCGCGGTGTCCTGGAGCCCCGACCGATGCATCGGCGGCGCCACCGGCTGCGGGGCTGACCCCGCAACGTCGCGGAGGGCGTCTCCGAAGTCACCGGCGGTGCCGAAGCGGTCGTCGGGCTCCGGTGACAGCGCCCTTCGCACGACGTCGTCCAGCTTGCGGCTCACGTCCGACCGGTGGTCCCTCGGGGACGCGTGGCCCGCCTCCGGCGCCCGGCCGGTGAGGAGCTCGTACAGCAGCGCGCCCGCCGCCCAGACGTCGGCTCGAACGTCGGGCGGCTCTCCGGCGGCCACTTCGGGTGCCATCGGCGCCGGCTGGAGGATCTCCATGGCCTCGGGCGGCGGCATCGAACGAACGACGGCCTCGCCGAACCCGAGATCGCTGACCCGGATCGTCCCGTCGATGCACTGGAAGACGTTCTCCGGCTTCAGGTCCAGATGCAGCACGCCGGCCTCGTGCGCGGCGGCGATCGCGTCGAGCGCGCCGAGCACGAGGCCGGCGTGCTGGTCCACGCGAACGCTGTCATCGCGGGCGATCAGGGTCCGGGCGCTGTCGCCCTCGACGAGCTCGCGGACGATGAACGCGATGCCGTCGTCCTTCCCGGTGTCGAGGAGCCGGGCCAGGCCCCGATGTGACGCCAACGCCACCATCCGAAGCTCCAGATCGAGTCGTTCGGCGAACGCGGGCTGGCGGGCGAGCTCCTGATTGATGAGCTTCACGACCACGCGGCGGTCGAGGACGGTGTCGGTGGCGCTCCAAGAGGTGCCGGTCCCGCTCGTGCCCAGCTCCAGCTCCAAGGCATAGCGGCCGGCGAGCACGGTGGGCGGTTGCTCGGTCCTCATCCGCTGAGTCTACGTCCCTGCCTGCGGCGAACGGGCGCGCCGTATCGTCCAGGCCCTCACATGGTCCGGGGGCCTGAGGTCTCCTTGGCTTTCGCCCTGACCAGGGAGTCGAGGAAGCCGATCCGTCCGGCGATCAGGGTGGAGGCCCCCTTCACCACCACGACGGTGGCCTTGCCGGTCCGGGGGTCGATGGAGAATCCGTCCTTGTCGGGGATCATGGAATCGGGCGCGTCCTTATTCACCGACTGCACGGCCGCCTTGTACGCCTGGTTCCGGTCCCCGGTCTGCTTGAAGACGGTGGCCGCTTCCAGCGCCGCGTCCGAAGCGGCGTTCGTCACCTTGTACTGGGTGAACCCGATCGAGGCGGCGTCGAAGCCGGCGACCGCCAACGCCGCCAGGATCACCAGCCACAGGATGGCGACGCTTCTCATGAGCCCGCGTTCGTCTCGGACCGCTGCTCTCTTCATCGGTGCCACCTCGCCACGAGTTGCCTCCGCACTACATCGACCTCGTCCACCCGCAACATGAGTGCCATCGCCACGAAAGCCAGGATTCCGGCCGCCACTGCCCCCAGGACCTGGACGGCCTGCCCGCCGGGGGTGCTGGTACCGACCCATTCCCCGATCGCCCTGGACGCCACCCAGGCCACCCCTGCGGTGACCCCCCCGGCCAGGAACGTCCGGGACAGCCCGGAGAGGATCCGCCTTCCGTCGATCCCGCCGAGCCGGCGCCGGATCAAGACGAGCAGCGCGATCGACCCGAAGGTGTAGGCCGTGGCGTGCCCGAGCGCGAGGCCCCGAACCCCCATGCCCAGGGCCAGGACGAACAGGAGGTCGACGACCACGTTCAGCCCGACGG
>JBOGVG010000225.1:0-3710 GCA_050692435.1 Actinomycetota bacterium
GCCGCCAGGCGCTCGGCCTGCTCGCGGCCGGGGTCCGTGAGGTGAACCCCAGGGGTCCATCCGCCCAGCACCCCGCCGTCGGTGGCCGCGGTGAGGCCGTGGCGGATCAACACGAGGAGCATCGGGGGGGAGGATAGCGCCGGCCGCGTCGGCCCAACGCGAGCGATCCCGGCGTCCGCGACGTGCGTGATTACGATTCCCAGTTCGGGGAAAGCTGGGGACGACGCGTTGGAAGGAGGTCCCATGTGCCTGTCATGCGGTTGCGGTGAGCCGAGCGCCGACCACGGCGATCCCCGGCACATCACGATGGAGGTCCTGCAGAACGCCGCCGAGGCGGCCGAGATCACTCCGCAGGAGGCCGCCGAGAACATCACGGCCACCATGGCCAAGGCCCCGTAACGCGTTCACGAAGCCCCGGACCACCGGTCCGGGACCGACCACTGGTGGGCGGGCCGGTCCTAGGTCGCCGCGGCGGGCAGGCGAACCTCGAAGCGAGTGCCGCGGCCCAGCTCGCTCGTGACGTTCACCGTCCCGCCGTGGTTCTCGATCACGTGCTTGACGATTGACAGGCCGAGCCCCGTCCCCCCGGTCTCCCGGGACCGGGCTCGATCGACGCGGTAGAACCGCTCGAAGATCCGGGGCAACTCCCTCGTGGGGATGCCCACGCCGGTATCGGCCACCGAGAGCACGATCTCCTCGCCCTCGCCGGACAGGGTGACGTCGACCCGCCCGCCTGGCTTGGTGTAGCGGATGGCGTTGTCCACGAGGTTTCGAACCAGGAGCGAGAGGTCCCTGGCCGATCCGCGGACCGGCGGAACGGGCCCGAGACCGATCGACAACGTGAGCCCGCTCTCTCGAGCCGACTCCTCGAACCGGTCTCGCTCCTCCTTCACCACCTGGTCCAGACGGACCTCCTCATCGACCTCCTCGCCCGTCTCCAGGCGCGAGAGGTCGAGGAGATCCGACACGATGCGTGACAATCGGAAGGCCTCCCGCTCCAGCTGCTCGGCGAATCGGGGGATGACCGAGGGATCGTCGCGAGCGGCCGACCTGATCGTCTCGCCTGCGGCCTGGATCGAGGCGGCCGGCGTCTTGAGCTCGTGGGAGGCATTGGCCACGAAGTCGCGGCGCACAGCCTCCAGGCGCTTGGCCTCGGTCACGTCGCGTACAACGAGCAACACCGACCCGTCGTCGCCGACCGGGATCGCGGTGGCTCGAGCCCATCGGCTCGGGGAACCGGTTTCGACCTCCACCGCGTCCGCCGCCATGCCCGCCGCCGCCTTGCTGGCGGCCTCCTGGAAGGCCATCGGCAACAGCCCCGACATCGTGAGGTGCCTCGTCCCGAGGAGGTGCTCAGCGGCCGGGTTGGAGAGCCGGACCCGCCCGGTGGGCCCCACCAACACCACCCCCTCCTCCATGGACGACAGCACGTTCCCCATGGTGGACCGGTCCTCGTCCAGGGACCGTACGTGCTCCTGCAAACCCTCGGTCGACCCTCTGAGCAGCTCGGCAGCGTGCCGGGACCGATCCGCCGAGCGCCGCTCGCGAATGGCAATGGCGATGGCCGCTGCGACCGCCAGGACCAGGGACACGACCACGACCGGCTCCATCGCGGCAAGTGTAGAAGCGCACGTCTTTCACCAGCGGTTCGTTTGCCGTTCCCCGGTCCTCCATCCAGGGGACCTACCGTCGCCGGTCATGGGTGGGCGCGCCGTCGTCGCCGGCGTTGCCCCGATCGTGGCGTCGACGGCTCGGTCGTCGGCGACGTCTGCGATCTGTGCCTGGCCGACCTCGGGGGAATACCCGAGCGGGCGGATGGCCGCCGCCCTTTCCCCGGCGGCCGCGGGCCCCACGTCGATTTCGAGACCCCGTGGCCGAGCTGCAGCAGGTCGTCAACCTGCTCGTTCACCGAGCATTCACCTTTGGGCCAGAAGGCCGTCACCCGGCATGCCTACGCTCGCGGCGGATGAAGGGCAGTCGAGGCCACGGACAGTGGTCGGGGGGAGGGCGGCCCGGCACCCCCTCTTCGGGTCGACCTCCCCTCGATCTCCAAGGACTGAAACGA
This sequence comes from Actinomycetota bacterium, assembly GCA_050692435.1. Classification (GTDB taxonomy): domain Bacteria; phylum Actinomycetota; class UBA4738; order UBA4738; family HRBIN12; genus AC-69. Next base: position 2,066 of record JBOGVG010000225.1, read on the forward strand.
GAAGGAGGAAGAGGAATGGGCAACAGACGGATCAAGCTCATTGCCGTGGCAGCGTTCTCAGCACTGGCCGTGTTGGGCGCTGCGTGCGGGAGCGACAGCGGGACGAGCGATGGCGGCAACTCCCCTGCAGGGATGTCGGGCACGGTGACGATATCGGGCTCGTCGACGGTCCAGCCGATCTCATCGCTCGTCGCCGAGCAGTTCTCGGCTGCGAACCCCGACGTGCAGATCAGCGTGAACGGGCCCGGGACGAGCGATGGGTTCGTCCTGTTCTGCAAGGGCGAGATCGACATCAACGACGCCTCCCGGGCCATCGAGCCCGAGGAGAAGAAAGCGTGCAAGCAGAACGGGATCAGCTGGGTGGAGCTTCCCGTCGGCTATGACGGGATCACCATCATGACGAATCCCGAGAACGCGGCGGTGACCTGCCTGAGCACCGGAGACCTGTACGCCCTGTTCGGCCCGGAGTCGCAGGGCTTCGAGACCTGGTCGGACGCGGCCACGTTGGACAAGGAGGTCGGCGGCACCGGTGACCTGCCGAACCTGCCGTTGCAGATCACCGCCCCCGGCCAGGAGTCGGGGACCTATGACGCGTTCATCGACCTGGCCGGCATCGAGGACATCGCCCTGGAGCGCGGGCTGGCCGAGGACGAGGCAGCGGCCCTGCGGCCCGACTACCAGGCGTCGGCCAACGACAACGTGATCATCCAGGCCATGGAGGGCGACCCCGGGGCGCTGGGCTTCGTCGGCTTCGCCTTCGCGGAGCAGGCCGCCAGCCAGATCGACATCCTTCAGGTCGACGGGGGGAGCGGCTGCGTGGCTCCCAGTCGGGAGACGATCGCCGACCACAGCTATCCGCTCTCGCGGACGCTCTACATCTACGTCAACGAGGCACGGATCGCCGAGAACCCCGCCCTGAAGGCCTACGTGGACTTCTACATGGGCGACGAGGGGATCGTCGGTGCCGTCGAGGGGGTCGGATACGTCGACCTTCCCACGGACCAGATCGAGGCCTCGCGGGCCGCGTGGTCGCAGGCATCGGCCTAGCACATCGGGAAGCCAACGAGGGCCGGGCGGTTGCCGACCGCCCGGCCCTCATGGGCTCGAGAACGACGGGGTAAGGTACGCGCGGGATGAACACGACCGTCGGGGAATCCATCCGGGGAGGGCTCACGCCGGAGAGCCTGCGCGGCAGCACTCGCCGGCGACGGAAGGAGCTGATCATCCATCGGCTGTTCTTCGCCGCCGCGTTCGTGTCGATGATCGTGAGCGGGCTGATCGTTCTTTCCCTCGTCGGGAAGGCCATCGCCTTCCTGGCCAACATCGACCTGACCAGCCTGGTGGCTCCGGGTTGGATCCCCCGTCAGGGGATGTTCGACATGCGGACGATCTTCGTGGGGACGCTGCTCGTCACCGGGGTGGGCATGCTGGTGGCCACGCCGCTCGGCCTCGGGGCCGCCATCTACCTCTCCGAGTATGCCCAGCCGCGGCTGCGGCGGACCCTGAAGCCGATCCTGGAGACACTGGCCAGCGTCCCGAGCGTGGTGATCGGGTTCTTCGCCCTCGCGTTCATCAGCCCGGAGATCGTTCGCCGCCTCAACAGCGAGGCGGGGATCTTCAGCCTCGCCGCCGCCGGTATCGGGGT
>JBOGVG010000226.1:0-10208 GCA_050692435.1 Actinomycetota bacterium
GGGCGCCGCTCTTCCGGCAGGTTCGGGAGACGGCGTCGGAGGTGGCCGCGTGCGACAGCGAGACCTGCCGCTGGCAGATCACGAGCGCCACGGGGATCCCCTCGGTCCACCCGGTGGAGGTGCTGCATCGGGCCTACGGCCTCGGGGAATGAGGACGTGGGCCGGCCCGCGCCGACCGGAGGGGTGAGGGGGATACGGTGATCGGCATCGTCATCGTCTCGCACAGCCCAAAGCTCGCCGAGGGCGTGGCCGAGCTGGCCGGCGAGATGGGCGGGGCTGACGTCCCCCTGGAGACCGTCGGCGGCCTGGACCTTCCCGACCGGCCCATGGGAACCGATGCCGTGCTGGTTCGCCGGGCCATCGAGCGCGTGTGGTCCGAGGACGGCGTGCTGGTCCTGATGGATCTGGGGAGCGCCGTGCTGTCGGCGGAGATGGCGCTCGACATGCTGCCCGGGGACCGCAGGCACCGAGTGCTCCTGTGCGAGGCCCCCCTGGTGGAGGGCGCGGTAGCCGCGGCGGTGGCCGCCCGGCTGGGGCGATCCCTGGAGGGGGTGGCCGACGAGGCTCGAGGGGGGCTGGCCCCCAAGGCCGCCCACCTCGGAATCCCACTGGATGGGCCTGCGCCGGAAGAGGCTCGGACGGGCGAACGCGGAGGCCCGGCAGTGAGCATCCGCATACTGGTCGACAACCCTCTCGGCCTCCACGCACGTCCCGCCGCTCGCCTCGTACGGACCGCGGGACGGTTCGACGCCGACGTGCGGGTGACCAACCTGACCACCCGCCGGGGCCCGGCCACCGCCCGGAGCCTGAACGCCGTGGCCACGCTGGGCGTGCTCCACGGCCACCAGATCGAGGTCCTGGCAGTGGGGCCGGAGGCCGCTGAGGCCGTCGAGTCCATCCGGGCCCTGGCCGCCGCTCGGTTCGGCGACGACGCAGGGGAGGCTGGGGCCGCAGCGGCGCCGACGCGTCCCGCGGTGCCGGCCGAGGGCGCCCTGGCAGGCTTCCCCGCCTCGCCCGGGGTGGCCGTGGGACCGGCCCGGCACTTTCGCCCGCCCGACCTCGAGGTCCCGCGGGGTCCGGTGGGCGAGCCGAAGGAGGAATGGTTCGCGCTCGAGGCCGCGATCGAGGCGACCCGGGCCGAGGTCTCGAGCACCCGGGAACAGGTGGCCGACCGGGCCGGTGAGCAGAGCGCCTCCATCTTCGACGCGCACCTGCTGTTCCTGGACGACGAGGAGCTTCTGGGGCCGGCCCGGTCGGCCGTCCTGGACCAGGGCAGGGGTGCGGCGGTGGCATGGAAGGAGGGGATCGATCGGACGGCGGCGTCCTGGCGTTCCCTTGACGACCCGTACCTCCAGGCCCGGGCGGCGGACGTGGAGGCCGTGGGCGCGCAGGTCCTGGCGCACCTGCTGGGTGTGGGGGACGCCCGGCCCGCCCTGGGCGGGCCGGGCGTCCTGATCGCCACGGACCTCACCCCGGCCGACACGGCCGGCCTGGACCCGGCCGTGGTGCTCGGGATCGCCACGGCGCTGGGTGGCCCCACGTCGCACGCGGCCGTGCTCGCCCGGTCCCTGGGCATCCCCGCGGTGGTCGGTCTGGGCCGGGCGGTCCTGGAGATCGACGAGGGGACCACGGCGATCGTGGACGGCGAGGCCGGGACCCTCCGCCCCAACCCCGACGTCTCCCAGATCGCGGAGGCTCACGCCCGGGCGAACGCGTTCCGGGCCTCCGAGGCCGAGGCCCGGGCGGCCGCGTCCGAGCCCGCCGTGACCCGCGACGGGACGGCGATCGAGGTCCTGGCGAACGTGGGGAGCCCCGAGGACACGACGGCCGCCGTGGAGGCCGGGGCGGAAGGCGTCGGCCTGCTCCGGACGGAGTTCCTGTTCATCGGGCGGGACACCATGCCGAGCGAGGAGGAGCAGGAGTCCGCGTACCGCGCGATGGCCGAGGCCTTGGAAAGCCGCCCCATGATCCTTCGGACCCTCGACGTGGGTGGCGACAAGCCGCTCCCCTCCCTGCCCGTGACGCCCGAGGCCAACCCGTTCCTTGGGCTCCGGGGCCTCCGGCTCGGCTTGGCCCGGCCCGACGTGCTGCGCACACAGCTCCGCGCGGCGCTTCGAGTGGCGGCCGATCACCCGGTGAAGGTGATGTTCCCCATGGTCTCGACCCTTCACGAGCTCCGCGAGGCCCGCTCGCTCTTGGAGGAGGCCCGCCGCGAGGTGGAAGACGCGGGCGGCCGTTTACCCGAGCATCTCGAGATTGGGATCATGGTGGAGGTCCCCTCGGCCGCACTCGCCGCGTCCACTTTCGCCCCGGAGGTGGACTTCTTCTCCATCGGGACGAACGACCTCTCCCAGTACACGCTGGCCTCGGACCGGGGGAACGAACGCGTCGCGAACCTGGCCGATGCCCTGCACCCGGCCGTCCTGCGGCTGATCCGGATGACTGTGGAGGCCGCCGCTCCCCTCGGCCGGCGGGTTGGGGTCTGCGGTGAGATGGCCGCCGATCCGTCCGCGGTCCCCATCCTCCTCGGGCTCGGCATCCGCGAGCTGTCGGCAGCACCGCCGGCCGTTCCGAGGGTGAAGCGGGCCGTGCGCGAGACCGACCTCGCCTGGGCCCGGGACCTGGCCGAGGAGGCGCTCCGGCTGGACTCGGGGGCGGCGGTCCGGGCCCTGGCGGCGGGGCGTTGAGCGCGCTGCTAGGGTTTGGCGGAGGTCCTCGCGTGAACGAACGGGCAGCCAAGGCCGCGTCCCTCCTCCGCCGGCTCACGTACGTGCGGATCGTCCTGGTGCCCGTGGTCATGTGGCTCGTCCTGGACGATCCCCTCACCCACGCCTACGGTGTCGCGGCCGCGCTGTTCGCGGTGGCCGCGATCACCGACTTCTTCGACGGTTACCTGGCCCGGCGATGGGGCGCGACCACGACCCTCGGCAGCTTCCTGGACACCACCGCCGACAAGCTCCTGGTGTCGGGCGTGCTCATCGCGCTGGTGGCGGCGGGACGGGCCTCGGCGTGGATCGCGGCGATCATCGTGGGCCGCGAGCTGGTGATCCTGGGGCTGCGCGGGGTCGTGGCCGCCGACGGCGACGTCATGCGACCGTCGATGTGGGGGAAGCTCAAGGCGAACGTCCAGTTCGTGGCCGTCCTCCTCGCCATCCTGCGGACGGAGCCGAAGCTCGGGCCCCTGTACCTCGACCAGTTCGCTATGCTTGCCGCCGCCGTGGTCACGGTGGTGTCGGCCGCGGAGTACCTGGCCCGCTTCTCCCCAAGCCTGTCGCCGACGCGACGCCGCTGACGCCGTGCAGGGACCGGCGTTCGTCACCGGCGGGACCGGGTTCGTAGGCGGGGCCGTGGTCCGCCATCTGCTCGCGCAGGGCCGCGACGTCGTGGCCCTCGCGCGCACGGGTGCGGCGGCGGACGAGCTGGCCCGGGCGGGCGGGCGGCCCGTGCGAGGCGACGTGCGGGACCCGGCGTCGTTCGAGCGAACGCTGCGAGGCTGCGAGGTCGTCTTCCACGTCGCCGGGCTGAACGCGTCGTGCCTTCGCGACCCCTCGCCCCTGTTCAGAACGAACGTGGAGGGGACGCGAAACGTCCTGGACGCCGCGGCGCGGGCCGGGATCCGCCGGTTCGTCCACACGTCCTCGGCGGCCACCATCGGCGAGAGCGCCGGATCCATCGGGCGGGAGGGCACGTCGCACCGGGGCTGGTTCCTCACCGACTACGAGCGTTCGAAGTTCGACGCCGAGCGGCTCGTGATGGAGCGGGGCCCGGCCGTGGGACTGGAGGTGGTGTGCGTGAACCCGGCGTCCGTGCAGGGGCCGGGCCGTGGCGAAGGCTCGGCCCGGCTCCTTCGGGCCGCGGCCCGGGGCCGGCTCCCCATGGCCGTGGACGTGTGGACGAGCCTCGTCGACGTGGACGATTGCGCCCGAGGACACGCCCTGGCGGCCGAACGCGGGGTGTCCGGGGAGCGGTACCTGCTGTGCGGCGGATCGTTTCGGACTCGAGACCTCCTCCGCCTCCTGGAACAGGTAACGGCGCGGCGCCCTCGCACGGTGTTCGCCCCGGGATGGATATTGCTGGCCGCGGCGGCCGGCGTCGAAGCCGCGGCCCGGGCCCTGGGGCGCTCGCCCGTCGTGTGTCGAGAGGTGGCGCGGGCGGGCCTTCACGGCCACCGATTCGACGGGTCGCAGGCCACGGGCAAGCTCGGCCTGGCCTACACGCCGGTCCAGGAGACCTTGCGGCGGACGCTCGAGTGGTTCGAGGCGGAAGGCCTGCTGGCCGGTCGTTCGGCCCGGGGCGGGGGGCGCCGCCCGGTGCGCGCGGCGTACGATGGGAACGCCACGGCACACACGCGACCCGAACCGAACACCCGGAGGAGCGACGCGCCATGAACGACCTCAGACCCGACCGGAACCTCGCCCTGGAGCTCGCCCGCGTGACGGAGGCCGCCGCCCTCGCCGCCGGCCGATGGGTGGGGCGGGGAGACAAGGAAGCGGCCGATCAGGCCGCCGTGGACGCCATGCGCCTGATGATCGACACCGTGTCGATGCACGGCACCGTGGTGATCGGCGAGGGCGAGAAGGACGAGGCCCCCATGCTCTTCAACGGCGAGGAGGTCGGCAACGGCGGCGGCCCGGCGGTGGACGTCGCGGTCGACCCCATCGACGGGACCCGTCTCACCGCGGCCGGCCAGCCCAACGCGCTCGCGGTGATCGCCCTGGCCGAGCGGGGCACGATGTTCTTCCCCGGCGCCGCCGTCTACATGGAGAAGGTGGCCGCCGGCCCGGAGGCCGCGGACGTCATCGACATCACCGCGCCGCCCGAGGACAACGTCCGGCTGGTGGCGAAGGCCAAGGGCGTTCGGCCGGAGGAGATCGGCGTCGTGATTCTGGACCGCGACCGCCATGCAGAGATGATCCAGCGGGTGCGGGAGACCGGCGCGAAGGTCTACCTGATCACCGACGGGGACGTGGCCGGGGCGATCTCGGCCGCGTCGTCCCGGCGCTCGGGGATCGACCTCCTCCTCGGGATCGGCGGCACCCCCGAGGGCGTTATCGCCGCGGCCGCCCTGAAGTGCCTGGGGGGGGCGATGCAGGGACGTCTGTACCCTCGGAGCGACGAGGAGCGGAAGACGCTGGAGGACGCCGGCTTCGACATCGAAAAGGTGCTCGGCACCGACGATCTCGTTGCGGGCCACGACGTGTTCTTCGCCGCCACCGGCATCACGGATGGTTCCCTCCTGAAGGGTGTTCGGTATCAGGAGGACGGCGCCGTCAGCCACTCGCTCGTGATGCGGTCGCGGTCCGGCACGGTCCGGTACATCGAGGCCGAGCACCGGTTCGAGAAGCTCGAGCGGATCTCCGGAGTGGCCTACCGGCCGTAGGGGCGGTCACGGGAGCCGGTAGACGCCCTTGGTGTGCTTCACGACCACGCCTATTCGGGCCGCCTCGGCCAGGGCGGCGAGGAGGTTCGTCCGGATGTCCCGCTGTGTGAACGGATCCAGGTAGCCGCGCTTCAGCGCGAGGTCCTGGATCACCGTCCAGTGAACGGGCTTTCCCTCCTCGCGAAGGACCGTGAGGGCGGCCTCCAGGAACTCCACCGCTAGAGCTCGCGGGCCTTCGGCATCACGGCCGCGGCGAACAGCTCCAGGACCGTGGGATCGGGGATGGCGAACGGGAGGGCCGCCGGGGCCACGATCACCTCCTCCACCCCGAGTCCGGAGAACGAGGCCAGCCGGTCCAGCACCTGCTCGGGTGTGCCGGAGAGCGTGTCGGCCATGAAGGCGTCGAGCGGCTCGCCGTCGAGCGCGTGGCCGGGCATCCACCCCTGCATCACGCGGAACCGGGCGGCGAAGTCCCGGGGGTTCTCCCCCACCAGCGTGTACAGCCCGACCGAGAGCCGAAGCGTGGCCGGGTCCCGACGCTCCTCCTCGCAGATCTCTCGAACCCGCTTCACCCGTTCCGCGTATCCCCTCGGCGTCCACCGCCACACCGTGTTCCACCCGTCGGCATGCCGCGCGGCCAGACGGAGCGACCGGTCCCCGCCCTTCGACCCCAGCCAGATCGGCGGCCGGGGCTGCTTGACGGGGCGAGGACGGTTGTACGCATCGTCCAGCCGGAAGTGCTCGCCCCGGAAGGTGGCCGGGCCGCCCGGCAGGAGCAGCCCGAGCACCTCGAGGGTCTCCTCGAGCAGCGCGAACCGCTCTCCCACCGTGCCGAACCCGTAGCCAAACGCGCGGAACTCCTCCTGGAACCATCCCGCCCCGATGCCCAGCTCGAACCGGCCCCCGGAGACCAGGTCGATCGCCGTCGCCGCCTTGGCCACGATCGCCGGGTGTCGGAACGGCGCGCAGAGCACCAGGGTTCCCAGCCTGGCCCGTTCCGTGATCGCGGCAAGGCCGGCCAGGGTGGTCATGGGCTCCAGCGAGCCCTGCACCCCGGGCGGGCCCCCGTACCTCGCGAGCGACAGGAAGAAGTGATCGGACATCCACACCGAGTCGAACCCCAGTCGCTCCGCCATCCGGGCGAACTCCGCCACTCGGGCGAACGACACTCGCCCCCCGCCGGGCAGCGAGAAGTCGTAGTGGGGCAGGGCGAGACCGAATCGCATCTACAGGTACCGGAGCACGTCGGCGGGTCCGGTCATCTCCGTGCCCGGCGGCACCTTGATTCCAGAGGGGACCTTCAAGCGCGGATAGATCGAGATGTGCTCGGCGAGGCGCACCCCCGCGTACACGACGACCTCGTCCCCGAGGGCCACGTACCCCTCGATCTCGGTGCGGTTGTAGGGCTCCGACCGGACCTCGGACATCGACCCCACCACCACCTCGTGCAGCCGAGCCGCCGGGCCGACGATGGCCCCGTCCCGGATCTGGGAGCGCTCGATGGTGGCATCCCGGTGGACCTCGATGTCGTCGTCCAGGTTCGACTCGGTGATGGTGACCCCGGGGTGGATCTCGCAGAAGCGTCCGATCCGCACCGCGGGCCCGATCGTCACCATCTTCTCGGCGATCTTCTCGGCGAGGGTCAGCCCACTCGTGGAGTCGCGCATCGCCAGGGTCTCCGGGGCGATCCACACGTGCTGTTCGGGGTCGAAGGGCGGCCCCAGCAGCCGGTCCACCGCCTCGAAGTTCCCTTGGAGAACGTCGACCATGGTCTCGACGAAGTCTTCCACGTTGCCGAGGTCCCCGATCCTTCGCACGGGGTGCGAATACACCGGGTAGCCGTTCCCCACCAGCCAGGGCAGCAGATCCTTACCGAAGTCGAGTCGCGCACGGCGAAGCTCCACGATGGTCCGCTCGCCGGCCAGCTCGCGGAGCGCTCTCGTCTCGATCAGGTAGAAGCCGGCGTTGGTCCGGAGGGGGAGCCTCTTGAAGGCTTCGTCGTCGGGGGCGCGGAAGTGCTCTCGCAGCGCGGCCAGGGTTGGCTTCTCCACGAACTCGGTGACGCGCCCGTCGTCGTCGGTGAGCATCACACCGTACTTCTCCGCCACTTCGTCCGGCTCCCGCACCATGGCGGCGATCGTCGCCACGGCGCCGTGCTCCACGTGGGCCCGGAACATCGGCGCAAGGTCGAAGTCGATGATGGAGTCGGTGGGGAACACCAGCGCGGGCTGCGTGATGTCCCAGTGGTCGAGCATCCGAAGGGTCGAGTCGGCGCTGCCGGTCGACAAGGAATCGTACTTGACCGGCGAGTACTTCACGTCCACGCCGAACCCCTCCCCGTACCCGATCATGACTTTGATCTGGTACCGGTTCTCCTTGCCGTGGGCGATCACGTAGTAGTCCTTGATCCCCTCGCTCGACAGGATCTGGATCACCCACCGGATCAGCCGCCGGCCCAGGAACGACATGGCGGCCTTGGAGCGGAGGTAGCCGGGCGCCTTGAGCGTGAGCGGACGAGCCCGAACGCCCTGGCCGCCAGCGAGGCCGATGCCGACGACTTCGGATACTTCCGGCATGTGGCCGCATGATATCCGGGTTCCCCCGTTCGGGTTCGGCCGGCCCGGTCGGGCGGGCTCCCCTCCGATCGAGGGTTGAAGTCCCGGCCCGATGCGGCCGATGCTCCTTGGAGGGACCGGACGGACCGAAGGAGCCCACATGGACGAACACGAGAGCCCGACCGAGTTGATCGGCGAGCCCGTCTTCCCCGCCCTCCCGCCGCCCGCGGCACGCCAGGCCCTGGCGTTCGCCTGGTCTCCCGGACCGCACGGGACGAAGCGGCCATGGCGACGCGGAACCGTGGCCGGCGCCGCCGGCCTGGTCGTGGCCATCGTCGCCGCCCTGGTGGTCTTCCAGGTCACCCAGCCCGAGAACCGAGCCCAGGCCGCGCTGGCGTTCGCCTTCGGCCCCGGCGACACGACGGACTTTCGCCAGCACATCAAGATGGACGGAACGATCTCCGCCGGCGTCTTGGGCACCCAGCCCCTGGCCATGGACATGACCCAAACCATTCGGTGGGAGGTCATGTCCGTTGACGACGACGGCGTTGCGACCGTCGAGATCCGGGTCGACGACATGTCGGGCACCGTGAACGGGATATCCATTCCCGGCATCGGGTCCGACCAGTCGTTCACGATGCGGATCTCACCGGACGGCCAGATCGTGACCGCGAACGGCCTGGCTTTCGGGGGCTCTGCGGACGCGGGCGGGATGGGGATCCCCGGTATGGACCAGGTGACGCCGGTCCTCCCCGATCACCCGGTGTCCCCGGGCGATACGTGGGAGAAGCGGTTCTCCCAGGAATTCCCGTTCGGGAAGGGGGCGATCGAGTACACCGCGCGGAGCACCTTCGATCGGTACGAGGACGTTGACGGCTCGAGGGCCGCCGTCATCACGACCCGATACGCGATGCCGATCGACCTCACCATCGACGTGGGCCAGCTGTTCGAGGCGTTCGGGCGCAGCCCGGGAGCCACACCGACCGAGCCCTCCGACCTGGCGGACGCGAAGATGATCTATGCCGGAAGCGGCTCGTTCGCTATGACGAGCTGGCTGGACCTGACCACCAGGGAGCTGGTGAAGAGCTCCAGCAGCGGGGACTTCGACATGACCATGCGGATCACGGGATTCCCCGACGCGCTCGCCTTCCCGGCGAAATTCTCCTTCGACGGAACGTTCACCCAGGAGCTCGAGCGGATCTAGGGGCCTCTCGGTCAGGCCGGTGAGGAGCGCTGGTCGATCGTGCCCTCCAGCACCACCTGCCCGGACGCCTTGCGGACGAGCACCGTGGTGAACCCGGTGAGGTCGGTGTTCTCGAACTGCCGGAAGACCTGGGCTCCGCCGTTGGCGTCGAGCTCGGCGATGGTGCCGGCCCCGATCTCCCGGCCCGCATCGTTTCGAAGCGCGATGCGGAAGGGGCGGAGGGCCGGGTTCCTGGGGAGCCCGTTCACGATCACGATGACGAAGTCCAACTGGGTGGGCGAGACGAGCTGCAGCACCGCCCCGCCGCCCCGCCCGAGCGCGAGGGTCGGCGCGAGCTGCCCGAGATGGAACTCTGTCGCCGCCGCCTGGAAGGGCAGGGTCCGGAGCACGCCCTGGAACTGCTCCAGGGCGGCGGCCTGCCGCCGCTCGGCCTGGGCCGCCCGCTCGGCGAACCGCTCGGCCCGCCCGGCCATCACGGCTCCCCATCCCAGCCCGGCCACGGCCACCATGGCCGCCACCGCTCCCGCCCCCGCCGTCCGGAGCCGGCGCCTCGAGCCCGGCTTCCAGGCCGCCTCGTGGATCCGCGCCACCACCCGCTCCCCCAATGCGTCCGGAAGGGGGGCCTGCGCCAGGGCCAACCCGAACGTCGCTGCGCCCTCCCCCAGCTCGGCGGCCTCCTTCCGGCACCCGGAGCACCACTGGAGGTGCCGCTCCACGGCTACCTGGTCCCTCGTCCCCAGCACGCCGACGGCGAACTCGGGGAGCTGTTCGCGAACGGCCACGCAGTTCACGGTCGCTCCTTGCCCTGGTTGGCGCGGCGGACCTTGATCAGCGCGGTACGGAGCCGCGTCTTCACGGTCCCGAGGGGGATGCCATCGGCCTCGGCGATCTCCCGGGCCGTGAGGCCGCCGAAGTAGGCCCGAGCCAGCAGCGTCCGCTCCGCCCGGGACAGCGACTCCAGAGCCCGGATCGCCGCGTCGCGTTCGATGAGGGGTTCCTCCTCGCTCGCTCCCGCCACCTCCGGCACCTCGTCCACAAGCACCAGCGTGGGCCGGGTGACGCCGGTCTC
>JBOGVG010000227.1:0-27646 GCA_050692435.1 Actinomycetota bacterium
CCCCCGGGCTCGCGAGGTGCTCGCGAGGGAGGACGTCCTTCCCGTCGCCGCGCGGCTGCTCGGGTTCTCGACCGCCGCGGCAGATTTCCTGGTGGCTCACCCCGAGGAGACCGAGGTGCTGGCCGACGTGGGGGTTCGGGGCCGCGGGGAGCTCGACGCGGAGTTGGCTGCCTACGTCGAGCGCCTCGGGCCGTCCGACGGCCTCCGGCGATTCCGCCGACGGGCCATGGTCCGCGTGGCCTCTCGAGACCTCGGCGGCGCGATGCTGGAAGAGGTCGTCGCGGAGATCAGCGCGATCGCCGCGGCGTGCCTGGCGGTGGCCTGCCGGACCGCGGTGCCGTCGGGCCTGGCAGTGATCGGCCTGGGCAAGCTGGGCGGCGAGGAGCTGAACTACTCGTCGGACGTCGACGTGGTGTTCGTTCACGAGGGCCGCGGAAGCGAGCGACAGGACCGGGCCGAACGACTGGCAGCGGAGATCATCCGGCTGCTCTCCGAGCCCACCGCCGAAGGCATCGCGCTCCGGGTCGACCCCACCCTCCGGCCGGGCGGGCGGGGGGGCGCGCTGTCCCGGTCGCTCGACGCCATGCGCGAGTACTACGGGTCGCAGGCCGCGACGTGGGAGCGGCAGGCGCTGATCAAGGCCCGCCCGGTTGCCGGAGACCTCGAGCTGGGGGCCGCCTTCGTGGAGATGGTGACGCCCCTCGTCTACCCGAAGGAGCTCTCGCCCCAAGCCATCGACGAGGTCCGCCGGGTGAAGGTCCGGCTGGAGGAATACGTCCGGGCCCGAGGCACGGCCGCCACCGAGGTCAAGCGAGGATGGGGCGGGATCCGGGACGTCGAGTTCGCCGTCCAGCTCCTCCAGATCGTCCACGGCCGCCGAAACGAGCGTCTGCGCGAGCCGAACACGCTCCGCGCCCTTGCCGTGCTGGCCGAGGAGGGGTACGTGGCCGAGGACGACGCGGAGGCGCTGGCCGATGCCTACCGGTTCCTTCGGACCTTGGAGCACCGGCTCCAGATGGTCCGAGACCTCCAGACCCACGAGCTCCCCCCGGACCGGCCATCGCTCACCCGGCTGGCCCGCTCCCTCGGCCTGGAAGGGCCCGAGGCGCTGCGGGCCGAGTACGAGCGCCGGACCGTCCTCGTGCGAGGGCTGCACGAGCGGCTGTTCTACCGGCCCCTGCTCGAGGCCTTCGCCGGACCGGCGGCCCCGAGACCCGGAGTGGACCGCTCCGCTACCCAGGAGCTCCTGGCCGGCCTGGGGTTCGGCCGCCCCGCCACCGCGTACGAGGTGCTGGATCGCCTGGTCGATCCGTCGACGCGACTCGGCAAGGTGCTGGCGCACGTGTTCCCCGTGATGGCCCCGGCCCTGGCGCTCGCCGCGAACCCCGACGCGGCGCTGGTCCGACTGGAACGGGTGGCTGGCGCCATCGGGCATGAGCGGGGACTGGCTGATGCGTTGGCCACCGACCCGAGCGGCGCCCGGCGGCTCGCCCACGCCGTCTCGGCCAGCTCGTTCGCCACCGACCTGCTGGCCGTCGCGCCCCAGCGGGTCCTGGCGCTGGCCGACGGAGCCGAGCCGGCAGATGCGGCGGCCGCGCTCGTGACCGTCGTCGGCCGGTACGCCGGCCGCGAGCAAGAACCCCGCGAGACCGGGCGAGAGATCGCGGCGGTAGCCGATCGGGTCGTTCGAGAGTCGGTGACGGCGGCCGGGCCCGATCTCCCGTTCGCCGTGATCGGCCTGGGAAAGCTCGGCGCGGAGGAACTGAACTTCGCCTCCGACCTCGACGTGGTGTTCGTGTACGAGGGGGAGGGCCCCGAAGAGCTCCGCCGGGCAGGCGAGATCGCCGAGCGGGTGCTCGCCGGTATCCGGCACGCGGGATGGGAGCCGGACGCCGACCTCCGCCCGGAGGGGCGGTCCGGGCCGCTGGCCCGATCGTTCGCCGCGTACCTCGAGTACCTGGAGCGATACGCGGAGACGTGGGAGTTCCAGTCGCTGCTCCGAGCGCGGTTCGTGGCTGGGGACGAGGCGCTGGGACGGCGGTTCCGGTCGCTCGCAGAGGACTTCGCCTACCCCGACTACCTATCGGTGGACCGGGCCGCAGAGATCCTGCGGATGCGCGAGCGGATGGAACGGGAACGAGTGCGGCCGGCCGACGCGACGCGGTTCCACTTCAAACTGGGCTACGGGTCGCTGGCAGATGTCCAGTTCTCCGTGGAGCTGTCGTTGATGCGCCACGGCGGACGGCACCCGGAGGTCAGGACGGGCCGGACCCTGGACGCCATCGAGCGGCTGGCCGAGGCCCGGTTGATCGAGGACAGCGTCGCGCTCGCGCTGGGGGAGGCCTTCGTGTTCCTGTCGGACGTGAAGAACGCGTTGGAGGTGGACCGGCGGGTTCACGCGGAGGCAGTCCCCGCCTCGGCGGAGGATCAGACGGCCTTGGCCCGGCGCCTGGGGTACGAGGAGTACCCGCGGCAGAGCTTCCTCGACGACTACCGCCGGATCACCCGCCGGGCCCGACGGGCCATGGAGCGCGTGTTCTCGGAAAGGTTCGAGGAAGAAGACTGAGCCCCGGGTGCCGCGCCGGTCAGCGGCCGGCTTCCTCCAGCACGGCGAGGATCCGGTCCAGGGCCCAGTCCAGGTCCTCCTCCGAGATCACCAGCGGTGGGGCCAGGCGGATCGTGGTCTCGTGGGTGTCCTTGGCCAGCACGCCGCGCTCCAGCAGGCGCTCGCAGTGCGCTCGGGCCGGAACCGCGTCGGGAACGAGCTCGACGCCGGCCCACAGGCCACGGCCCCGGACTTCCTTCACTGCCGGCAGGTTCGCCTCACGGATCGCGGTGAGCATGTGCTCGCCGAGCTTCTTGGAGCGTTCCTGGAGCTCGCCGGTCTGGAGGAGGCGGACCACCTCTCGGCCGATCGCGCACGCGAGCGGGTTGCCGCCGAACGTCGAGCCGTGGGTCCCCGGCGTGAGGACGCCCAGGACGTCAGTGTCGGCCACGACCGCCGACAGTGGCGTGATGCCGCCGCCCAGGGCCTTGCCCAGGATATACACGTCGGGCTCCACGCCTTCGTGCTCGCAGGCGAACGTGGAGCCGGCGCGGCCCAGGCCCGATTGGATCTCGTCGGCGACGAGGAGCGCGCCGTTTGTCGTGCACAGCTCCCGGGCCGCGCGCAGGTATCCGTCGGGCGGGACGATCACGCCTGCCTCGCCCTGGATCGGCTCGACCAGAAACGCCACGACGTTGTGGTCGAACGCTGCTGCGAGCGCGTCGGCGTCGCCGAAGGGGACGGTGACGAAGCCGGGGGTGAGTGGGCCGAACCCCTGTCGAGCCTTGGGGTCGGTCGAGAAGCTGATGATCGTGGTGGTCCGTCCGTGGAAGTTCCCTGCGCAGGTGATGATCTTCGCCCTGTCGGGGGCGACGCTCTTCACGTCGTAGCCCCACTTGCGGGCGGTCTTGATCGCGGTCTCGACGCCCTCGGCTCCCGAGTTCATCGGCAGGACCAGGTCCTTGCCGCACAGCTCGGCGAGGTCCTGGATGAACGGCCCGACCTGGTCGTTGTGGAACGCGCGGCTGGTGAGGGTGAGCCGGTCCAGTTGGCCCTTCGCCGCCTTGACCAGCCCGGGGTGCCGGTGCCCGCAGTTCAGGGCGGAGTAGGACGAGAGCATGTCCACGTACCGGCGGCCCTCGACGTCGGTGACCCACGCGCCCTCGGCGGTCGCGACGGCGACCGGCAGCGGGGCGTAGTTGGGCGCGCTGTACCGCTCGACGAGCCGGATCACGTCTTGAGTCTCGTCCGACACCGCGCCCCCTTTCCGGCTCTCGCACGGAACCGCCGCAATCATACGGGCCGGACGTGTGGTGCCTGAAACACGAGGAGCCGGCCGAGAACGGCCCGCTCCTCGCCCTCCGGTTGTGACCTGGGTCACGAACCTCAGATATCGAAGTAGAGGTGAAATTCGTACGGGTGCGGGCGGAGGCGCACGGCGTCCAGCTCGTGCTCCCGCTTGTACTCGATCCAGGTGTCGATCACGTCCTGGGTGAACACGCCGCCCTCCAGCAGCCACTGGTGGTCGGCCTCGAGCGCGTCGAGCACCTCCTCGAGCGACCCCGGCACCTGCTTGACCAGCGCCTTCTCCTCGGGCGGCAGGTCGTACAGGTCCTTGTCGATTGGCTCGGGTGGCTCGAGCTTGTTCTTGACCCCGTCGAGCCCCGCCTGAAGCTGCGCCGCGAAGGACAGGTACGGGTTGCACGACGGGTCGGGCGTCCGAAACTCCAGGCGCTTGGCGGCCGGCGTCTTGTAGTACACGGGAATCCGGACGCATGCCGAACGGTTCCGCTGCGAGTACACGAGGTTGATGGGTGCCTCGTACCCCGGCACCAGCCTCCGATACGAGTTCGTGGTGGGCGCGCAGAACGCCAGCAGTGCCGGCGCGTGGGCCAGGAGCCCGCCGATGTACCACCGGGCCATGTCGCTGATCCCGGCGTAGCCGACCTCGTCCCAGAACAGGTTCTCGTCGGTCTTCCACAGGCTCTGGTGCGTGTGCATGCCAGACCCGTTGTCCATGAAGATCGGCTTCGGCATGAACGTGACGGTCTTGCCGGCGGCCCTGGCCGTGTTCTTCACCAC
The DNA here is from genome assembly GCA_050692435.1 of Actinomycetota bacterium. GTDB lineage: Bacteria > Actinomycetota > UBA4738 > UBA4738 > HRBIN12 > AC-69. The sequence goes on from JBOGVG010000227.1 coordinate 4,628, forward strand.
GTACTTGTACTTCATGACCTTGTCGGCCATGTGGAGCAGCGTGTCGTAGCGCATGTCGATCTCGGCCTGACCCGCCGTGCCCACCTCGTGGTGGTGTACCTCGATATCGACGCCGACCTTCTGGAGGTTCAGGTCCATCTCGCTCCGCAGGTCCTGGTAGTGGTCCATGGGCGGGACGGGGAAGTACCCCTCCTTGTACCGCGGCTTGTAGCCGAGGTTCCTGCCGCCCTCCTCGGCGCCCGAGTTCCACACGCCCTCGATGGCGTCGATGAAGTAGTAGCCCTCGTGCTGGTTCTGGTCGAACCGGATCGAGTCGAAGATGTAGAACTCGCACTCCGGTCCCCAGTACGAGACGTCTGCGATGCCCGTCTGCTTCAGGTACAGCTCGGCCCTGCGCGCGATCGAGCGCGGGTCGCGCGAGTACGTCTCGCCGGTGATCGGGTCCCGCACGAAGCAGTGGATCGCCAGCGTGACGTGTTGTGTGAATGGATCGATGTACGCGGCGTCCGGGTCGGGAAGCAGGAGCATGTCCGACTCCTGGATCTCCTGGAACCCGCGGATCGACGATCCGTCGAACCCGTAGCCGTCCTCGAACCCAGCCTCGGACAGCTCGGAGATGGGGACGGAGAAGTGCTGCATGAGCCCCGGCAAGTCGCAGAACCGCAGATCGACGATCTCGGCTCCGGCTTCCTTGGCCAAGGCGAGGACGTCCTTCGGCGTGGCCACCGCCTTCCCCCTTCCGTCTGATCTCGACAACGAAAGGGTAGGGGCCGCCCGCTGCGGCGAGGTTTCTACCGCGTTAATTCCTCGTTACGGGAGGGCGGGGTGCCTCGGGGGGCCGGGTTCGCCTGGGCGTGAGGCTCCCACTCGCGGACGTACTCCGCCAGCTTCACCAGGAGGGCCGCACCTCCCGCCAGTTCGACCAGCCGTCCCACCGGTGTCTTGAAGAAGGGATGGCGGACGACGAGCGGCGCGGCGACGACCAGGAGCCGCGCCGCGAGGGCCCGGAAGAACCGGCCCTGAGGGGTGGCCAGCCACGCCTGGACCTCGTCGACGCCGCGGTTCAGCGCCGCCTCTAGCTCGAGGGCCCACGACCGGAGATCGCGCACGGAGGGAAGGGCCGGTCTCATGGAACGAACCATACCGCCGCGACCATTGGTCAAAACCTCGGCGGTCAGAGGTCGGCGGTCCGGTACCCCACCCCTCGGACCGTCTCGATCAGGCTCTCGTTCTCCGGCCCCAGCTTGGATCGGAGGCGCCGGACGTGGACGTCCACTGTCCGGGTGCCGCCGTAGAAGTCGTAGCCCCACACCTCGCGGAGGAGCGCCGGGCGGGTGAACACGTGGCCCGGCCGGGAGGCCAGGAACCGCAGCAGCTCGAACTCTTTGTACGTGAGGTCGAGGGGCCGGCCGGCCACCGTGACCTGGTACGTGTCGGTGTCGAGGGTGAGTGGTCCAAGGCGGATCGTGACCCCGTCGCCCGACCCGGCCCTCCTCCGGAGCATGTCCAGCCGGATCCGGATCTCGGCCTCCGGGGCGGACGGATACACGAGCTCGTCGGCGACCGTCTCCCACGCGAACCGCTCAAGGTCCCGGCGCTCCACCACGATCACGGTTGGGGTCCGGGGATCGCGCTCGCGGAGGGCTCGGAGCACGGAGTGGCCCTGCCCGGGGTTCTCGGCCGCGTCCACCAGCACGACCTCCGCCGAGAGGTCCAGCACGTCGCCCAGGGCGGTGACCGAGAGGGGCGCGATCTTCGCGTCGAGGCCGGCCGAGGCGAGGGCGGGCAGGACCTCGTCGAGGGAACGGTCGGAGATCAAGACGATGGTGGCCACGACCCCACCGAGGGTAACAGCCTCGAGCCGACGGCCGGTACCCTGGACCCGGGATGACGACCGTGACCGTTCGGTTGTTCGCGGCCCTCCGGGACCTCGCCGGGGACTCGCGCGTTGAGGCCGAGGGTGAGACCGTGGGTCAGGTCGTGGCGGACCTCTCCGCGCGATACGGGGAGCGGTTCGCCAAGGTAGCCGGGGCCGGCTCGGTGGTGGTGGACGGCGAGCGGGCCTCCGAGGATGATGCCCTCACTGGCCACGAGGACGTGGCGCTCCTTCCCCCAGTCTCCGGCGGCGCGAGCGGGGCTCACCCCCGGGCTGCCATACTCGCTCCTCGATGCGTATGTTCGAACGCGTCCTGCTGGTGGTGAACCCGGTGGCCCGCACGGTTTCCCGGCCCACCCTCGCCGTGATCGAGAAGGCATTGTCGGCCGACTTCAAGCTGGAGGTTCTTGAGACCGCCGAGCGCGGTCACGCCACCGAGGTGGCCGCCGAGGCCGCCGCGGATGGCCTCGACCTCGTCGTGGTGTTCTCCGGCGACGGCACGATCAACGAGGCCGTGAACGGGTTGGCCGGCACCGATGTGGCTCTGGGCGTGCTCCCCGGCGGCGCCACCAACATCCTTGTCCGCGCGCTCGGGATGCCGCTCGATCCGGTGGAGGCGACCGGCGTCCTGATCGCCAAGGCCCTGGACGGCGAGGCCCGGAGACTGCACCTCGGGGTGGCCGACGGGCGGTACTTCGCCGTGAACTGCGGCGCCGGTGTGGACGCCGCCGCCATGGCCCGCCTGGATTCGAAGTTCCCCCGGACCAAGCGGGCATTCGAGCGGGCCGCGTTCCGGGCGGTGGCCCGAGAGGTGATCGCGAGCTACGCGGGCAGGATCCCCGACCTCTCAGTGAGCATCGACGGGGGAGGGCCCGTGCCCTCGATCTCGGTGATGATCGGCCGGACCGATCCGTACACCTACTACAAGGGCCGGGGGGTCCACGTGACGCCGGAGGCGTCGCTGGACGAGGGGCTCGACGTGTTCTCGGCCCGCAAGCTTCCCCGACGGCGCGTGCTTCGGATCGCCTGGCAGATGTTCGGGTCGGCCCGCCACGTGAAGGGCCGGGACATGGACTACCGGCACGATGCATCGCGCGTCGAGGTCAACTCGGACCGGCCGTTCCCCGTCCAGGTGGACGGCGACGTGCTGGGGGACCGCTCCAGCCTGTCGGTGGGGCTGGCCCTCGACGCCCTCTGGGTGGTGGCCTAGGCGAAGCCGGCCTCGGCGCCGAGCTTCCTCGCGCCCTGCACGTGGATGCCGCACTCCCACTTCGACAGGCCGGCCCACCGGCCGGCCCGTTCCGGCTCGCCGGCCAGCCGGATCCGGGTACACGGCGCGCAGCCGATCGAGGCGTAGCCCAGGTCGTACAGGGGGTTGTGGGGAAGCTCGTTCGCCTTCAGGTACGCCCACACGTCGGGCCGGGTCCAGTTCACCACCGGGTTCACCTTCACGATGAACCGTCCCGGCTCGAGCTCGTACCGTTCGACGATCGGTGCCCGGACCCGGGTGGGCGAGGAGTCCCGGCGGAACGCCGTGATCCAGGCGTCCACGCCGCGGAGAGCCTCGAACATCGGACGGACCTTGTTGATCTCGCAGCAGAGCCCGGAGTCTCGCTCGAAAAGGCGCGGCCCGAAGGTCCGCTCCTGTGATTCCACGGTGTGTTCCCCGACCAGCTCGACCACGTTCAGGCCGAGCAGCTCCGTGAGCTGCGCCTTGAACGCGAGCGTCTCGGCGAAGTGAAAGCCGGTCTCCAGGAACAGGACAGGCACGCCGGGCCGGATCCGGGTCGCCATGTGCATCACGCAGGTCCCTTCGGCCTGGAACGCCGAGGCGATGGCGACGCGGTCGAGGCCCGACCCTTCGAGGGCCCATCGGACGATCGCTTCGGGGGTGGCCGACTCGAACCGGGCATTCAGCTCGGCGACCTCTGCGTCGGCGAGCAGTGTCTTCATGGCGCAGGGCCGCCTTTCCTCGCTGGCGCCGGGAGTATAGCCCGGGGCCGCGGAGAGCCATTCAGTGAGACGGCTATGCTGTGCGCCGCCGGAACCCACGCATGTCCGATGAAAGGCGAATCCCATGACCAGAACGGCGACCATCGCGCCCCACGGGGGGACGCTCGTGAACCTGCTTGCATTCGAGGCGGAGGGCGAGCGGCTCGCCCAGGAGGCCGGGCACCACCCGAAGATCAAGGTCAACGACCGCGAACTCTCGGATCTCGAGTTGCTGTCGGTCGGCGCGCTGTCCCCGCTCACTGGCTTCCATGGGGAGAAGGACCACCACTCGATCCTCGAAACGATGCACCTCCCGAACGGGCTCCCCTGGACGATCCCCGTCACGCTCTCGCTCGAGGAGGAGGAGGTGAAGCGGATCGGCGGCGCGGAGTCGGTCACGCTGATGACCGCCCAGAGCACCCGCCCGCTCGCGGTGCTGGAGGTGCAGGAGATCTTCAAGCGGGACAAGAAGAAGGAGGCGCTGGCCGTCTTCCTTACCGAGGACCTTGCACATCCCGGGGTGAAGGCGCTCCACGATGCCGGCGACTACTGCCTGGCCGGGGACGTCCGGGCCATCCGGCTGCCGGATCATCACACCTTCGCCAGGTATCGCTTGACACCCGCCGAGACCCGGGCGGAGTTCGCCGCACGTGGATGGAGGACAGTGGTCGGGTTCCAGACCCGAAACCCCATCCATCGGGCCCACGAGTACATCCAAAAGTGCGCGCTGGAGATCGTGGACGGTTTGTTGGTTCACCCCCTGATGGGCACGACCAAAGCCGACGACGTTCCGGCCGACGTCCGGATGCGTTGCTATGAGGTCCTGTTCGAGAACTACTACCCGACGGACCGGTCCATGATCTCGGTATTCCCCGCGGCGATGCGTTACGCGGGGCCGAAGGAGGCCATCTGGCACGCTATCTGCCGAAAGAACTACGGGTGCACACACTTCATCGTGGGCCGGGACCACGCGGGCGTCGGCGACTACTACGGCACCTACGACGCCCAGAGGATCTTCGAGGAGTTCGAGCCCGACGAGCTCGGTATCACGCCCCTCATGTTCGAACACTCGTTCTGGTGCGACCGGTGCGAGGGGATGGCCTCGCCCAAGACCTGTCCCCACGGCGAGGAGGATCGGGTTTCGCTCTCGGGCACGAAGGTCCGGGAGATGCTTCGGGCGGGCACGCGCCCCCCGGCCGAGTTCTCGCGCCCCGAGGTGGCCGCCATCCTGATCGAGGCACTGCGCGAGTGAGGGCGGCATCCGCCCTGGTCAGGCAGGGAGATCCGCCGAACGGCTGGTTGCCCACCCTGGGGGCGGGTGGTAGCCTCGGCCCGGCCTGAGGCGGCGCCGACGACCTGAAGGGGGGCCCGACGACCGCTCCCAGGAGAACGCATCGATCGTTGCTCGCGCTCGTCCTGGTGGCGGGCGCCCTCGCGACGACTCCCGCCCTGGCCCAAACGAAGGACGAGCTGGACGCGGTCGAGGCGCGCCTGGCCGATGCCGAGGCAAGGCTGTCCCAGGCGACAGCCGTCTGGCAGGCCGCGGAGTCCGCTCTGGCCCAGACCCGTGACGAGCTCACCAGCACCAGGGCGGAGCGGGACCAGCTCGTGCAGCACAGCGCGGCGATCCAGCTCCGCCTCCAGAAGCGTGCCATCCTGGCTTTCGAGACCGGGCCAGCCGGCACCATCGACCTGCTGCTTTCGTCGAGCTCGTTCACGGAATTCTCCGATCGGATCGAGTTCCTGGGGAGCATGGCCCAGGCCGACTCCGACCTGGTCATCGAGGAGCGCGTGACCACCGAGCAACTGCGGCGGACGGTCGTGCGACTCGGGGAGCTGTCCGAGCAGCAAGCGGAGCAGGCCCAGGCGCTCCAGGCCAGCCGGAGCGCCATCCTGGCCACGGTCGGGGACCTTCGCGAGACCCGGGACGAGCTGGAAGCCCGGTACAAGAACGAGCTCAGGCTCCTGGCCTTCCTGGGCCAGAACGTCCTCCCCGGCGCCCCCATTGAGGTGTGTCCCGTGGCGGGACCCAACACCTTCGTCGACTCCTTCGGCTGGCCGCGATCCGGTGGGCGGGTCCACATGGGCATCGACCTCATCGCTCCGTATGGCACGACGATCGTCGCGGCGCACGGTGGCGACGTGACCCACAGCTCCAGCTCCCTCGGAGGCATCCAGGCATACGTGCGGGCGTCCGATGGCACGTACACCTTCTACGCGCACCTTTCCGGGTTCAGCTCCGCCTCGGGCTCCGTGAGCGCCGGCACCGTGATCGGCTACGTGGGCTCGACGGGGAACGCCGGGGTCCCGCACCTGCACTTCGAGTACCACCCGGGCGGCGGCGGGGCAATCAACCCGTACCAGCTGCTCCTGGCGGTGTGCTGAGGTCCCAGGCGGGGTGGGGCCAGCGGCCCTACAATGCCCTAACCTCGAGATAGAAGGAGCTGGCGTGGCAAGCGAAAGCGGGCAGCGTCGCATCGATCGCATCCTCCGTCCTGCCTTCCTCGACGGCCTCGAGGAGCTGTCCCTCGACGAGCTCCGGGCTCGTCGGGACGAATGCCTGGCCGAGCGGGAGTACCTGTCTCTCCTCCGGCGGCTGGTCCAGGGCCGAGCCGAGATCTTGAAGGCCGAATTCGACCGGCGGGGGACCGGCGGGGAGGAGGGGTCCCTCGTGGAGCGCCTGAGCAAGATCCTGGCGCCGGAGGGGCAAAGCCCGTCCCGAGGCGAGGCCGTGCGCGTGGGGGTCCCCGAGGACGAGATGCTCCAGGCCCGGCGCCGGGTGGAGCGCCTGGTGGCCGACGCCGGGATCTCGGATCCCACAAGTCTCGACGACCAGCAGCTGATCGCCGCGGTCGAGGTGCTGGAGATGGAGGAGCACAAGGTCTCGCGGGATCGCTCCGCGGTGATCGAGGTCCTGGACCTGCTCCAGGACGAGCTCAAGCGGCGCTACAAGGAAGACCCTTCCCTGGTCCTGTCGTAACGGTGTGTGGGCCTCTCGGGGGAGGCCGAGGGACCGTTCGCCCGTACTCGAGTGCATCCGGGGGATGGTGGTTTGGGCCGGAGTCCCTATAGACCCGTCCCTTTGCCGCGGGCAGGCTAAACCGGCATTCGGTCCATCGCTCCGCGGCACCGCGCGTCCCCATGAAAGACGACCCGGCTTACACCGAGCACGGACAAGGGGTCCCCGGCGATCCCGAGTTTCCTGCGGTGCACGAACAGCTCATCGTGTTCGCGCGTGAGCTCGGTGAGCTCTACCAGCTCGAGCGGCGCCGAAGCGCGGAGCTCGAGCAGGTCCTCGAGAACTTCCAGGAGACGTGCATCGCCACGATGAAGAGCCTGGCTCTCGTGATCGAGGCCAAGGACCGCGGCACCCGTGGACATCTCGACCGGACCCAGGCCTACGGGGTGGCCCTGGCCAGAAGGATCGACCCGGCCGTGGCGGAGGCTCCGGCGCTTGGGTACGGGTTCTTCCTCCACGACATCGGCAAGGTGGGCATCCCCGAGTGGATCCTGTGCAAGTCGGGGCCTCTGTCCGGCGCAGAGTGGGCGGTGATGCGGACCCATCCCACCATCGGCTCGCAGATCGTGGCGCCCATCCGGTTCCTGGGCGAGGCCGCGGATGTCATCCGGCACCATCACGAGCGCTTCGACGGCAGTGGCTACCCGGACGGGCTAAAGGGCGGGCACATCCCGCTGGCGGCCCGGATCTTCGCCGTCGCCGACTCCTTCGACGCCATGACCAGCGATCGACCGTACCGCCTGGCCCGCTCCTCGGACCTCGCCCTCGCCGAGATCCAGGATGGCTCAGGCTCGCAGTTCGACCCCGACATCGTCCAGGCCTTCCTCGATCTGATCGAGGACCAGCCAACGCTGGTGCAGGACGTGGGGGACTCGGTCAGTCTCGCCTACGCCGGGTAACGTCCCCTAGGCTTCCAGCCGATGGCCGGAAGCGTTCCGCTCGTTCGCGTCGTCCGCTCGGGCCTCGAGGAGTCCGTCCACCTGGGGCACGTGGCCGTGTGCGATGCCGAGGGTCGTGTGATGGCGTACGTCGGGGATCCCCACCGCCCTGTGTTCGCCCGGTCCGCGATGAAGCCGCTCCAGGCGGCGGTGTCCCTTCGAGCCATCGACGGGGAGCTCCCCGACGACCAGGTGGCCGTGATGTGCGCCTCGCACAACGGCGAGCCGGTGCACGAGCGGACGGTGCGGCGGCTCCTCCGGACCGCGGGCCTCGGGGTGTCCGCGCTCCGCAACCCTCCCGGGTGGCCGCTCGATCCACAGTCGATGGCGAAGGCGGAGCGCCCCCGCCGGGTGCTCCACAACTGTTCCGGCAAGCACGCCGGGATGGTCACGGCCTGTGCCCGTGCCGGGTGGGACCCGGAGGCATACACGGAACCCGGCCATCCCCTCCAACGACGGGTGCTTCGAGCCGTGCTGCGGGGGATCGACCTGCCAGAGGTTCACGTCGGCGTGGACGGGTGCGGCGTGCCGGTGCACGGCATGCCGCTCCGGGCCCTGGCCATGCTGTACGCGCGGCTCGCCCGGCCCGATCGGTTCGGGAGCCTGGCGGGTGTGGTGGCGCGGAGCACGGCGGCCATGCGCGCGCAGCCGTATCTCGTCGGGGGGCGCGAGCGGACCGACACCGCCGTCATGCAGGCCTCGGCTGGGGTGCTGGTGAAGTCCGGGGCCGAGGGCCTGTCCTGCGCGGCCCTTCTCCACCCCGCTCTCGGGGTGGCGGTGAAGGTCGCCGACGGCGGCGAGCGAGCCTCGGGGCCGGCCTTGATCCACGCGCTTGCGGCCCTCGGCGCCCTTTCCGAGGCCCAGGTGGCGGGGTTGGACCGGATCGCCCGCCGTCCGGTAACGGGTGGAGGCCGGCGCGTGGGCGATGTCGTGGCGGACTTCCGGCTCCGCCGGCCCCCCCACTGATGCCCACCCGCCGTAACGGGGCGAGCCAGCCAACGCACACATGGACCGTGCATCCTTTCTGCCGGGCTCGCGTACCATCGTGACCATGGCTTCCCCGGACGGCTCTTCGACGCGGCCCCGCGTGGCCGTGGTCAGCCTCCATACCTCACCTCTGGACCAACCGGGAACCGGCGATTCGGGCGGGATGAACGTGTACATCCGTGCGGCCGCCGACCGCCTGGCCGCGCAGGGCGTCGAGGTGGACGTCTTCACCCGATGCCGAGGCCGCGACACCCCCGAGGTCGAGGAACTCCCGTCGGGCTCGAGGATCATCCGGGTGAAGGCGGGGCCCTGCACCCCGGTCCGCAAGGAAGAGCTTCCCCGGTACCTCCCGGAGTTCCTGGGGGGCGTCCTCCCCCGCGGGCGGATGGAGGGGGTCGGCTACGACTTGGTTCACACCCACTACTGGCTCTCAGGATGGATCGGCCGGAGTACCCGGGAGATCTGGGGCGTGCCGCTCGTGGCCTCGTTCCACACCCTGGGCAAGGTGAAAAACTACTCACTGGCCCGGGGAGAGCGCCCAGAGTCGCCGGCTCGCCTGGCCGCGGAGGAGGCGGTCATCGCCGAGGCGGACCGGATCATGGCCGCGACACCGGCAGAAGCGGCTCAACTGGTTGGACTGTATGGTGCGGACCCCGACCGGATCCGTCTGGTGCCCCCGGGCGTGGACCACGCCCTGTTCTTCCCCCGGCCTCGGGACGAGGCCAGAGCTCGGCTGCACTTGACGGGGATCCGCCTGCTCCTGTTCGTGGGACGGCTCCAGCCTCACAAGGGGCCCGACATCGCCATTCGGGCCGTAGCGGAGTTGGTAGCCAGGGATCCGGCGGGGACGAGCGATGTCGTCTTGGCCGTGGTGGGCGGGCCGAGCGGGCTCGGGCATGGCGTCGAGGTGGCACGGCTGATGGATCTGGCCGGCGCGCTCGGGGTGGGCGAGCGGGTGATGTTCTTCCCGCCCCAGCCCCAAGCCCGCCTGGCGGACTTCTACGCCGCGGCCGAGTGCACGCTGGTCCCTTCTCGCTCGGAATCCTTCGGCCTAGTGGCCCTGGAGGCTCAGGCCTGCGGGACCCCGGTGGTGGCGGCGGCCGTGGGCGGCCTGCGGTACCTGGTTGCGGACGGCGTGACCGGGTTCCTGGTGGAGGGGCACGACCCGGGCGACCACGCCGAGCGGCTGCTCGAGCTCCTCCGCCACCCCGGCCTAGCACGCCGGATGGGGGAAGCCGGAGTGGCCCTCTCGCTCCGCTTCTCCTGGGACGCCACGGCGGCCGAGATCCTCTCGGTTTACCGCGAGCTGCTCGACGGCCGAGTCCCAGGTCCAGCAGCGGCCAGACGACCAGCGTAACGCCGTCGAGTACCGTCGCGTTGTTGGCATTCTCCGATCGACCCGGATCTCGGCGGGGCGCGAGCGACTCCAAACGACCTCCATACGGAATCGCTTGCAGCGCAGCGCTTTTGGAGACTAGATGTAGAGCGTTCTCCGAACGGACGCGTTCTTGTCACACTTTGTCCCGAGCCCGCTAGCAGCGCATATGGTATGTGACCTGGGGGTTCGTCGGCTTGACGCTGCATTGGGCCGCCGGTACATTTCGCCTCGCTCCGAGCAGCCGATGCGGCTGAGTCAGGGAACCGAAGCGGGGAGCCCTGGGAAAGCTGTAAGGCCAACTGGACGCACCTGGTCGTACGGTCGGGAAAGCTAACTGGCTGTGCGGGCGGGGAGGTTCGGGAGGTCCCAAAGCCCAACGAAAGGCATCTACCGCCAGGAAACCGAGACAGCGGCGTCCGGGTTGCTCGGAGCACCTGAGCCCGAGGGGCTGACGGTGGTTGGAGGCTTCGGTCTCCGGCGAGCCGAAGGTCCCTCGGGTTCTTTATCTTTCCCTCTCTCCCTCGCTTGAGGGCCCGGGCACGCGCCTGTACCGTTCGGCCCCATGGGTGCGCCGGCGTGAGCGGACCGATCCTTCGAGGACCGATCCTCCGCGTCACGCAGGCCCGCTGGTTCCGGTGGCTGGCGACGCGGACCCGGCCGGGCCGAGCTGTGGCCTCGCGGTTCGTCGCCGGCGAGCACCTGGACGACGCCGTGGCCGCCGCCCGGACGGTGGGCCGGACCGGGATCGGGGCCATCCTCGATCACCTGGGGGAGAACGTCGCCGCTCCCGAACAGGCCGCTGCCGCCGCCAGCGCGTACGTTCGGGCGCTGGACCGGATCCGGGACGAAGGGGACCTCGATTGCATGGTGTCCGTGAAGCTCTCGCAGCTCGGGCTGGACTTCGCGAGCGAGCTCTGCCGGTCGCACCTGGAGCGAGTCCTGGGCGCGGCGGCCCCTGCGGCCACCGTGGTCATGATCGACATGGAAAGCGCCGCCTACGTGGACCGGACCCTGGCCATCTTCCGCGAGCTCCGGGAGCGGCACGACCGGGTCGGCGTATGCCTCCAGAGCTATCTTCGGCGAACCCCGAATGACGTCGAGTCACTGCCGGGCGCGTCCATCGTTCGGCTGGTGAAGGGGGCCTACCTGGAGGCCCCAGAGGTTGCCCTCCCCGGCCGACGGGGCGTGGACGCCGCGTTCGCCCGCTGCTTCGTGCGGCTCCTCGACCTCGGCCACACGGTTCACCTGGCGACGCACGATCCGCGCCTCCTCGAGGGCTCGAGGCGCCATATCGAGCGGACCGGCCTCCCCTGGTCGCGGGTGGAGTTCCAGATGCTCTACGGGGTACGGCGGGATCTCCAGGCCCGCCTCGCCCAAGGCGGCTACCCGGTCCGGGTCTACATCCCGTACGGCACCGAGTGGTATCCCTACCTCACGAGGCGGCTGGCCGAGCGACCTGCCAATATGTGGTTCTTCCTGTCGAACCTGGTGAGGAGCGGGAGATGAGGGGGACTAGCGCAGCGAGGGTGGGCGGGAGATGACGGGGTCGAGCGAAGCGAGGGTGGGCGGGAGATGACGGGAACGAGCGAAGCGAGGGTGGGCGGGAGTTGACCAGACGGGTCGCCTTCCTGGGCGGAGGCAAGATGGGCGAGGCCCTGGTATCCGGGCTGATCCGCTCGGGCGGCCGGAACGTGGACGAGATCATGGTCACGGCCCGGCGCGAGGAGCGGGCCCGAGAGCTCGCCGAGCGCTACGGAGTAGCCGCGACGCTTTCAAACCCCGAGGCCGTGGCGTGGGCCGAGACACTCGTGCTGATGGTGAAGCCACAGGACATGGAGGCCCTGCTCGGCCACATCGCAGACCGGGCCACCCACGAGCACCTCGTGATCAGCTTCGCCGCCGGTATCCGGACCTCCTTCGTGGAGAAGCACCTCGCGGCGAACGTGCCGGTGGTCCGGGTGATGTCGAACGTGGCGGTGCTGGTGGACGAGGCAATGTCGGTGGTGGCCCCGGGGGCGCATGCCGACGACAAGCACCTGACGGTGGCCGAGGAACTGCTTGGGTACGTGGGGCGGGTCATCCGATTGCCCGAAGTGCACCTCGACGCCATAACCGCGACGAGCGGTTCGGGGCCGGCCTACTTCTTCCTGCTGGCCGAGGCCATGATCGAGGCGTGCATCCTGCTCGGCCTGTCCCGGGACGTGGCGACAGAGCTGATCATCCAGACCATGCTCGGCTCGGCCAAGATGCTCCGCGACACGGGGAAACACCCCGTGGAGCTCCGCGAGATGGTGACCTCGCCCGGCGGCACCACCATCGCTGCCATCCGTCACCTTGAGGAGGCGGGCGTCCGTGCGGCCTTCCTCAACGCCATCGACGCGGCCCGGCACCGAAGCGCCGAGCTGGCCCAGGGCGGCGAGGAAGACGAGGCCTAGCGGTGGGGCGGGGGGACCGGGCCAAGATTCGCTGGGCGCACGACCGGGAGCGGAAGAAGAAGGATCGCGAGAAGCGGAAGACCGCCGGGCGCTCCGCCGGGCGAAAGGGAAAGAAGAAGTAGGCGGCAGTCAGACGGGGTGGGCGACCCGGGTCCGGAGGATCCCGATCCCCTCGGCCTCCAGTTCGACCTCGGCGCCGGGCCAGATCCGGTGCTCCACCCCGGCCACGGCGAAAGGGCCCACCGCGAAGGCCTCGCCGGCCACGAGCTCCTCCAGCCGCGAGGCTCTCGCCACCTCCTCGAGCAGGTCTCGGGCCGCTCCGTTCAGGTTCCCCTTCGCCCACTCCTCGCCGTCCACCCGCACCGTGACGAACACGGTCTGGGGGTCGAGCTCGTCCGGGGTGGCGATACACGGGCCGATGGCCACGGGAAGCCCCTCCGGCCTCGGCCTGGGATCTCCGCTCGCGTCGCGCAGGGTCCAGTCGCTCACCAACGTGTAGCCGAATACCGCGCCGGCGGCCTCTTCCGCGCCGAGGTTTCGGGCCGGACGCCGGAGGACCGCGACCACCTTCGGCTGGTAGTCCAGCCACCCGCCCCCCTCCGGCCACGCGACCTCGTCGTCCGGGCCGGCAACCGTCCGGACGCCCTCCACGGCGCCCCGGCTGCGGAGGGATGTGGGGAGGAGGGGCGCCACCAGCCGCGCGCCGGCGGCGACGAAGGCGGCTGCCTCGTCTCGTTCGAGGGCGGCCCGGGCGGCATCGAACACGGTGCCCCCGTTGCTCGCAACCAGGGCCTCCATGGTGGTGGGGAAGGCCGGATGCCCGACCAGGTCGGGCAGGTCGACCACCTCACCCTCAAGGAGCGCTCCCAGTCGCCGGTGCCCCCTCCGGTCGAAGGTTACGAGCCTCAAAGGGAGGCCGATGATACGACTCCCGGCGAGCCGTTTCTCGACATCCGCGGGTCACTTCGCGGCCGGCCCGGACTTGGGACGGATCAAGCGCCGCGGCTACCATAGGGCCACCTTCGAGACGTCTCGGACGAGGAGGCGACTTCCATGGGAGAGCAGACGTTTCGCATCACCTACGCCACGATGACCGCCGACAACGAGGAGCTCCACAAGCTCTACGACCGAGGGATCGAGGTCGCGAGGTCCTGGCTCGGCCAGCGACATCCCTTCTACGTGAACGGCGAGGCTCGGGGGGGCAGCGGCTACAAGGCCGAGGTCTCGCCCATCGACAAGGACGTCGTGATCGGTGAGTTCGCCCAGGCCACCCGGGAGGACGTCCGCGACGCCGTGGCCGCCGCCTCGGCCTTCGCTCCGTCCTGGGCGACCACGCCCTGGCTGGAGCGGGTGGAGCTGGTGGAGAGGGCGGCCAACCACATCACCGAGCGCCGGAACGAGCTCGCCGCTCTCATGGCCCTCGAGGTCGGGAAAACCCGCTTGGAGGCCCTGGGCGACGTTGAGGAGTCGGCCGACCTCCTCCGGTGGAACTGCAGCGAGATGAGGAAGCACGACGGCTTCGCCACCCCGATGCAGTCCCTCGGCCAGCCGGGCCAGTACGTGGACGTCCTGCGGCCGTACGGGGTGTGGGCGGTGATCAGCCCGTTCAACTTCCCCATGGCCCTGGCCGCTGGGCCGTCCTCCGGCGCACTGGTGGCCGGCAACTGCGTCGTGTTCAAGCCGGCCCACCTCGGCGCGTTCACCGGGCTGAAGCTGTACGAGGCCTACCGCGACGCGGGCATCCCGGCCGGCGCCTTCCACTTCCTGTCCGGTCCGGGGAGCGTGGTGGGCGAGGAGATCGTGAACCACCCCGACGTGGACGGCATCACCTTCACCGGCTCCTACGAGGTCGGGATGGGCATCTACAAGGGGTTCGCCAAGGACTTCCCCAAGCCGGTGATCTGCGAGATGGGCGGGAAGAACCCCACCGTCGTCTCGGAGAAGGCCGACCTGGACAAGGCCACCGACGGCGTCATGCGCTCGGCCTTCGGCTATGGCGGGCAGAAGTGCTCCGCCAACTCGCGCGTGTACGTGCACCGGAGCCTGTACGACGAGTTCGTCCGGCGGCTCCGCGAGAAGACCGAGAAGATCAAGATCGGCGACCCGTTGGGCAAGGACGTGTACCTGGGGCCGGTGATCGACGAGAACGCCATCGCCACCTTCGAGGAAGCCTCGGCGGAAGCGAAGAAGAACGGAAACATCGTCGCCGGCGGCGAGCGGATCAACGAGGGCGACCTGGCGAAGGGTAACTTCGTCCAGCCCACGATCGCGGAGGTCCCGCTGGACTCGTGGATCTGGGAGAAGGAGCTGTTCGTGCCGTTCGTGGCCGTCGCGCCCTACGACCATCTCGACGAGGCGCTGCGCCTAGCCAACCAGACGGAGTACGGCCTGACGGCCGGGTTCTATAGCGAGGACCGGGCCGAGATCCAGAAGTTCCTCGACACCATCGAGGCCGGGGTGGTCTACGTGAACCGCCGGGCCGGCGCCACCACGGGCGCATGGCCGGGCGTGCAGCCATTCGGCGGGTGGAAGGGCTCCGGCACCACGGGCAAGGCCGGGGGCGGCCCTTACTACGTGACGCAGTACATGCGCGAACAGTCCCGAACGGTGATCGAGGAGTGAGCGCCCCGGAGATCGCCGACCTCGCCCTCGCCTCGGCCCCCCGGCTGGTCACGGAGATCCCGGGGCCGGAGGCCCTGGCCCGGATCGAGCGGGATCGGAAGGTCACCAGCCCGTCGCTGCCCCGCGTCTACCCGTTCGTGCCGAAGCGGGGCGGGGGGTCGGTGGTCGAGGACGTCGACGGGAACCTGTTCCTCGACCTGAACGCCGGGATCGCCGTAGCGTCCACCGGGCACGCGCATCCCAAGGTGGTGGAGTCCATCCGACGCCAGGCCGAGGAGCTGATCCACTACTCGGCGAGCGACTTCTTCCTCCCCATCTACTCGGAGGTGTGTGAGCAGCTTGACCGGATCGCCCCCCTGTCGAAGCCGGCCCGGAGCTTCCTCACGAACTCGGGAACGGAGGCGGTGGAGGCGGCCATCAAGCTGGCCCGGTACGCGACGGGGCGCCAGTACGTGATCGCCTTCTTCGGCGGGTTCCACGGGCGCTCGTACGGCAGCGTGTCGCTCACTGCGAGCAAGGCGAGGTACCGGACCGGCTTCGGGCCCCTGCTCCCCGGGGTCGTGCACGCCTTCTTCGGCGACTTCCAGTACCTCGAGGAGGTTCTGTTCAAGCGGTTGGTGTCGCCCAGCGAGGTGGCCGCGATCGTGGTCGAACCCATCCTCGGCGAGGGCGGGTACGTGCTGCCGCCCGATGGATGGTTCGGCTACCTGCGCGAGCTGTGCTCGAAGCACGCCATCTTGCTGGTCGCCGACGAGGTGCAGAGCGGCATGGGCCGAACAGGCAAGATGTGGGCCGTCCAGAACTTCGGCGTCGAGCCGGACATCGTGCTGGCCGGCAAGGGGATAGCCAGCGGCATGCCGCTCGGCGCCATGATCGCACGCGAGGACCTCATGACTTGGGAGATCGGGGCTCACGGCTCGACGTACGGGGGGAACCCTCTTTCGTGCGCCGCGGCCCTGGCCAGCATCGAGCTCATCGAGGGCGGGCTGATGGACAACGCGGCCGAGGTCGGGGCCTTCCTCCTCGACGGCCTCCGGCGGATCCAAGACCGGCGACCGCTCATCAAGGACGTCCGGGGCCTGGGGCTGATGATCGGGATCGAGTTCGAGGACCGTGAGTCGATGATCCGGGTGGAGGAGGGCGCGTTCCGCCGAGGGCTGCTGGTGCTGGAGGCAGGCGACAGCGTGATCCGGATGTCGCCCCCCCTCGTGTTCCGGCAGGACCAGGCCGAGATCGCCCTTCCCATCTTCGAAGAGGCCGTGGCCGAGGTGGCCGGCGGCTAGACGGATGACCGTCTTGCGGGTGGGGGCCAGCCGGGCGGGTGGGACTTGACGAAGGTCGCCACGATGCGGGACGCCGTCGCGGACGTTGTCCGCCACGGCGACACGGTGGCTATCGAGGGCTTCACCCACCTGATCTGCTTCGCCGCCGGGCACGAGATCATCCGCCAGCGAAAGCGCGACCTCACGCTCTGCCGGATGACGCCGGATGTGATCTACGACCAGATGATCGGGGCCGGCGTGGCCCGAAAGCTCGTCTTCTCCTGGCTGGGGAACCCTGGGGTGGGGCACCTGCACGCGGTACGCCGGCGCGTGGAGAGCGGCGACCCCGAACCGCTGGAGATCGAGGAGTACAGCCACTTCGGGATGGTGTGCCGCTACGTGGCCGGCGCGGCGAACCTGCCCTTCTTCCCCATCCGCAGCTACTACGAGAGCGACATCCCCACGGTGAACCCGAACATCCGGCCCCTGCGCTCGCCCTACGACGGGACCGAGGTCTACGTGGTGCCGCCTCTCAAGCCCAACGTCACGATCGTCCACGCCCAGCGCGCCACGAAGGATGGCGACGCTCAAATCTGGGGCCTGCTCGGGTGCCAGAAGGAGGCGGCGTTCGCGGCGGACCGTGTCATCGTGGTGTGCGAGGAGATCGTGGACGAGGCGGTGGTCCGGGCCGACCCCAACCGGACGATCATCCCTGGGATAGCGGTCGATGCCGTCGTGGAGGAGCCGTTCGGTTGTCATCCGTCCTACGCGCAGGGCTACTACGACCGGGACAACGCCTTCTACCGTGAGTGGGAGGGGATCTCCAAGGACCCCGAGCGGCTCGACCTCTGGCTCAAGGGGTGGGTCCACGACCTCGATACCCACGCGGACTACGTCGAGAAGATGGGTGCCGAGCGATGGGGGGCGCTGAAGCCCGGTGCGGCCATGTCTGGCCAGGTGAACTACGGGACGTACGCGTGACCGGGAGCGTGAGGGGAAACGGCGGGAACGGCGGCGGGAACGGCGGCGGGCCCGGTTGGACCAAGTCCGAGATCATGATCGTGGCCAGCGCCCGGCTACTGGCCGGCGAGCGGAACTGCTTCGTTGGGATCGGGCTGCCGAACATCGTCTGCAACCTCGCCCAGCGGACGGTGGCGCCGGCCCTTCAACTCGTGTACGAGTCGGGTGTGTTCGGAGCGCGGCCGGCTCGCCTTCCCCTGTCCATCGGCGACCCCACACTGGTGTCCGGCTCCACCGCGGTCACCTCGATGTTCGAGCTGTTCGCCTTCTACCTCCAGGCCGGGCTGATCGACGTGGCGTTCCTGGGGGGAGCGCAGATCGACCGCTTCGGCAACTTGAACACGACGGTGATCGGCGACTACCGAAGGCCGAAGGTGCGCCTGCCAGGCTCCGGCGGTGCGTGTGAGATCGCGATCCATGCGAGGAAGGTCATGGTGATCATGCGGCAGGCCACGCGGTCGTTCGTCGAATGGCTGGACTTCCGCACGTCGCCCGGCCACTCCGGTGACCCGGAGAAGGACCGGCAGCGAGGATGGTTCGGGAGCGGGCCCACGTCGGTGGTGACCGACCTCGGGACCTTCCGCTTCGACGAAGCGTCCGGAGAGATGACGCTCGCCACCCTGCATCCCGGCGTGTCCCTGGACGAGGTCCGGGCCAACATGGCCTGGGACCCGAGGGTGGCCCCCGACCTTGGCGAGACCCCGACGCCCACGGACGACGAGCTCCGCATGATCCGGGAGGAGCTCGACCCTGGCGGCGTCCAGTCGAGGTAAGTGTCTGCTCGAGGCCGGGACGTAGACTCGGACCGTGAGGCACCGTCTCCAGGAGATCGGGCCATGACCCACGTGTTTCACCGGGTCCTGAACAGAGAGCTGCCGGCCGCCGTCCGGGCCGAGGGGGTCTGGATCGAGGATGCCGAGGGCAGGCGGTACCTCGACGGGGCCGGCGGGGCCATCGTGGTGAACGTCGGACACGGCGAGCGGAGCGTCGTCGAGGCTATAGCCGAACAGGCCGCCCGCGTCCCGTACGTGCACGGCACCATGTTCACCACCGAGGCCGTCGAGGTCTACGCGGACGACCTGGCCTCGCTGCTGCCGGTGGAGGAGGCCCGCCTCTATCCCGTCTCCGGGGGCAGCGAGGCCGTGGAGACCGCGCTCAAGTTGGCCCGCTCGTACCATCTGGCCCGAGGCGAGGACCGCGCCGTCGTGATCGGGCGGAACGCCTCCTACCACGGCAACTCGCTCGGTGCGCTCGACGCCGGGGGGAAGGACAGGCTGAGGAAGCCGTACCTGCCGTGGCTGGGGCGGTTCGTGCACGTCGAGGCGGCCTACGAGTACCGATGCACGATGGCCGACCACCCCGGCTCGTGCGGGTCCCGGCATGCCGAAGCGCTTGATCGAGCGATCCGCGAGATCGGTCCGGAGAACGTGGTCGCGTTCATCGCCGAGCCGGTGGCCGGTGCGACCCTGGCCGCGGCCGTCCCCACCGACGACTACTGGCCGGTGGTCGCCGAGGTGTGCCGCCGGCACGGTGTGCTGCTCATCGCCGACGAGGTCATGACCGGCTTCGGCCGCACCGGAACGTGGTTCGGCCTGGACCACTGGGGCGTGAAGGCCGACATCCTCACATGCGGCAAGGGCTCCACGAGCGGCTACTTCCCCTTCGGGTTCGCCGCGGCGAGCGGCGAGGTGTTCGAGACGGTTCGAAGCACGGGCTTCGCCCACGGCTTCACCTGGTCGCACAACGGGGTGGGCGCGGCCACGGCCCACGCCGTGCTCCGGCGGCTTCGCCAAGGCAATTTGGTCGAGGCCAGCCGGGCGCAGGGCGAGCGGCTGCTGAAGGACCTGACGTCCGCCCTGGCGGACAGCCCGGTCGTGGGCGACGTCCGCGGCATCGGCCTGATGATCGGGATCGAGCTGGTGGCCGACCGCGACTCTAAGGCGCCGTTCGCCCGGCGCGAGCAGGTGACCGAGCGCGTCGTCGCCGCGGCGTTCGAGCGCGGCCTGCTCCTGTACTCGAGCACCGGGCACGTGGACGGGACGGACGGCGACCTCGTCATGCTGGGCCCGCCGTTCGTGATCTCCGACGAGGAATGCGGGTTCGTCATCGAGCGAACCGAGGCGGCGATCGCGCGGGTCGCATGAGCGGCCGGGCCGGTCTGGTGCTCTGTCCGCAGGCGAAGATCTACGACCATGGCCCAGGGCATCCGCTCCGGCCGCAACGCGTCCTCCTCACCTGGGACCTCATCCGAGCCTGCGGGCTGCTTGATCGCCCGAACGTGCGCATGCTGCCTTGCCGGATCGCCACGGATGAGGAGATCGGCCTGGTCCATACGGCGGACTTCATCGACGCCACGAAGCGTGCCGGCCAGGGTGAGCCGGGGGACTGGTGGCGGTTCGGCTACGGCCCCGGCGACAACCCCATCTTCCCCCGGATGCACGAGGCCGGAGCGCTAGTGGCAGGGGCGTCGCTGGTGGCCGCGGAGGCTGTGCTCGACGGAAGGCTGGATCACGCGTTCAACGCCGCCGGCGGGCTGCATCATGCGATGCCGTCTCGGGCCTCGGGGTTCTGCGTGTACGACGACCCCGCGGTGGCCATCGCCTGGCTGCTGCAACGCGGCGTGGAGCGGGTGGCATACGTCGACGTCGACGTCCACCACGGCGATGGGCCACAGGCCATCTTCTATGCCGACCCCCGGGTGCTGACGGTCTCGATCCACGAGTCCGGCGAATTCCTGTTCCCGGGGACCGGGTTCGTCTCGGAGCGAGGGGCCGGAGAGGCCGAAGGGACCAAGGTGAACGTGCCGCTCCATCCGGGGACCGGCGACGGGGGCTGGGTGAAGGCCTTCCGCGAGGTCGTCCCGCCGGTCGTCCGTCGGTGGCGGCCCGACGTGCTCGTCACGCAGCTGGGATGTGACACCCACGACACCGACCCGCTGGCGCATTTTCGTTTGACCACGCAGGCGTACCGCGAGACGGGCAAGGTCCTGCACGAGCTGGTCCACGAGGCGGCCGGAGGGCGGTGGGTGGCCACCGGCGGCGGTGGGTACCAGTGGGCCAGGGTGGTGCCCCGGGCCTGGACGATCTACTTCGCCGAGATGTGCGAGGCCGATCTCCCCGAGCACCTCCCCCAGTCGTGGATCGAACAGGTGGAGCTCGCCATCGGCGCGGAGGCCCCCGCGACGTTCACCGATGCGCCCTTGCCCCACGGCAGCCCGGACACGGAGACTCGGGCCGTCATCCATCTCGTCCGGGACAGCGTCTTCCCTCACCTGGGGTTGGAGCCGTGAGTCCCCGGCGGGCCAAGCTCATCTGCACGCTCGGGCCCGCCACCGAGACCGCCGAAGGAGTCAGGGCCCTGGCCGGTGCGGGCTGCGACGTCTTCCGGGTGAACTTCTCGCACGGCCGGCCGGAGGACCACACCGCGCGAGTGCGGATCGTTCGCGACGCCTGTGCGGACCTCGGGCGGGACCTGGCCGTCATGGCCGACCTCCCGGGACCGAAGATCCGGCTGGGCGACCTGTCCGAGGAACCGCTTGAGCTGTCGGCGGGTTCCCGGTTCATTCTTCGAGCGGACGGAGGTCCCGGCGACGCCGAGGGAGCGTCGACCACGTACCCCGGACTGGCCGCGGATATGGAGCCGGGCGACCGGGTGCTGCTCGCGGACGGGGCGGTCGAGCTCATCGTGCGAGGCGTCGAGGGCGAGGACGTGGTGACGGAGGTCGTGCGAGCCGGGTCGGTCCGGGCTCGAGCTGGCGTGAACGTCCCGGCCGAGCGGCTGGGGCTCCCGGCCATCACCGATCGGGATCGAGAGGGCCTGGCCCTGGCCCTGGAGCTCGAGGTCGACCTCGTGGCGCAGTCGTTTATCCGAAGCGCCGCGGACGTCGCAGGCCTTCGGGCCCTGATGAGCGACCGAATCATCCCGATCGTGGCCAAGATCGAGACCCGTCCGGCGGTCGACCAGATCGACAAGGTGCTGGAGCATGCCGACGCGGTCATGGTGGCTCGGGGCGACCTTGGGGTCGAGCTGCCGATGGCGGAGATCCCCATGCTCCAGAAGGAACTCCTTCTGGCAGCCCGGACCGCCGCGCGGCCGGCCATCGTGGCCACCCAGATGCTGGAGTCGATGATCCACGCGCCCCGACCCACCCGCGCGGAGGCGAGCGATGTGGCCAACGCCGTCCTCGACGACGCCGACGCCATCATGCTCTCCGGCGAGACCGCCATCGGCGAGTACCCGGTGGAGGCCGCGACGGCGGCGGCCCGGATCGTCGAGGTGGCGGAGGAGCGGGGAGCCAGGTTCCAGGCGCTCCGCCCGTCGTGCACCCACACCGACGAGGGGGCGGCCGCGGCCCATGCCGCGGCGCACGTCGCCGTGGACGACCCCGCGGTCGTCGCCGTGGCCTGCTTCACCCGGACCGGTCGCACCGCGACGCTCCTGTCAGGCGAGCGGCCCAGGGTGCCGATCTATGCCTTCGCTCCGGACTCGTCAGTCCGGCGGGCCCTTTCGATCCGGTGGGGGGTATCCGCGTTGCCGGCCACGGTTCCGGCAGACACCGACGAGATGATCGGGCTGATGAACGGGGGGTTGCTCGCGGCCGGCGTGGTTCAGGAGGGGGAGACGATCGTTCTCGTCGCGGCGTCGCCGTTCGGCAAGGCCCACACCAACATGCTCAAGATCCACCGGGTGGGCGGAGCGGTTCGCTAGAGGCGCGCTGCTCCAGTGCCCGGGTCGTCTGATCGACCCGTCGGGCGCGGGTCTCCTCCTTCTTCGCCTCCACGATGTAGCCCACGTACTCCTTGCGGTGGCTGTACGAGAGCTTGTCCCATGCGGCCGCCGCGATACTGTTCTTCCGTAACGCCTTCGCCAGCTCCGGCGGGGTCTCGATCTCTCGGGGTGCGTCTTCGTTCTCGACCTCCACGTCGAGGCTGTCCCCGGCAACGACGCCGGCCTCGGCCATGATGGCCTTGGTCACGCCGAGCATCATGACGCCACCCATCTTCACGATCGATCCGCGGTAGAGGACACCGTTGAAGGTGGCCTGGACGGGGATCCGGCCTTTGCCACCGAGCGCCGCCACGACCTCGTCGGGGATCTCGACGAGGTGGCCGCCTCCGCCCCGGCCCGACGGCCGAAGCTCAGCCTTGAACCGGGCCTTCGGCATGGCCCGGAGCCTACCGCGCGCTGCATCTGCTTCGCCCGAACACATCGTCCCGTTCCGGGCGTCACTTCGCCCGGGTGGCGCCGAGCTTCTTCGACGCCTGGCGCACGCCCCACCGATAGAGCGGCGGCGTGAGGATCCGGAATACCTGCCAGGGACCGAGGGCCCGGGGGACCGTTACCTCGGGGGCCTTGTCGTTCCTCACCACGTCCACGATGGCTCGGGCCACGCGCTCCGCCGGCATGACGATGGCCGATGGCAACCGCCCCTGGGGGAACCCCTCGGTCGCGGCGAACCCCGGGTTCACGCTCGTCACCAGGATCCCTCGG
>JBOGVG010000228.1:0-4009 GCA_050692435.1 Actinomycetota bacterium
CAACGTCTCGGTGATCCCGGCGATGCTCCCGGGGGCGCTTGTCCCTGATCTCATCGCCATCCTCGGCAGCATCTTCTTCGTGGTCGGCGACATCGACCGCTGACCACCGTCAGGCATATCAATCGAAGGATTCCCCCGGCCCGATCCAGGCGGGCGCGGGGAGACGGTCCGTCGCGAGGAGCAGCCACTTCTGTCTCCCCAGGCCCCTTGGGTCGACCAGCAGCCCGGCCCGACCCCGACCCTCCCCCACCCGGGTGGCCGGCCCGCCTTCGCCCCGCGCCAGGAGGCTTCCCTGGCGATCGAGTTGGACCGCGTTCCACTCGGCGAAGCCCAGGACGAGAAGCGCATCGCGCTGCGACGCGAGGCCGAGCGACCGAAGGCCTCCCCATTCCGCCCGCCTGACGATCGAGCCGAAATCCACGCCAGCGGTGATGTCTGCCGAACCGGGATCGCGAAGGACGTCCTCGAGCACCCGATGCTCCCGATATCCGTGGACGTCGCCCGAGGGACCGCGCGCGGACCCGTAGTCGATGAGGAGCGCGTACCCCCGACGAAGCGTTGTCGCCAGCTCGTCCACGAAACCCATGGCGCCGATCGGAACGATGACTTCTTGGTCGGGCGCGAGCGGCCCCTGTTCGGCCGCGAGCTTCGCGACCTTCGCATCGCAGGGCACGTCGACCTCGACGAAGCCATCCCGATCGGCGTCGATCCGGATCTCGACCGCCCCGTCCCGCGCTCCTCGAACCCTTCGGAACGGCAGGTTGTCCAGGAGCTCGTTGGCCACGACCACCATCGCGTCGGGGTGCGCAGCATCACCCATGCGCTCGATGACCCGCACCGGCAGGTCCGCAAGGGCGGCGCGCGCGCCGGGACTCCGCTCCACGACCGCGTAGTCGACGGCCGGACCCCCGCGCTCGTCCAGCAGCCGGAGCAGGTTCGCCGCCAGGGTCCCGTCGCCGGCGCCCACCTCGACGATGGGCAGGGGCTCGGGCCTGCCCAGGCCATCTCGCAGGTCGAGGACCGCGCGCAGGAGGAGCTCGGCGAACACCGGGTGCACGTGCGGGCTGGTCAGGAAGTGTCCCTCTCGTCCCACGGGAGGCCGGTCGTAGAAGCCGCCGGGCCCGTACAGGGCGAGGTCCATGAACTCGCCGAACGAGATCGGCCCTCGTTCCTGGATGGCACGTCGGATGCGTGCCGCGACGGCTGCGCTCACCCCGACCAGCGTATCGGCAGGAGCGAGAGCCGTTGCGGGGGATTCGCCAGCGCGACCAGCCGCGTCCACCTGGCAGAATCCCGAGGATGAGACGCGACGGTCCCGGCGAGCCTCGGCCGGCGGCGACGATGATCGCCGCGCGCCGTGGCGCGAACGGCGTGGAGGTGCTGGTCCTGAAGCGTGGGAGCGAGCACCGGTTCCTCCCCGGCTACCTCGCCTTCCCCGGCGGTGCGGTCGAGCCGCAGGACGGCGGGCTGGCCTCGCGATGGTTCGGCTCCCCGACCGAATCGGGCCGAGCCTGCGCCGTCCGGGAACTGATCGAGGAGGCCGGCCTTGCGTTGACGGCCGCCGGCATGGTCCCGGTCACGGGAGAGGACCGTGGGCTCAGGGCGGTTCACGCCTCGCCCCCAGCCGCCGACGCCCTTCGGGAGATCTCGCACTGGGTCGCCCCCGAAGACGTACCGGTCCGATTCGACGCCCGGTTCTTCGCCGTGAACGCCCCCACCGGACTGGAGCCGATCCCCGACGGCGCGGAGGCCGAACATGCCTGGTGGGCCCGGCCGGCCGACATCCTCCGGGACTTCGCCGAGGGAAGGTGCGACCTGTACTGGCCGACGTTGAAGACGATGGAGGCCCTGGCCACCTGCCGCACGGTCGACGACGTGCTCGCCCTGCACGTCCCGCAGGTCGAGGCGGACTGATGCGCATCCTCCGCGTCCTCGCCCCGAACCCGGGGATCCGCGAGCTCGAGGGCACGAACACGTGGATCGTGGGGGATGGGCCCACCGTGGTGATCGATCCGGGGCCCGACGATCCCGGACACGTGCGCGAGGTGGCCCGCGAGGCGGGCCCCCTCGCTGCGTTCCTCCTCACCCACGATCATCCAGACCACGCTCCTGGCGCGCGAGCGCTCGCCGCCGCGACGGGCGCGCCCGTATACGCGGCGCGTCCGCCCGAGGGTGGCAATCGCATGGCGGACGGGCAGCGCATCGCCGCCCGTGATCTGACGCTGACCGCGGTCGCCACGCCCGGCCACAGCCCCGACCACGTCGTGTACTTCGAGGAACGGCACCGCTCGCTGTTCACGGGAGACGCGGTTCTCGGGCGAGGAACGAGCGTCATCGACCCGCCCGAGGGCGACCTCACGGCCTACCTCCGCTCGCTCCGGCGGATGGGGGAGCTTTCCCCGCGCGTGATCTATCCGGGCCACGGCCCCATCGTGCTCGATGGCCCGGGAAAGCTGGAGGAGTACCTGGAGCATCGTGCGGACCGCGAGGAGCAGGTCCTCGCGGCGCTCGGTGCCGGGCTACGGACGCCGGAGGAGATCGTCCCGGCGATCTACGGCGACCACCCGGTCGACCTGCACGATCTGGCGGCCCGGTCGGTCCTGGCCCATCTGCTCAAGCTGGAGAACGAGGGACGTGCCGAGCGGCGAACCGCGATGGGCTCGGTCCGGTGGACCCTGCTCGAGCCCCGGACCTGTGTGCGGTGTGGGCGACCGGTGAAGGGCCGTGGACTCCTGTGCGGACCGTGCAGCGTCGCCGTGCTCCAGGAGTCGGGCTAGGCCGGGGCTCGTTCGTACACCGAGACGTGCTTCCCCTCACCGGTGAACGGCTCGTGGTTCCAGTCCCCCCAGCGATCCCGAAGCCGAAGCCCGGCCAGCTCGGCCATCAGATCGAGCTCGGAGGGCCAGACGTATCGGAGCTCGATCGGGAACATCCGAAACCCGCTCTCCTCGAACACGAGGAGCTGAACGCTCACCCGCTGGTTCTTGGGGTCATGCAGCGACACGTCGAGGAACACGCGGCCGGCGTCCAGCCGGTGCGTCTGGACCCGCTGGCCTCGGTCGAAGCGAGCGAGGTCCGGCACGAATGCCTCGACCACGAAGACGCCGTCGTCGGTGAGGTGGTCGGCCACGTTCCGCACGCATCGTCGTTGATCGTCCTGGGTGAGCAGCGCGAACAGGGTGTTGAACACCACGAACACCAGCCGGAACCGGCCCTCCACCGCGACGTCGGTGAAATCGCCCATCGTGACCTGGATGTCGGTCCCGCCCGGCTTCTTGCGGAGCTTGTCCACCATGGCCGTGGACGCGTCGATCCCCCGGATCTCGACTCCCCGCGTGGCGAGCGGGAGGGCAATGCGTCCCGTGCCGATGGCCAGCTCGAGCGCTGGGCCCGAGCCGGCGAGCTCCGCGAGGAAGTCGACCGCCGCGCCCGGATCCGTCGGCGGATGGAACCATGCGTCGTACACATCGGCGATGCGGTCGCCGTACGTTGAGGGGCCGTAGTCGTCCATGCCCAAGCTCATCAAGGCGGCCTGGCGGTGTCAAGCCGTCGTCTTCGCCTCCCGATCCGTCGCTCTGGCCAGTGCGTCGATGTCGGGGATGACGTAGCGACGTCCCTCGGTCCGAATGAGCTTGCGAGCCGAAAGCGTGGCCAGGGTCCGGTTCACCGTCTCTCGGGACGCGCCGATCATCCGCCCCAGGTCCTCTTGCGTGATCGGAAGGGCCAGCCGCACGCCGCGTCCGTCTCGCACGCCGTGCCGACCGGCCAACTCGCACAGCGTTCGGCACAGGCGTGTCGGGACGTCCTGGGCCAAGGCCTCTTCGAGCGCGCCCATGGTTCGGTGCAGCCGGGAGGCCAGCAATCGCAGGAGCTCGGTTGCGGTGCCGGGGCTACGTTCCAGTACCGCCTGGAGGGCCGTCAGCGGCACGGCCTCCACCTGGACGGGGCAGGCCGCTCGAGCCTCGACCGGGGAGGGGTCCCCGAGGAGCGCGCATTCCCCGAACACGTC
>JBOGVG010000229.1:0-2730 GCA_050692435.1 Actinomycetota bacterium
GAAGGCGTGCGCTACTGGGGCAGCGCCAGAACCTGACGAGCGGTCAGCCGCTTCGTGGTCCGGGCGATCCGGAGCCCGGCCATGCCGATCGGGCCGGGAACCCAGTGGGTCAGGTCGAGCAGCTCGACCGAGAGCCCACCGTCGTCGTGCTCAGAGATCCGAAAGACCTTTCCGAGCTCGGTTCGATAGACGCTCATCGCTGCCATGACCTCCAGCATACGCCTTTTCTTGCCCACAGCGTGCGGAAACGCCCCAGTCCCGCCTCGGTCAGCAGGGGGTGGATCGGCGCGCGATACTCGAGTGTCATGACGGCCGATCCCGAGAACGTCGATGTCCTGGCAGAGCCGATCGAGGGCTGGCGGACCTGGAACCTGTCCGTGGACCTGGCCGGCTCGCCGCTGCTTCATCCGGCCCGTCCCAGCCCCCACGCATGGTTGCCCCGGCAGCCGTTGGAGGCCAGGTGCACGGCCTCGCCGATCCTGTCACTGTTCCGACGGCCGCACGATGCGCCGAACGCGGGCTGCACGTGCGGCATCTACGCGGCTCGGTCCTTGGAATCGATGGACCGGCCCCGGCCGGCGTGGCCCCCGCCTCCGGTGGTGGGAACCGTG
Organism: Actinomycetota bacterium; assembly: GCA_050692435.1. Taxonomy (GTDB): domain Bacteria; phylum Actinomycetota; class UBA4738; order UBA4738; family HRBIN12; genus AC-69. Next base: position 612 of record JBOGVG010000229.1, read on the forward strand.
ACGTTGTGGGGACGGATGGTGGAGCACGAGCTGGGGTGGCGGGCGGCGTTCGCCTATCCGTCACGGCTCCGGCTGGTGTGCGCGATGTGCGCGTGGTTCGAGCCGGGCCCGGGGAATCCCGTGACCGTGCACGCGCTGTTCCGGCGGTTGTACACCCTGTGCGATGTCCATCGGGGCGGGATCCAGATCCCCGACGGGCGACGGTCCAAACCGACGGACGTCGAACCGGACGAGCTCCAGGGCCGGCTGCTGGCGACGTACACGGTCGATCTGTTGCCGCTCGAGCGCGCACAGGTGCTGTTCCGACTCCCGCGGACCCCGGACCCGCCTGCCTACGCGCCGACGATCCGCTCGGTGCCGATCCAGGGAAGCTCGCAGGAATAGCGCCATAGGTCCGGTGTGTTGCCCACCGTGACGAAAGGAACGCTGTGCCGGCCATCACCGCCCCGGACATCACGAAGCTCGAACGAGTCCCGGCCGTCCCCGAGACGGCGCGGCAGCGCCCCGTCCGCGAGGTCGTGCTCGCTCCTCATGGCCTGGAGGGCGAGGGGTTCCCCGTTCGACGGGCGTTCGCCGAGGCCGACCTCACCGACCTGGACCCGTTCGTCCACATGGACCAGATGGGCGAGGTGGAGTACGCGCCCGGCGAGGCCAAGGGCACGCCGTGGCACCCGCACCGCGGGTTCGAGACGGTGACGTACATCCTCGATGGCGTGTTCGAGCATCAGGACTCGAACGGCGGTGGAGGCGTGATCACGAACGGCGACACGCAGTGGATGACCGCCGGCGCCGGGATCCTGCATATCGAACGTCCGCCCGAGCGCCTGGTGGCGAGCGGCGGCCTGTTCCACGGGATCCAGCTGTGGGTGAACCTCCCGAAGTCGGAGAAGTGGGCGCCGCCCCGGTACCAGGACCTCCGGGCGAACGAGGTGTCCCTCCTCACATCCCCCGACGCCGGTGCGCTCCTGCGCGTGATCGCCGGCGACGTGGCCGGCCGGAGGGGACCCGGCCAGACCTGCACGCCGATGACCATGCTCCATGCGACGATCTCGCCCGGGGCGCGACTGGAACTTCCCTGGCGCCCCGAGTTCAACGCTCTCGCCTACATCCTGACTGGCGCCGGCACGGTCGGTTCCGAACGCCGACCGATCGAGACCGGTCAGCTCGCGGTGTTCGGCCCCGGCGACGCGATCTCACTCGAGGCCGCGCCGGTCCAAGAGTCGCGATCTCCGGCGTTGGAGGCGCTACTCCTCGGTGGCCGTCCCATCCGCGAGCCCGTCGCGTGGTACGGGCCGTTCGTGATGAACACGCGGGACGAGCTGCTCCAGGCATTCGAGGACTACCAGGCCGGCCGGTTGGGTCAGGTCCCCGCCATCTCCGCGGCGCACCACACGCCCGATCACATCGTCGAGTCGGACCCGGAACCCACGGATTCCTAGAATCCGGCCCAGCGCCCCAACCGGGCCGGCTGACTCGTATTTCATGTCAGAGGAGGATGCTCAACCCCAACCTTCTGCCCGACCTGAGCACGCTCTCGATGAATCCGGCCATCGGCCGGCCGACTTCGCCAATCCGGGCGCCGATCGGGCCGATGCTTGAGTCTGCAGGATGAGTCGTCCGACCGGTCTTCGAGCCGTCGCCACCACGATCGCGATCGTTGTGGCCTTGTTCGCCACGCTCGCGACGTCGGCGCCTGCGGTCTCGATCGGCAACACGGTCCAGGGTCATCCGCTGTTGCTCACTCCCGAGCGTCCCCTGGCCGCCGTCGGCTTCGTCTTCGAGGCGAATGCCGCGGCATTCGACGAGTCGCGGCGAACCCTCCTCGCCTTCCATTTCGAGCCGTTCTGGTCCGACGTCCCCGCAGGTCGCGCTCCGGCCCTGACCCCAAGTCTCGTCAAGATCATCGGCCCGCCCCTTGGCGAGCGGGGATTCATTGAATCGCGATCCGAGGACCTGGTGTGCTTCGGTGCCAATTGCCTCGGGACCTATCAGGCGAAGTTCCGCTGGCCCCCGGATCTGCATATCGGATCGGTGCGGGTCGAGTGGTCGGTGAGGGCCGACATCTCCTACGACCGCTCCGATCCACCAGAGGGAGCCCGTGCCCAGGTGCGAGTGGAGC
>JBOGVG010000230.1:0-30920 GCA_050692435.1 Actinomycetota bacterium
GCCGTGCCGCCTTCGGCCGAAACGGTATGGCTCCGCATCGGATAGACCTTGGAGACCACGGCGACGCTCAGGGAGTCCGAGACCTCGGCGGCGGCGATGGCCGCGCGGAGGCCGGCGCCCCCACCCCCCACGATGACGATGTCGTGCGCGAGCGACTCCATTCGCATGTCCTCAGGAGACTCGGCGCCTTTCGGCCGCGCGGAGTCTACCCTGTCGGTCGCGGGCTCGACGGGGGTCAGCCCGTACGGAAGGCGACCATCACGCCGTCGCGGGTGGGGACGATGACCGAAAGGTACCGCTCGTCCTCCGCGATGAGGCGGTTGTGCTCGAGGACGGCTTCGGTGTAGTGGGGCCTGGTGTCCTCCGGGTCGGGGACGGCCACCCGCCCGTACCAGAGCACGTTGTCGCAGATGTACAGCCCGCCGGTCCTGATCCGGTCGCGCGCCACCGTCCAGGCCTTCGGGTAGTCGGGCTTGTCGATGTCGTTGAAGATCACATCGAACTCGCCGTCCGTGGCCTCGAGGGTTTCCACTGCCTCGCCGACATGCCACCGGATCGGCTCGGCCAGCCCGGCGCGTCCCAGGTAGTCCAGGGCTTTCTTCTCGTTCTCCGGGTCGCCGTCGGTACAGTGGACCTCACCGGAGGGCCCCACCGCACGCGAGAACCAGTACGCCGAGTACCCGAAGCCCGAGCCCAGCTCGAACACCCGCCTGGGGCCCACCGACCGGGCCAGCACCTCCACCGTGACGCCGACGATCCTCCCGATGACGGGGAAGCCGTTCGCTTCCGCCTCGGCTTCCATCTCGAGCAGCACGGGCTCGTCGTGGCGAGCCAAGAGGCCTCTCATGTACCCCTCGACCGGCTGGTTCACGATGTCCATGGGCGGATGCTACCGCTACCCTTAGCGTCATGGCCGACGACGACAGGCGGATGACCGACTCCGGCATCGAGCTCAAGCCGCTGTACGGCCCGGACGATCTCGTGGGCTTCGACCCGCGGCGTGACTTGGGCAGGCCCGGCGAGCTCCCGTTCACCAGGGGCGTCTACCCCACGATGTACCGGGGGCGGCTGTGGACGATGAGGCAGTACGCGGGGATGGGCACGGCCGAGGAGACCAACCAGCGGTTCCGGTACCTCCTGGAGCACGGCCAGACCGGGCTCTCGGTGGCCTTCGACCTCCCCACGCAGATGGGTTACGACTCCGACCACTCCCGCGCCGAGGGCGAGGTCGGCAAGACCGGGGTCGCCATCGACTCGGTGGAGGACATGCGGCGGCTGTTCGCCGGCATCCCGCTCGACCAGGTCTCGACGTCGATGACCATCAACGCCACGGCCCCCATCCTGCTGCTCCTGTACGAGCTGGCGGCCGAGGAACAGGGCATCGAGCCCGCCCGGCTCTACGGCACGGTCCAGAACGACCTGCTGAAGGAGTACGCGGCCAGGGGCACGTACATCTACCCGCCGAAGCCGTCGATGCGGCTCATCACCGACCTGTTCGCCTACTGCCGCGACCGCATCCCGAGGTGGAACACGATCTCCGTCTCGGGCTACCACATGCGGGAGGCCGGCGCGACCGCTGTGCAGGAGGTCGCCTTCACGCTGGCCAACGCGATCGCCTACGTCCAGGCGGCCCTCGACGCCGGGCTGGCCGTCGACGACTTCGCTCCCCGTCTCTCGTTCTTCTTCGCCTGTCACATGAACCTGTTCGAGGAGATCGCGAAGTTCCGGGCGGCCCGCCGGATGTGGGCCAGGATCATGACGGAGCGGTTCGGGGCCAAGGACCCCCGGAGCGCGATGCTCCGGTTCCACACGCAGACTGGGGGGGCCACGCTGACCGCCCAGCAGCCGGAGAACAACATCGTCCGCACCACGCTCGAGGGGCTCGCCGCCGTGCTCGGCGGGACCCAGTCGCTGCACACGAACTCGTTCGACGAAGCGCTGGCGCTCCCGACCGAGAACGCTGTCAAGATCGCCCTTCGGACCCAGCAGATCATCGGGCACGAGTCTGGCGTTCCCGCCACCGTCGACCCGGTGGCCGGCTCGTACCTCGTGGAGTCGCTCACGAACGAGATCGAGGAGCGAGCCAACCGGTACGTGGACAAGATCGAGGGGATGGGCGGGGCGGTGGCGGCCATCGAGGCTGGCTTCTACCAGGACGAGATCCACGATGCGGCCTTCCGGATCCAGCAGGGCATCGAGACCGGTGAGCGGGTGGTGGTAGGCGTGAACCGGTTCCAGGACCCCGACGGGCGGATCGTCGAGATCCAGCGGCTCGCGGAGGAGGACATGGCGAAGCAGGTGCAGCGTGTGCACGAGCTCCGAGCGAACCGGGAGGCTGCCCCGGTGGAGCGGGCCCTGGCCGCCGTGGAGGACGCCGCTCGCGGCACCGACAACGTCCTGTACCCGATGAAGGACGCGCTCCGGGTCCGTGCCACGCTCGGGGAGGTCTCCGACGTGCTGCGGGGCGTGTTCGGGGAGTACCGCCCCACTCACTGATCCGGAACCCTGGCAGGCGGGACGCAGGGTGACCCGGGCGGCTCACACCTCGTCGGCTAAGCTCTGCCAGCCATGGACGTCGCGGTGATCGGTGGGACCGGCGAGGAGGGGTTCGGGCTCACCCTCCGGCTGGCGAAGGCCGGCCACCACCTGATCATCGGGTCCCGCTCGGAGGAGAAGGGAGCCCTTACCGCGGAGAAGGCCCGGGGCATCGTGGGGGGGGACGCCGCGGTCGACGGGACCACCAACGAGAAGGCTGCCGAGCAGGGCGAGGTGGTCTTCGTGACCGTCCCCTTCGCCGGTCAGGCCGACATCTACCGGGCCATCAAGGACCACGTGGCGCCGGGCAAGATCGTCGTGGACTGCACCAGCCCTCTGGCCACCGCCGTGGGCGGACGGGCATGGCACGTGCTCCGTCCTTGGCACGGCTCGGCGGCCGAGCAGGCGAAGGCCATCCTCGACCCCGCCGTTCGCATGGTGGCGGCGTTCCACACCATCGCGGGCGACGCGCTCCAGGATGTGGCGCACACGATGGAGAGCGACGTCTTCGTGTGCGGCAAGGACGCCGACGCGAAGGCCGTCGTGGGCGGCCTGGTGGAGCAGATCCCCAACCTGCGGTGGGTGGACGCCGGCGAGCTCACGATGGCCCGCATCGCCGAGACCTTGACCGCGCTGCTGGTCTCCGTGAACCGCACGTACCGCGTTCGCGACGCGGGGTTCCGGGTCACGGGCCGGGAGGGGTGGGGCCTCCCGCCCGCCCGCTCAGGCACGTGAGGCGGGCCGCCCGCTCAGTCGATGACGGCGAGGGTCTGGCCCTGTTGCACCACCTGGCCGGCCCTGATGGGCAGTTCTGACACCACCCCTTCGCGAGGCGCGGGGACCGCGTTCTCCATCTTCATGGCCTCCAGGATGCACACCACGTCGCCGGCCTCGATCCCCTGACCCTGTTCCACCAGGATCCGCAGGATCGTGCCCTGCATCGGCGCCGCGATGATGCTGTGCACGCCCTCGCCGTGGTGCGCCGCGTGGCGAGCCGGGGCCTTGGGCGCGGTGGCGCGTCGGTGGTCGAAGATCCGGATCGGCACGCGCCGCCCGTCGAGCTCGACGATCAGCTCGGCCGGGACGGGCTGCTTCGACTGGGGGGCGGGCTCGGCGGTCGAGGCGCCGGGGAGTTCCGCACCCTTCAGCGCCCGCTCGAGCCACGTGGTGGTGTGGGTGCCGGCGCGAAATTCCTGCGCGTCCAGCACCCACAGATGCAGGGGGATCGTGGTGGGAACGCCCTCCACGTGGAACTCGGCCAGGGCTCGGAGCATCCGTCGTCGGGCCCGTTCCCGGTCCTCGGCGGACACGATGACCTTGGCGAACATCGAGTCGTAGTCGGGGGGGATCTGCACGCCTTCCCGCACCCCCGAGTCCACCCGCAAGAATGGGCCGCCCGGCTCCTGGTAGGCGGTGATCCGTCCCGGTCCGGGCAGGAAGCGCCTCGAGGGGTCCTCGGCGTTGATCCGGCACTGCATGGCGTGGCCCACCGGCCGCACCCCCGAAAGGTCGATTCGTTCCCCCAGGGCCACGGCGATCTGATACGCCACGAGGTCGAGGCCTGTCGTCATCTCCGTCACCGTGTGCTCGACCTGGAGGCGCGTGTTCATCTCCAGGAAGTAGAAGGTGCCGTCCTCGTCAAGGATGAACTCCACGGTTCCGGCGTTCGTGTACGACGCCTCCTTCGAGAGCGCCAGGGCCGCCTCGCCGATCCGGGTCCGAAGGTCCGCGTCCACGACCGGCGAGGGCGACTCCTCCATGAGCTTCTGGTGGCGGCGCTGCACGGAGCAGTCCCGCTCGCCCAGGAAGAACGCATTGCCGTGGTGGTCGGCGAGGATCTGGGCCTCGACATGGTGGGCCCGGTCGACGTACCGCTCCAGGAACACCTCGGGGCGGCCGAAGTAGGCCTCCGCCTCCCGGGCACCCCGCTTGAGAGCGGGCTCCAGTTGGCCCGCGGACCGGACGACGTGCATGCCCCGGCCCCCGCCGCCGAAGGCCGCCTTCACCACCACCGGGTAGCCGATCCGCTCGGCATGTGCCGGGGCTTGCTTGACGTTCACGGGCTCGAGGGTCCCGGGGACGATGGGCACGCCAACCCGTTCGGCGGCCTGACGGGCCACGGCCTTGTCGCCCATCATCTCGATGGCGTCGGCGTGGGGGCCGATGAACGTGAACCCCGACTCCTCGACGGCCCGGGCGAAATGGCCCCGCTCCGACAGGAACCCGTAGCCGGGGTGGATCGCCGTGGCCTTGCCCCTCCGTGCCGCGTCGAGGATGGCTCCGATCGATAGGTACGAGTCCGTCGGGAGCGCGGGCCCGATCCGGTACGCCGCATCGGCCATCTCCACGTGGGGGGCGTCCCGGTCCGCGTCGGAGTACACGGCCACCGACCGGTGCCCGAGCTCGCGGATGGTCCGGATGATCCGGACGGCGACCTCTCCGCGGTTTGCGACGAGGATCCTGGTCTTCGGCACGAACGGCTCCGGCTCGCGATAATCGTCTCCGCCCGGACGGGAGTCAAACCTTGCCGCTGTCCGAACACGCCTTGCGGCGCGCGCTCGAACGGATCGGGGTGGAAGCCCCTGTCCGGTTCGACGAGGTTACCCGTTCGACCCAGCTCACCGCCCTTGCGTTAGCCGAGGCCGGAGCCCCGGAGTGGACCTTGGTGGCGGCCGGGCACCAGACGGATGGGCGGGGGCGCCTGGGGAGGGAGTGGGTGGACGAGCCCGGGCGCGCGCTGATGTTCTCGCTCGTCCTCCGGCCCGAGCTCCCTCCTCCCCAGGGCGGCCTGATCTCGCTCCTGGCGGGGTGGGCCCTGGCCGCGGCGTGCCGCGAGGTTGCGGCGGTGGACGCGCGGTGCAAGTGGCCGAACGACGTGTTGGTGGGCGACGGCAAAGCCGGAGGCATCCTGGTGGAGTCGGTGCTTGCGGGGGACCGGTTCGACCACGTGGTCGTTGGCGTCGGGGTGAACCTCGGCGCGGTCCCCGACGTGCCCGGCGCCGCGGCCTTGGCGGATGCCGACGCTTCGGCGCTCCTCGACGCTTTCCTCGACGCCTTCCACCGGCGGTACGAGCCGGGCCACCCCGCGTTCCCCGGCGCGACCGCGGCGGCTTATCGGGAAGCGTGCGCGACGCTCTGGACCAAGGTCCGCGCCACCACCACCGAGGGGCACGTCGTGGAGGGAGAGGCCGTCGACGTCGATGAGACCGGCGCCCTCGTCGTACGAACGGGCCGCGGCCTCGAGGTCATCCGGTTCGGTGAGGTGGAGCACCTCCTGTAGGGCCGAGCGGCTTGCCGAGTGGAGGAAGGGTGGGGGATGGCCGGTGAGGCAAGGCCCCGGGCCCAACCGGCCGTAGTTGCTCGCGTGGACGGGCCGGGTTAGCGTCGCGCCGTGCCATTTCCGAGACGGCTGCTGATCGAGGGCGAGGACCTGATCCTCGACCTCCGTCCCCACTGGATCGCCCTGGTCGGCCCGATGATCGTGACCTTTCTGGTGGTGGCGGGCTACCTCCTGGCCGTGGCCTACGCGCCGGACGAAGGCGCGGGTCGGAGCGTGGTGGTGTGGGGCGGATTGGTTCTCGCCGTGGTCATCCTGATCTGGTACCCGCTCGGCCGGTTCATCGACTGGGTCACGTCGAACTTCGTGGTCACGACCGATCGGGTGATCCACCGCGCCGGGTTCATCGCCAAGCGCTCGATGGAGATCCCGCTCGAGAAGATCAACGACGTGCGGTTCCGGCAGAGCGTCTTCGAGCGGATCATCGGGGCGGGGGATCTCATCCTCGAGTCCGCGGGAGAATTCGGACGGAACGTGTTCTCGAACATCCGCGACCCCGAGCACGTGCAGAAGACCATCTATCACCAGGGCGAGCTGAACCAGCAGCGCGAGATGCGCCCCGGACCCGCGGCGCCGACGGCCACGACCGAGCTCCAACGCCTGGCCGATCTCCGCGACCGCGGCGTGCTCACCGAGGAGGAGTTTCAGACCCAGAAGCGCAAGATCCTCGGCCGCTAGCCAAGGCCCGGGTCGTGGTAGAACCACGGGACGTGGAACCGCGGGTCGCCGTCGTCGGGGTGGGGCACGCCGGGTTCGCGCCGATCACGGCGGGGCTGTCCTACAAGGAGCTGATGTTCGAGGCCGCCCAGCGGGCCTACGACGACGCGGCGGTCGACCCGCGCCGAGACGTCGACTCGTTCGTGTCCTGCTCCGAGGACTTCCTGGAGGGCACCAGCATCTTCGACGAGTACGTCCCCGACCAGCTGGGGGCGATGCAGCGGCCGGTGCAGACCGTCTCGGCAGACGGGCTGTACGGCGTGGCCACCGCGATGATGCTGCTCCGATCGGGAGTGGCCCGGGTCGTTGCCGTCGAGGCGCACAGCAAGTCCTCGGACATCCGATCCCTGGGCGCGATCGAGCAGTTCGCGCTGGACCCCGTGTTCAACCGGCCCCTGGGCGCATCCGCCCTCGCCGTGGCCGGCCTGGACATGAACGCTTTCCTGGAGCGGACCGGGCTTTCCGAGGAGCACTGCGCCATGGTGGCGGCCAAGAACCGGAGGAATGCGCTGGACAATCCCCGGGCGGCCTACCCGGCCGACCTTGCCGCAGAGGACGTCGACGACTCGACGCCGCTTTACTGGCCGCTCCGAGAGCTGGAGGTGGCGGCCCGGGCCGATGGGTGCGTGGTGGTGGTGCTCGCCGCCGAGGAGATGGTCCGGGACCTCACCGAGTCCCCGGTTTGGCTGCTCGGCGTGGGATGGACCTCGGGGAGCCCCACGCTGGAGAGCCGGTCGTGGGGCGAAGCGGACTTCGTTCGCCGGGCCGCCGATCGGGCGTACGCGATGGCCGGGCTGGACGATCCCGCCGAGGAGGTTGACCTGGCCGAGGTCGACGACGTCTACGCCTTCAAGGAGCTCCAGCACCTCGAGGCCCTCGGCCTCGCAACCCCGGAGGACCTCGCCGGGATGCTCGAGGAAGGGGGGCTCGAGGCGGACGGAGACCTCCCCGTGAACGTGTCGGGGGGCTCGCTGGGGCAGGGGAACCTGTTCGAGGCCAACGGCCTGGCCCGGCTGCTCGAGTGCGTGGAGCAGCTCCGGGGCGAGGCCGGCGAGCGGCAGGTGGACGAGGCGTACATCGCGGTGGCCCAGTCGTGGCGGGGGGTCCCGACCACGTCGGGCGCGGCCGTTGTGCTGGCCAACGACGAGGGAGCCGGGGGATGACCGTCGGCGGCGTCGACCACGTGTGGTTCTGGGTTACCGACATGGACCGTGCGGTGGCCTTCTACCGCGATGCGCTCGGGCTCGAGCTGATCCGGCGGTACGGCGGTGAGTGGACCGAGTTCGACGCCGGGACGGTCCGGCTCGGGCTGCACGGCGCCGGGAACGAGAAGGTCCTGCCGCACGGGGGGACCGTGGTGTTTGAGGTGGACGACCTCGACGTGGCGAAGGCCACCTTCGAGGAACGGGGCCTACACTTCGACGAGCACCTCGGCGAGGTGCCGGGCCTCGCCCGCTACGCCTCCTTCAGCGACCCGGACGGCAACTCGATGCAGCTCATCGAGTACACGGAGGCCGAGGCCTGATGGGCCGGCGGGTCGCCGTCGTCGGCGCGGGCATGACCAGGTTCATGCGCCGCGCCCAGGAGACGGGGAAGGAGCTCGCGTGGGAGGCGGCCAGGTCCGCGCTGGACTCATGCCAGCTCACCCTGGCCGACGTCGACGCGGTCTGCCTCACCTCGGCCCCCGACGCCTTCGACGGCGTGCACATGAAGGGCGAGTACCTGTCCGACGGGGCCGGCGGAGTCGGCAAGCCGTTCATCCGGACGTACGTGGGCGGGGGCAGCGGGGTATTCACGGCGATCCAGGGGTGGTACACCGTGGCGAGCGGCATGTTCGACGTGGCCCTCCTGGTGGCCGAGGAGAAGATGTCGTCGACGCGACCCCACCCCCAGGCGGCGTTCCTGACGATCTTCGACAGCATCCTCGAGCGGCCCCTCGGCCCGAACCTGCTGTGGATCTTCGCGCTCGAGATGAACCGGTACATGTCGGTGTACGGGCTCGACAAGCGCGACATCGCGGCGGTGGCGGTGAAGAACAAGCGGAACGCGGCGAACCATCCCGCGGCGATGCTCGGGCAAGCCGACGTGTCCGTAGAGGACGTGCTCGAGAGCGAGGTCCTCGCGTGGCCGGTGCAGCGGCTCGACGTGTCGCCCATCTCGGACGGCGCGGTGGCCGTCGTGGTCGCATCGGAGGACGCAGCGAAGCGGATCACCGACCGGCCGGTGTGGATCGAAGGCGTGGGATGGAACCTCGACACGGCGTACTGGACGAATCGCGACCTCGTCTACCCGGAGTACGTAGAGAACGCCGCCCGGATGGCCTACGAGATGGCCGGGGTGAAGGAACCCCGCAAGCAGATCCACGTCGCCGAGCCTTACGACCCGTTCGACTATAAGGAGCTGCACCACCTGGAGGGGCTGCTGCTGTTCGACAAGGGCAAGGCCCCGGAGGCGGCACGCGACGGGGTGCTGGACCGCGATGGCGACCTGCCCTCCTGTCCCTCGGGAGGGCTGCTCGGCGTGGGCAACCCGATCGCCGCGGCCGGGCTGATGAAGATCGCCGAGCTGTTCTGGCAGCTCCGCGGGGAGGCCGGTGCCCGGCAAGTTCCCGGTACCCCCGAGCGCGGTGTGGCCCAGGCCTGGGGCGACCTCATGCAGGTCGGCACCGTGGTCGTGATGGGCGCCGACCGAAGCTCGACCCCACCCTTGGCCACCGCGCTTCCGCTGATCCAGACGCCTCCATTCACCGCAGGTGGGCACCCGCTGTCTGATCAACAGTCCCGATCGGCCGTCGGAGCCGTGGACCACACCGTCGATGCGCGGTACGCATGGGACGCGGGGGTGGCCATCGGGCGGTTCCTCGATGGGCTCCAGAACGGCAAGATCCTCGGTCGGGAGTGCCGTGAGTGTGAGCGGGTGCTCGTGCCGCCACGCGTGTTCTGCGAGCGCTGCTTCCGGGAGACCGACGGATGGGTGCAGGTCGAGCACACCGGGATCGTGCAGACGTACTCGATCTGCCACGTGTCCTGGGACATGGAGCCGCTCGAGTCTCCGGAGATCCCCGCGGTCATCTCGATCGACGGCTCGGACGGGGGGTTCCTCCACAAGTTGGGGGAGGTCGAACCGGACGACGTGCGGATCGGGATGGGCGTGGAGGCGGTGTGGCGATCGGTGGGGGAGCGGACCGGGTCGATCCTCGACATCGCGCATTTCCGCCCACGGAGAGACGGCTGATGCGGGAGAAGATCGCCCAGCCCGACCAGGTGCGCCGGTGGCCGGGTGAGTTCCCGGTCGGCCACCGCTATACGCCCGGCGTCGCCGGCGAGGCCTTCTTCACCGCCCTTCGCGACCGCGGGGCCATCCTCGGGTCGCGATGCGAGGCCTGTTCGTACACGTACGTGCCGGCCCGGCTGTTCTGCGAGCGATGCTTCGCAGAGCTGGCCGCCGATGTTGAGTTTCGCCCGGAAGGCACACTCGTCTCGTTCACCATCGGGTTCGTGGGCGTGGAGGGCGAGCCACTCGACCGGCCGGTCACGCTCGGGCTGGTGCGGCTCGACGGGGCCGACGCCGTCCTCCTCCACCACGTCCTGGACCCGGCCGAGGAGCCCCTCGAGATCGGCGAGCGGGTCCAGGTCGTCGTGAGGCCGGAGAGGCAGCGGACCGGCTCCATCCTGGATATCGAAGGGTTCCGCCCGGCTGTCGACGAGTCAGCCTGAGGCTCGCCGAAGGCCGTCTCCGGTGCCTCGTATGCTTGGCCCGATGAGCCAGGCATTGTGCGAGCGCTGCGGCGAACCGCTCCCCGAGGAGGCCCGGTTCTGCCCGAACTGCGGATTCCCGGTGGGGGCCCCTCCGACGGAGGAGCGGAAGCTCGCGACCGTGGTGTTCACGGACCTCGTGGGATCGACACAGCTGTCGGCTCAGATCGACGCAGAGCGGTACCGAGAGGTCGTTGGCGCGTTCTACCAGGCCGTCACCGAGGAGCTCGAGTCGCTCCGGGGACGGGCGTACAACTTCGCCGGAGACGCGGTGGTCGGCGAGTTCGGGATCCCCACCAGCCACGACGACGACGCGCTTCGGGCCATCCGGGCGGGGCTGTCGATCGTGAAGCGAGTGGAGAGGATCGGAGAGGCGTTCGGCATCCCGGTGCCGCTCCGGTGCCGGGTGGGCGTGAATACCGGCCGGGTGGCCATCGGGGCCGAGTCCGCTGAGCGGGGGCTGCTGTTCGGGCCCGTGGTGAACGCCGCGGCCCGTCTCCAGCAGGCCGCCGAGCCGGGCGCGGTGCAGGTCGGCGAGACCACGTGGATGCTCACCAAGGACCAGGTGGAGTTCGACGATCGCAGGGAGGTGGGGGCGAAGGGGTTCGATGAGGCCCTCCCCGCCTGGCCGGTGGTTGCGCTCGTGCCCCGCTCGTCCCGCCGAACCATCCCCCTCGTTGACCGGCGACGGGAGCTCCGCCTGATCACCGAGACCTTCGAACGGGCCGTGGAGGCCCGCCGCGGGCACATGGTGACCCTGTTCGGCGAGCCGGGGATCGGAAAGAGCCGGGTGGCCGACGAGTTCGTGGCGGGCCTGCCGGCGGGGACCAAGGTGCTCACCGGCCGGGCCAGCCCGTTCGAGGAGGACGTGACGTTCGGTCCTCTCGCTCAGATCCTGCTCCAGGAGATGGGAGAGCGCCCCGACGCCTCGCCCGAGCGCCTCCGCTCCCGGCTGGAGGCCGTCGTGGCGGCGTGCTGCCCGGCCGACCGGGTCCTGGCGGTGGCGGCCCGGCTGGGCCTCGCCCTCGGCCTGGGAGAGGAACCGCGGGGTGGAAGGCGCTACCGGGTGGCCGAGATCCGATCGGGACTGCTTTCGTTCTTCCAGGGGCTCTCGGCCCGGGGCCCGATCGCTATGGTCGTGGAGGACCTCCATCAGGCCCAGCCCCCCCTCCTCGACCTGTTGGAGCAGGTCGTCCGGGAGGCCAAGGAGCTCCCGCTGCTCCTGCTGTGCGTGGCCCGGTATCACCTCCTGGATGACCGGCCCGATTGGGGCGGCGGGCTCGGCGATTCGTTGAACCTGTACCTGGAGCCGCTGTCGCTCGCCGACGCCACCGATCTCGCCCTGGAGGCCGGTGAGCGACTGGACGAAGAGACGGCCGAACGGATCGCCCGGCACGCCGGTGGGAACCCGTTCTTCATCGTCGAGACCACCGGCATGCTCATGCACGCGGAGGCGGAGCTCTCCTCCGACGCGGAGCCCCTGCCCCGGGCGCTCCTGCCACCCACCGTCCAGGCGGTGATCGCGGAGCGCATCGACCACCTCGCGCCGGAGGCACGCGAGCTCGTCCGCAAGGCCTCGGTGTTCGCCCGCTCAACGTTCGATCTCACGGAGTTGGCGCTCATCGCCGAGCCGAGTGAGAAGGTGCTCGAGCTGCTGGAGGACGAGGAGCTTCTGGTCCGAGAGGAGGAAGGAGCCGACGTCTGGCGGTTCCGCCACGGCTTGGTCCGCGACGTGGCCTACGAGAGCCTTCCAAAGCGGGCACGGCAACGACTGCATCTGCGTGTGGCCGACGCCCTGGCCGAAGACCCCGAGACGGCGGCGCGCTACCCGCGGTCCCTCGCCTATCACCTGGAGCAGGCGGCGAAGGCCTCCCTGGACCTCGACCCGAAGGATCGGACGTTGTCGGACCGCGCCGTGGATGCGCTGGTTCGGTCCGCCGACCTGGCACGTAGACGGATCGACTCTCGGGCCGCCATCGACCTGTACGAGCGGGCCCTCGCGCTTGCCGGGCCGGAGCGCGAGTGGAGCGATCGAGAGGCCTGGATCCTGTCCGGCATCGGAGAAGCCCGGTACTGGCTGGGGGAGTTCGACGCGGCCGAGGTGCTGCTGTCACGGGCGCTGAAGCTCGCGAGCGAGGACCTACTCACGGTCCAGGCCCACGCCGGCCGGTTCCTGGGCGACATCCTGCTCACCGTCCGCGGCGACCGAGAGGAGGCCGCCCATCTGTTCGACCAGGGCCTGGCGGCCGCCAAGGAACTCGGCGACCCCTGGACACTGGCCCGGACGCTGCTGTCCGCGGGATGGGTCCACTACCACGGGGACGAACTCGGGGAGGCTCGACAGGTCTTCGAACAGGCACTGGAGACCGCTCGGAGCAACCCCGAAGGTGATCCCTGGGTGGAGGCCAGGGCGTTGGTCTCGATGGGCGTGGCCACCACGTCCGTGGGCGACGAGGAGGAGGTGGAGGGCTTCATGCGGGAGGCTCTGGCCATCGGGCAGTCCATGGACGACGCGTTCACGGTGGCCGTAGCCGAGGATGGGCTGGGCGGGTCCCTCCGGCGGATGTGGCGCCCCGACGAGGCACTGCCACTGTTGTCGGACGCCATCCGGATCCACCGGGAGCTCGGGGCGAAGTGGGAGCTGGCGAACTCGCTCTTGTCTCGGGGCATGCTACACCGCGTGGCCGGCCGGATCGAGGACGCCCAGACCGACGTCCGTGAGGCCCTGCGTCTGTGCAAGGAGCTCAAGGAGCGGAGCCTCATCACGTGGGCCGGCTACGAGATGTGCCGACTGCTGCTCCTCCTCGGCGATGTCTCGGCGGCCCGGCTGGTGATTGAGGAGGCCGCCGCCCAGATGGGAACCGCCCCGCCCTGGGCCTATGAGGACCTGGCGATGGCCGAGACCCTCCTGCTGCTGGCGGAGGACGATCGGGAGGAGGCCCTACGGATGGCGCTGTCGCAGCTGGACGTGGAGCGGCGCCGCGGGTGGGCGAACGAGATCGCTTCGATCACGTGGTTCATCGGCCGCCTGTTCGGGGCCGACGCGGTGGGCGGAGAGGACGAGCTGGAGCGGGCCCGGCAGACACTCGAGGCCCACCACCGGCGGCTGGTCCTCATCGAGCTCCTCCCTGTCGAAGCGTAACCTCGTGGACTTCGACCTGACCGGGGAGCAGCGGGACTTCCAGAAGGCCGTGCGGCAGTTCGCTCAGGAAGTCGTGTCCCCCGTCGCTGAGGAGCACGACCGGGAGGAACGATTCCCCCTGGAGGTCGTGCGGCGGATGGGCGAGCTCGGTCTGTTCGGCATGCCGTTCCCGGAGCGGTACGGGGGCCTCGACGGGGACTTCCTCACGTTCTGCCTGTGCCTGGAGGAGATCGCCCGGTTCGACTCGTCGGTCGCCGTCACGCTGGAGGCGGCCGTGGGCCTGGGGGCCAACCCCATCTACCGGTTCGGGACCGAGGACCAGAAGAAGCGGTGGCTCGTCCCGATGGCCCGTGGTCAGATCCTGGGGGCGTTCGCCCTGACCGAGTCTGGCGGCGGCTCCGACGCTCGCTCGATCCGGACGACCGCGCGCCTGGATGACGGCGAGTGGGTGATCGACGGCTCGAAGGCGTTCATCACGAACTCGGGCACGCCGATGTCAAAGGTCTGCGTGGTGGCGGCGGCGACCGGCGATGGTGAGATCTCCAACATCGTCGTGCCGACGGACGCGGCGGGGTTCAGTGTTGGGCGCGCGTACCGCAAGGTTGGGTGGCGGGCCAGCGACACGCATGAGCTCGCGTTCGAGGGCTGCCGGGTGCCGAAGGAGAACCTCCTCGGGGAGCGGGGCCGGGGCCATGCCCAGTTCCTGGAGGTGCTGGACGACGGGCGGATCGCTCTCGCCGCGCTCGCGACCGGCCTGGCCCGGGGGTGCCTGGAGGAGAGCGTGAAGTACGCGACGGAGCGGGAGGCGTTCGGTCGTCCCATCGGCTCGTTCGAGGCGCTCCAGTTCAAGATGGCCGACATGCGGGTGGCGGTGGAGACGGCCCGACTCGCCTACTTCCACGCCGCGTGGCTGAAGGACCACGGGCGGCCCTACAAGACCGAGGCGGCCATTGCGAAGCTGTACGCCAGCGAGATCGCCGTCACGTGCGCGCGGGAGGCCGTGCAAATCCACGGGGGCTACGGATACATCGAGGAGTTCCCAGTGGCTCGGTTCTACCGGGACGCCAAGGTCCTCGAGATCGGCGAGGGGACGAGCGAGATCCAGCGGCTCCTGATCGCCAGGGACCTGGGCCTTCCGGGCACCGACCTGTAGGCCAAGGGCCGGGCCCGGGTCGCCGAGGAGGTGTTTGAAATGGGTCCCCATCGAGGGCACCCTGTGGGGGCGTCGTTTGACGCTCCGCCCGCCGTCCGATAGGAAAGACCTCTTCATGAGAGCGAACCGGGGACGCTCCAGTCTCTCCCGGCACCGCGTCGCCGGTGCTGCTGCGGCAATGCTGTTGCTCATCACGCTGGCTCCGGCTGCGGGTGCGGGTCCCAAAGAGGAGCTGGACCGGGCCAAGGCCCGCCTGGCCGTGCTGGAGCGCCAGATCGAGGACCAGCAGGCCATGCTGGACCGGATCTCCGCGGAGTCCGCCGCGCTCGCCCAGCAGATTGCCGAGCAGCAGGCCGAGTACGACGCCACCACCGCCGAGTTGCTCCAGACCCAACGCAGGCTCGCCGGGGCGGAGGAGCAGTACGAGATCGTGGAGACCCAGCTCAACGAGCGGGTCCGGGAGACGTTCATGCAGGGCCCGGCGAGCCCGGTCGAGTTCCTGCTCGGGGCGACGTCGCTCTCGGACCTGTCAGCCCGGCTCGAGTACGTCGACGCCATCACCCAGGCCGACGCCGACCTCGCCAACAGAGTCCAGAACCTGAGGAACCAGCTCACCGCGGAGGCCCGAGGACAGCAGCGGCTCCGAGCCAAGCAGGCCGACGCGCTGGGGCGACTGCGAGGAGAGCAGACCCAGCTCGAGGCGCAGTTCGCGCAGCAGAGGGAGATCTACGGCGATATCGAGGACAAGAAGGCAGAGGCGGAGACCCTGGTCGAGAAGCTCGGGCGCGAGTACCGAGAATGGCTGGCGGCCCTGTCGGGGGTGAGCAACGGCGTGTTCAAGTTCTGTCCGGTGGACCAGCCGCGGGCGGTGTACGACGGGTTCGGCGCTCCGCGATATGCGGGCGGCTACCACCCACATGCGGGGAACGACATCGTGGCCCCGCTTGGAACGCCGATCCGGGCGCCGTTCGGCGGGACCGCCCGATCGTCGTCGAACACGCTCGGCGGCAACGCCGTGTACGTGTACGGATCGCTCGGATACGTATACAACGCGCACCTGTCCGCCTACTCGGAGAACTCGAACGGGTCGGTGGAGGCCGGCGAGGTCATCGGCTACGTCGGCAACACCGGGGACGCGCAGGGCGGCGTCTACCACGACCACTTCGAGTGGCACCCCAACGTCATTCCCTCGGAGTGGCCGGACAGCGCCTACGGGTACGACGTGATCGGCAGCGCCGTGAACCCGTACCCGCTCCTCCAGCAGGTCTGCTGACCTCACGCGGTGGGCCGGCGGTCTCCGGCACGCTCGCGCTAGGCTTCGGCTGTCACGCCCAGGAGGGATCGATGAGGGCTGAGGACGTGAAGAGGGTCGGCGTCGTCGGGTGCGGGGTCATGGGCTCCGGCATCGTCGAGGTGTGCGCCCGAGCCGGCCTGGACGTGGTGTACCTGGAGGCAACGAAAGAGCTCGTGGAGGCGGGCGGGGGCCGGATCGATGCCTCGACGCTCCGAGCCGTCGAGCGCGGCAAGATCTCCGGACAGGAACGTGACGCCGAGCTCGCTCGCATCTCGGGGACCACGAACATGGCGGAACTTGCCGACCGGGAACTGGTGATCGAGGCCGCAACCGAGGCGTACGAGACCAAGCGCGAAGTCTTCCGGCAGCTCGACGAGGTCACGAAGCCGGAGGCCATCCTGGCCAGCAACACGTCCTCCATCCCCATCGTGGAGCTGGGCGCCGCCACGACGCGGCCGGACAGGGTCGTCGGGATGCACTTCTTCAACCCGGTGCCGGTGATGGGGCTGATCGAGATCGTGAGGGCCATCACCACCTCCGACGAGACGGTCGAATTCGCCACGGCCTTCGGTGGCGTGCTGGGCAAGGCCGCCGTGCTCTCGCGGGACCGGGCCGGGTTCATCGTGAACATGCTCCTGATCCCGTACCTGAACGGCGCGGTCCGGATGCTCGAGGAGGGCTTCGCTACCCGCGAGGACATCGACGCCGCCGTCCATCTCGGCCTGGGGCATCCCCTGGGCCCGCTCCAGCTCCTCGACCTGATCGGCCTCGACACCGCGCTGTATGTGGCCGATGTGCTGTTCGAGGAGTTCAAGGAACCGTTGTTCGCGCCGCCGCCGCTCCTCAAGCGGATGGTCACGGCGGGCCAGCTCGGCCGCAAGAGCGGCAAGGGGTTCTACGACTACGACTCCTGACGCGAGACCATCACTTCGCCCCCACCACGTTCTCGTAGACCTGGAGGGTGAGGCGGGCCGTCTCGTCCCACGAGAACCGTTCGGCCTGCCGCCTGCCCCGCATCGATAGGCGCTCGGCGAGATCGAGGTCGGTGAGCACTCGCTCGATGGCCTTGGCGATCTCCCGCACGGACCGGGGGTTCACCCCCACTGCGGCGTCGCCTGCCACCTCGGGCACCGAGGACGTGTTCGACGCCACCGTGGGGATGCCCCGGCCCATGGCCTCGATCACGGGGAGCCCGAACCCCTCGTACAGCGATGGGTAGGCGAACACGTCGGCCGCTCGATACAACGCGTCGAGGTCCGGTGCCGACACCGCGCCAGTCAACACGATGTCCCCGGGGCCCGACAGGGCGATCTCCCGCATGAGCGCGTCGTGGCGCCAGCCCAGGGGCCCCGCGAGCACCAGGGCGTGGGGGAGCCCGGTGGTCGCGACCCGGCGGTACGCCCGGATCAGCCGGACCAGGTTCTTGCGAGGCTCCAGGGTCCCCACGAACAGCACGTACGGCTCGGGGACCTTCAGGCGGGCCAGGGTCGCGTCGGGGTCGGCCCCGCCGAGCTCGAGCGATGAGGCCAGCGGCACCACGTGCAGTCGTTCCGGGTCGACCTTCGTCCGCGACAGCAGATCCTCCGCGGTGTTCCTCGATGGCGTGATGAGGGCGTGGGCCCGCCGGACGGCCGCCCGCACGCCCAGCCGGTACATCGCCCGCCACGTCCGGGGGAGCATCCCCGGGTAATACTCGAAGGCCATGTCATGCACGGTCACGACCAGCCTCTGGCCGGGGGCGGTCGGGGGGATGGCGGCGGGGTTCGTGGCGTGCACCACGTCGGCAGCCTGAAGGCTCGGGGGCAGAGCCGGCCGGCCGGTGAGGTCCCACCGGGGGTACAGCGTCCTGATCGGTGCTGGCAACTCCTCGACCCAGAAGTCGCGCATCCATCGCTCCGGCGGCTCTTCGCGGTCGAACCGAGCGTGGAACAGGCGGACATCCAAGGCGGGGTCCCGACGGGCCAGGGACGGCACGAGGTTGCGGATGTAGGCCCCGATCCCGCCCGGCGCGTGGAACCATAGGTGGTCGATGTGGATGGCCACACGGGTCAACGGGATGCCTCCACGCACTCCACGCCACGCATTCCGACAGTGGCGCCATGCTCCGTGCCGGCCTCGAGGTCGAGCCGGTCGCCGGCCGAGAGCTCGAGGTCGCCCCCGCCCGCGTGGAACGTGATCGAACCCGCCAGGCAGAACAGCACCTTGTGGTAGCCGTGGGAATGCCGCCCATACGTGTCGCCGGGGCCGTTCCCCCAGAACCGGGGGGGCGAGCAGCCCTCGTCCCGGAACACCTCCAGCGCGTCCGTGCGCCCCTGAACGGCGAGCGGTGTCTTGGTCGCCGCCGTCAGATCGATGTCCGCCCCTCCACGATGGCCCGCGCCACCTCGCGCGCCCCCTCAAGTTCGCCCTTGGGCACGAGCACTTCGAAGCGCTGCCTGGAGAGGATGGGGTCCTTCCCGTAGAGGTTTGCCTCGTAGTCCGGTGAGACGCGGGCCTCGATTCCCTCGTCGTTCAAACGGCCTGCAAGCATCCATGCTTCTTCCCACCCGAGTTCTACGAGCACCACCGGCTCGGGGTGTTCCTCGCCCCCCTTCGGGCCGTCCCCCCAGACGCGTTCGGTCGCCTGGGCCCACTCGTCCTTGGTGGGGAAGTGCTCCTCCGGTGCCGGTGCTGGCCCCGGGACAAGCGCGATCCCGCAGTCGGCACATGCTTCGAACCCCACCCGGTACTCGGCCTGGCAGTTGGGGCAGTGAGACGCGGCGCGGTTGAAGTCCTCGCCCATCCCCTACCGTGCCTCGCCTCGGCCGCCCAACGCGGGGATGCCCGGGCGGACGAACCCGGCCCGTGTCGGCGCGAGCCAGGCGGCGGCCATGTGCCGGCGGGCCTGGAGGACCCCGTACCCGGTGGCGTCCAGCCGGCCCGCCATGACCCACGGGTCGGGCTGGGGGCTCTCTTGAAGGAGGTACCGCTCCAACGCGAGCAGGATGGCCCGCTCTTCCTCGCGGGAGAGGCCGTCGGGCAGCTCGAACCGTGGCTCGTCGGTCACAGCGGGATGTTCCCGTGTTTGCGGGCCGGGACGGCCTCGCGTTTGGTGGCCAGCATCCGAAGGGCCTTGATGAGCCGGGCCCGCGTCTCGGCCGGCTCGATCACGTCGTCGACGTACCCCCGCTCGGCCGCCACGTAGGGGTTGGCGAACTTCCGTTGGTACTGGGCGATGAGCTCGGCCCGGCGGGCCCCCGGGTCCTCCGCCTTCTCGATCTCCTTCCTGTTCACGATGTTCACGGCGGCGTCCGGGCCCATCACCGCGATCTCGGCAGTGGGCCAGGCGAAGGACACGTCGGCTCGCAGGTGCTTTGAGTTCATCACCAGGTACGCGCCCCCGTACGCCTTTCGCGTGATGACCGTCATGCGCGGCACCGAGGACTCGGCGAACGCGTAGAGGAGCTTGGCGCCGTGACGGATGATGCCGCCATACTCCTGAGCCGTCCCCGGCAGGAACCCGGGGACGTCGACGAACGTGAGGATGGGAACGTTGAAGGCGTCGCAGAACCGCACGAACCGGGAGGCCTTCTCGGACGATTCGATGTCGAGGGTTCCGGCCAGCACCTTCGGCTGGTTGGCCACCACGCCGACAGTTCTGCCGTCCAGCCGGGCGAACCCGATCACGATGTTCATGGCCCAGAACGGGAAGACCTCGAAGAACTCGCCGTCGTCCACCACGCGGCGAACGACCTCGTGCATGTCGTAGGGCTCGCGGGCGGAGTCGGGGATCAGGTGGGTGAGGCCCTCGTCCCGCCGTTCTGGGTGGTCCACCGGGGCGTAGGAGGGCGGATCCTCCAGGTTGTTCGACGGCAGGAACAACAGGAGGTGGCGCACCGTCGCCAGGCACTCCTCCTCGTCCTGGGAGATGAAGGACGCCACGCCGGAGCGCGACGCGTGGGTCATGGCCCCCCCCAGCTCCTCGAAGGAGACCTCCTCGCCTGTGACGGCCTTGATGACGTCGGGCCCGGTGATGAACATGTGCGAGGTCTCCCGGACCATGAACGTGAAGTCGGTGACGGCCGGGGAGTACACGGCGCCGCCGGCGCACGGGCCCAGGATAACGCTGATCTGCGGGATCACGCCCGAGGCTCGGACGTTGCGGTCGAAGATGTAGCCATAGCCGGCGAGGGAGGCGGCCCCCTCCTGGATCCGAGCGCCGCCCGAGTCGTTGATCGAGACGAACGGCGCGCCGGTGGATACGGCAAGGTCCAGGACCTTGCAGATCTTCTCGGCGTGCACCTCGCCGAGCGAGCCGCCGAACACCGTGAAGTCCTGGGACGCCACGAACAGCTTCCGGCCGTCGATGGTCCCGTAGCCGGTCACCACGCCGTCGCCCGCCGGGCGGTTCCGCTCCATCCCGAAGTCGTGCGACCGATGGACGGCGAAGGGGTCGGTCTCCTGGAAGGAACCTCTGTCCATCAGGAGCTCGAGGCGCTCCCGGGCCGAGAGCTTCCCCCGCTCGTGCTGTTTGCGGACGGCGTCCTTGCGGTTGGGGTCGAGCATCGCGGCCTTGCGCTTGCGGAGCTCCTCGATCCGCTGCTCGACCGTGACCGGGGGGACCCGGGGCGCCTCCTCCTCGGTCTTGGCCATGGTCCCCGGAGTGTATCGTCAGCCGCACGCAGCCGGTCCCGGCCGCGCGATGCGGGACCTGGAGCGTCTCGAAGGGGGAGGGCCTTGCCTGCGTGGGTGGCGGACGCGCTGACGCTCACGCGGGCGCTCCTGGCCCTCGCCTTGGCGGTCGTGCTCGCGGCTGGCCGGATCGCACCGGCGGCCGTCCTCCTTTCCCTCGCGTGGCTCACAGACTTTGCGGACGGGCGGGTGGCCCGGGCCGGCCGGGGCCGGACCCGCCTGGGCGGCTTCGACCTCCCGGCGGACACGCTCGTCGGGGCTGGCGTGCTGGTGGGGCTGGCGGCCGATGGGTACATCCCCGCGCCGGTCGTCGCTGCCGTGCTCGTCGTCCTGGGTGGCGGGTTCCTGGTGCTCCGGAACGAGGCCCTGTCGATGGCCCTCCAGGCCGTGGGCTACGGCGGGTTCCTGTGGCGGCTGTGGACCGGGCGGAACGCGTTCCTTTGGGCCCCGGTCCTCACTATCGCCGCTATCGCGGTCCTCGACCGGCGCCGGTTCACCAGGATCGTCCTGCCAAGGTTCTTCGGCGGCATGCGCACGGCGCTCGCGTTCCGACGGGGCTCGGGATTCCGGCTTCCGAACGACGAGCCGTAGCCTCGTCGGCCGTCGTCCGCGGCCGGGGCCTGGGTGTCAGTGGGTGCTCCTACGATCCGGCATGTGAACGCCCGGGTGGAGCTCTCGCCATCGCAGCGTCGGACGCTCGACCGGCTGATCGGACCGGGCGCACGGCCAGTCTTCTCCGACGTCGTGTCCCGCCTGCGGGATCGGATCGAGGAAGCCGTCCGTGCGGTCGAGCTGACCGATCCGCTGTGGCTCGGCAAGTCGAGCCTGAACAACCTGGCCCGGTGCCCGGGGCTGTTCGACGCCGTCCGGGCGGGGGAGCGCGAACCGTTCTCGTTCACGCCGCGATTCGCCGCCGGACGGCTGGCGCACAAGGCGGTCGAGCTCGAGGTCGCCGGGCGCGAGGACCGCGATCCTCACGGCCTGGTCGAGGAGGCCGCGGATCGACTGGTCGAGGACGACGCCTTCCGGGGGTTCTGGGACGGCCTCGACGGCCTTCGGCGGGACGAGGCGCTGATGGACGCGGCCAAGACCCTCGAACTGTTCCGGTCGACGATGCCGCCGCTTCGGCGGATGCGGCGGGAGCTCGCACCTTCCACCGAGTGGCACGTCCGGGTGGAGCTGCTCGGTGGTGCGGTCGTGCTCAGCGGGACCATGGACCTCGTGCTCGGTTCGACCTCGCCGGTCGAGCCTGGACGGGCCACGCGCCTCGCGATCGACCTCAAGACCGGCCGAGCGTGGCCCGAGCACGCCGAGGACATGCGGTTCTACGCCTTGCTGCTCGCGCTCCGGTTCGGGGTGCCGCCGTACCGGGTCGCAACCCTGTATTTGGATTCGGGCGAGTGGCAGGCCGAGGACGTGGACGAGCGGATCCTCGATCGCGCCGCCGAGCGCGTGATCGGAGCCGTCCGTGCCGCGGCGGCGACCGAGGCCGGACGGACGCTCGACCTCACCCCCGGGCAGTACTGTCGGTGGTGTCCCCGGGCGGCGGTGTGCCCGGCGAGCGCCTTCCCCCCGTAGACGGGTGCGACCGAGGCCGATGAGGCGGCGAGCTTCGGCTGAGAACACGGCCGGCAAGCCTCCCGTCGTAGGACCGAGAGGTTTGTCGTCGGCTGCGCCCCTCGCCTATCGTCGGGGCCCGCGACCCGCGTGGGCAGATGGGAGGAGGACGTGGCCAAGGACCTGTACGAGATCGGCGAGCTCCCTCCGATCGGTGACGTCCCGAGTCGGATGCACGCGCAGCTCGTTCGACCCGAACGGTTCGGCGAGCCGGAGGAGTCGATCCGGGACGAGGTGGTCGACGTCCCGGACATCGGGCCGGGCGAGGCGCTGGTGATGGTCATGGCCGCCGGCGTGAACTTCAACAACGTGTGGGCGGCGCGAGGCGTCCCCATCGACGTCACCAAGACCCAGGCTCGGTGGGGGGAGCCCACCGACTTCCACATCGTGGGGTCCGACGGGGCCGGCATCGTCCACGCGGTCGGCCCCGAGGTCACGAACGTCAGCGTGGGCGACCGGGTGGTCGTGCACGCCGGCCAGTGGGACCGGGACGATCCGTGGGTGGTGGCCGGCAAGGAGCCGGGCCTGGCGGCCAGCTTCCGGGTGTGGGGGTACGACTCGTGTTGGGGCTCGTTCTCGCAGTTCACCAAGGTCCAGGCCCACCAGTGCCTGCCCAAGGCCGAGCACCTCACGTGGGAGGAGGCGGCGGCGCCCACGCTCACCGGCGCCACGGCCTACCGGATGCTCCACGGATGGCCCCCGCACACCGTGCAGGAAGACGACGTGGTGCTGGTGTGGGGTGGCTCGGGCGGCCTGGGGTCGATGGCCATCCAGCTCGTCACGCTCGCGGGCGGGAAGGCCGTCGCCGTCGTTTCCTCCGAGGACCGGGGCGAGTACTGCAAGAAGCTCGGGGCGGTTGGCTACGTCAACCGCAAGGACTTCGCACATTGGGGCGTGCCGCCGAAGTGGGACTCGCCGGACTGGAAGAGCTGGTTCGAGGGCGCGAAGGCTTTCGGCAAGGCCGTCTGGGATGCGCTGGGGGAGCGGCGGAGCCCACGCATCGTCTTCGAACACCCGGCCGAGGACACCATCCCCACCTCGATCTTCGTGTGCGACCGCGGCGGCATGGTGGTGATCTGCGCCGGCACCAGCGGCTACGACACGCTCGTGGACGTCCGGTACCTCTGGTACATGCAGAAGCGGTACCAGGGCTCGCATCTGTTCAACGACGAGCAGGCCGCGGCGTTCAACCACCTCGTGCGCGAAGGGAAGATCCAGACCACGTTGGGACATACCTACCGGTACGAGGAGAGCGGCCACGTCCACCAGCTGATGGCCGAAGGGAAGCTCCCCGAAGGGAACGTGGCCGTCTTGATCAACGTCCCCACGGCCGGGCTGAAGGACCTCCCCTAGCTGGGTTCCTGCACCAGCTCGATCAGCACCCCGTACATACCTTTCGGATGGACGAAGGCGATCGTGGTCCCCCGCGATCCTGGGCGCGGTGCCTCGTCGATCAGCGGCACGCCCTCCGCCTTCAGCTTGTCCAGGGTTGCGGCGACGTCGTCCACGCGATAGCCCACGTGGTGCAGGCCGGGCCCCCGCTTCGCCAGGAACCGGCCGACCGGCGTCTCCGGTCCGAGCGCCCCCACGAGCTGGATGTACGAGGTGCCCACGAGGAACAGCACCTCCTCGACCCCTTGGGACACGACCACCTCGCGATGTGCCGGGTCCACGCCGAAGGTCCGGCGGTAGTGGTCGATCGCTGCGTCGAGATCGTCGACCGCGATGCCCACGTGGTCGATGTCGGTCAGCACCGGCCCTCACCGCTTCTTCTGGAGTGGCGGCTGGAGGCGCTGGATCAGCTCCATGGCGCTCGTTACGTTGTACGCGCGAAGCGAGAGCGCCCGGGTGACGGCGGCCACGGCCTGGGCGCGGAGGTCCTCCGCCGGCTTGGCGCCCGTCCGTTGCTGCGCCTTGAGGGCGTAGAACTCCACCAACTCCAGGAACTGCTTGAGGGACGGGGTCAGGCCCCCGCGCTCGTAGGCGTAGATGGTCTGCCTGGCCGCGGGGCAGGCCGGGGCGTCCGCGGCGTCCTGGACGGCCCGGAAGCCGGCCGCGCGGCGGAGCCCCCTGAGGAGCCCCCCCACGGTCCGGGCGTCCTCCTGGGCTACGGGCGCCTGCTTCTTCCTGGCCACGCACGCTCCTGGATCCGAAAGCGAGAGCACGATAGTCGTTCGACCGCGGCACCGGCACCCGCGCTCCCCTAGGCCCTTCGGATGCCCTCTAGGGCGAACGGCGGATGCGCGCTGTAGGCCCTGACCGTAGGATGCTGAGGCGGCCGTGAGCCGGCCGGAGAGGGGAACCGCCGTGAACAAGGATCGGTCCACCGCAAGCCTTCTCGAGGGCACCGAGATCCTGCGCGCGGGCAAGGCCGACGTGTTCCGGGTCCGGGAGCAGACCCGTCGCAAGCGGGTCCGGCGGGCGATCGTGATCCTCGGCGGGATCGACGTCTACCTCTGGTACCGCTACTTCACGAACAACCCCATCGACATGCCGAGCCTCGGTCCGAACTGGATCCTGTTCCTTCCGGTCTTCCTCATCTTCGTGGCCATCTTCCTCATGATGGCCATGCCGCTGTTCAGCGGCCGGTCGCCGCATGTCATCGTCCGTCCCGAGGAGATCGAGGTCGGCCTGACCGAGATCCAGGGACTCGACACGCAGGTGGACGAGGTCGTCCGGACCCTCGACGTCTTCCTGGGGTACGCGACGTTCCGCGACGAGCTGGGCGGCAACCCCCGCCGGGGCATCCTGTTCGAGGGACCGCCCGGTACTGGCAAGACGTACCTGGCCAAGGCCATGGCCAAGCAGGCCGGCGTGCCGTTCCTGTTCATCTCGGCCCCGGCGTTCCAGTCGATGTGGTTCGGCATGACCGGGTCCCGGATCCGGTCCTTCTTCAAGATCCTCCGAAAGCTGGCCCGGAAGGAGGGTGGCGCGATCGGGTTCATCGAGGAGATCGACGCCATCGGGTCCGACCGCGGGTCGCTGTCGGCTTCGCCGGACCCCACGGGCCTCGGCCGAAGCGCGAACCGCATGATCAGCCCCGGCGGGTCGGGCATGGTGAACGAGTTGCTCATCCAGATGCAGTCGTTCGACCAGCCTCCCCTCCGCCAGCGGATGAAGGGCGCCGTGATCGAATGGATCAACGGTTACCTCACGCCGCAGCGCCGGCTGTCCACCGGGAGGCCCAAGTACAACAACATCCTGCTGATCGCCGCCACCAACCGGGCCGACAACCTGGATCCCGCGCTGCTCCGCCCTGGCCGGTTCGACCAGCGACTGTACTTCGACCTGCCGACGAAGCAGGGCCGCCGCGACCTCATCGACTTCTTCCTCGACCGAAAGGCCCATCACCCGCAGCTCGAGGAGGGGTCGCTCCGGGAGCGCATGGCCCACGACACGTTCGGGTACACGCCGGTGATGATCGAGCACCTCTTCGACGAGTCGTTGCTCGTCGCCCTCCGCGGTGGCCGGCGCGAGATGAACCTCGACGACGTGTACGACGCCAAGCTGACCGAGGAGATCGGCATCAAGCAGGCGGTGACCTACACGGACGGCGAACGGCGGGCCGTGGCCACGCACGAGGCCGGCCACGCGACCGTCGCGTATTTCGTGGGCACCGGCCGTCGCCTCGAGGTGCTGTCGATCATCAAGCGCCGTCAGTCGCTCGGGCTGCTCGCGCATGGCGACGAGGAGGAACGGTTCACCCGAACCAGGTCGGAGATCGAGTCGCACATCGCCATCGCGCTCGGCGGGCTGGTTTCGGAGGAGCTGTTCCTCGGTGAGTCGGGCAGCGGCCCGGCCTCGGACCTGGCCGGCGCCACTGCCCTGGCCGCGCAGATGGTCGGCTCGTTCGGGATGGCCGGGTCGCTGATCTCCTTCGACGCGATCGCCGAGGGGCCCATCGGGAGCAGGAACCTGGTGGGGAAGGTCATCGCGGACCGGGACGGGAAGGCGCGGGTGGAAGACATCCTGGCCACGCAGAAGCAGCGAGTGGGTGCGCTGCTCGCGGAGAACCGCGACGTGGTGGAGGCTCTCCGTAACGCGCTGATCGAGCGGGACGAGCTCGTGGGCGACGAGATCCTCGTGGTCATCGAGAAGTCTCTCGCCAACAGGCCCTAGCCGCGGGTCTACCTCGCGAGGTCGCGGACGGCCGGCAGGACCTCGCGTGCCAGGCGCTCGCGCTGATCGGCTCGATCCCCGGAGAGCCAGAAGTTCAGGCACGTGAACCCGTCGGCCACGAAGCCGGCGAGCCGCTCGGCCACCGCTTCGGGCTCCCCGGCCAGCAGGCGGTCGGGGTCGGACCCGGGGTCCCCGCCGACGCGGGCCGACATGTTGTAGGCATACGTGAGAGCGTCGGGATCACGCCCGGCACGCTCGGCCGCTTCGCGGACGGCCTTCAGCTTCTCCCCGGCCACGGGAGGTGGCGCGTACGGCATCGACGGCAGCCACCCGTCGGCTATCCGTCCCGTGAGGTCCAGCCCCCTCGGTCCGTACGTGCCGACCCAGATGGGGATGGGCCGGGACGGCTTCGGCTCGACCTCGGCGCCGAGGGTCCGGTAGTGGCGGCCCTCGAAGGTGAACCCCGGGCCGAACCACACGCCCCGGATGATGGTGATGGCTTCCTCGAGGGCCTCGAGCTTCCGGCCGGGTGAGCGGACCGGAAGGCCGAACGCCTCGAACTCCGCGTCGTTGCCGCCGGCGCCGAGCCCCAGGATCAGCCGGCCGCCGGAGAGCCGGTCCAGGGTCTCGGCCATCTTCGCGATGACAACCGGGTTGCGGTACGGGAGCCCGAGCACGTTGGTTCCAACCGAGATGCGGGACGTCGAAGCCGCCAGCCACGTGAGGAGCGTCCACGTCTCGTACGAGGGGCGGGTACCGTGGAGGTGGTCCCACACGGTGACCAGGTCGAAGCCGAGCTCTTCGGCGTGGCGGGCCTCACCCACCGGATCGGAATTCCCCGACGCCGAGGGGATGACCGTGACACCGAACCGCAGGTCCACCCCCCGACTCTATGGCCGATCCCATGCCCGTCTTTCCCTGCGCTCAACTCAGAGCCCAGTGCTTCGCCCCGAGGGGCCGGCCCCGGTGACCGGAGCAGGGAGGCCGCCGGCCGCTCAATGAGTGCCTCCGGCACGCCGAAACCTGAGAGCGTGTGGAACTGTCCCATCCATGAATGTGAGGGTGCGGCGTGAGTGAACCGAGCGGTGGCCACACGGCCGGATCCCCGCGGACGAGACGCTGGCGGCTTGCGGATGTGATTTCCGTCGGGCTCTTGCTGATACCCGCCTGTGCAGGGGGCGGAACTCGCGGCGTTGGCTCGGCTCTGGCTGGCGGGTACGATCTCTCGCCGCGGTTCGCGCCCGACGGATCGAGGATCGTGTTCAGTTCGGATCGGAGCGGCAATGACGAGATCTACGTCATCGGCGTCGACGGGACCGGCCTCACGAGGTTGACGTCGAGTCCAGCGAAGGATCTGGACCCCTCGTTCTCGCCGGACGGCTCGAAGATCGTGTTCGATTCGGATAGGGATGGGCCCGTGGCCATCTTCGCCATGGATGTGGACGGCTCCGATCCCGTGAATCTCAGCAAACCGAAGCAGCCTGGTGACATCTTCCCGTCCTGGTCGCCCGACGGATCAAAGATCGTGTTCGCGTGTGGCCCCTCGTTCGAGGGCCTCGACATCTGCGTGATGGACGCGGACGGAGGCAGGAAGCGGGTCCTCACGGGCGGTCCGGGCAGCAGGGAATGGGAACCGACGTGGTCCCCGGACGGGACCAAGATCGCCTTCGTCTCCAACCGGACGGGGGACGACGAGATCTACGTGATGGATACGAACGGGGGACGCATCGTTCAGCTCACCCGCAACGCCGGACGTGATGCGGATCCGGCATGGTCTCCGGACGGCGCCAAGATCGCCTTCGATTCGGACCGGGATGGACCCCTCAGCATCTTCGTGATGGACGCACGGGGGGCCAACATCACTCGTCTCACGGAGAGCTCAGGGGCCGACGCCTCTCCCTCCTGGTCCCCGGATGGGTCCAGGATCGCGTTCCATCGGGAGATCGGGGAGGCGAGCCATCTCTTCATCATCGATGTCGATGGACGCCATCTCCGCCAGTTGACAAAGTAATCCCGTTTCTCAGCAGTCCATGCCCGTGCTGGTTCTCCTTCCACCATCCAACGGTGCCTCCCGCAAAGCAGCTTCCTCGGGGGACTCGGTGGCCAAGGCTTGACCGGAGACCCCCCTGCGGCGCTTTGAGAAGGACGCGGGCGACCGGTCGTAGACTGGCCTGGTGACCCCCTCTGTCATCGTCGCCGGGGCCCGCACGCCGATCGGGAAGTTCCACGGGGCGCTGGCCGAGCTCTCCGCCGTGGACCTCGGAGCCGTGGCGATCCGGGGGGCGCTGGCCGGCTCCGGCGTCGCCCCGGAGCGCGTCGACTACGTGATCATGGGCCACGTGATCCAGGCCGGGGCCGGCCAGATCACGGCCCGCCAGGCCGCCGTCGCCGCAGGGATACCCAAGGAGGTCCCGGCCGTAACCATCAACAAGGTGTGCCTGTCCGGCCTCAGCGCGATCGCCCTGGCCGACCAGCTGATCAGGGCCGGCGAGGTCGAGGTGGTGGTGGCCGGGGGGATGGAGTCGATGACCCGGGCCCCGTACCTGCTCCCGAGGGCGCGACGCGGCTCGCGCCTGGGCCACGCCGAGATGGTGGACTCCATGATCCACGACGGCCTGTGGTCCACGTTCACGAGGATGACGATGGGTGAGTCCTCGGACGAGGTGAACGCGGAGCTCGGCATCGGCCGGGAGGAGCAGGATGCCTGGGCCACCCGCAGCCACGAGCGCGCCCACGCCGCGTGGGAGGACCGCCGGATGGCGGAGGAGGTCGTGCCGATCGAGGCCCCGTGGCCGAAGGGCCAGCCGGTCGTGGTGGGGCGAGACGAAGGGATCCGCCCCGACACCACCCCGGAAGGCCTGGCCGCGCTGAAGGCGGCGTTCAAGGAGGACGGTACCATCACCGCCGGCAACGCCTCTCAGATCTCGGACGGGGCCGCCGCCGTCGTCGTGACGAGCAATGAAAAGGCGGAGGAACTCGGTCTCACGCCGCTCGCCGAGATCGTGGCCCACGGGATGTCGGCCGAACGGTTCGCCTACCTGCACACCGTGCCGGCCATCGCCCTCCAGAACGCCATGAAGAAGGCGGGGCTCGACGTCCACGACCTCGGCCTGATCGAGGTGAACGAGGCCTTCGCCGCGGTGGCCCTGAACGTGACGAAGGTCCTTGGCGTGTCCGACGACATCGTGAACGTGAACGGCGGGGCCGTGGCCCTGGGGCACCCCATCGGCATGAGTGGCGCCCGGATCGTGTTGGCCCTGGCCCACGAGATGCGGCGGCGGGGCGTGAACCTCGGGGGTGCCACGGTCTGCGGCGGCGGTGGTCAGGGCGACGCGCTCGTCATCCGGAGCGCCGGGTAGTTCGGGCGGATGGCCGAGGCGCGTTTCGAGCTGCCGGAGGAGCTGGAGGAGTTCCGCGCGCTCGTCCGGAGGATCGCCGAGGAGAAGATCGCTCCCCGAGCGGCGGAGGTCGACGAGACTGACGAGTGGCCAGAGGACGTGTACAAGGTTCTGGTCGATGCGGATCTGATGGCCGTGGGCTACCCGGAGGAGCTCGGGGGATCGGGCGGTGGATACCTCGCCTTCGGGGTGTTGATGGAGGAGCTCTCCCGCGTCTCGGCCGGGGTCGCCCTCACCCCGGGCGTGAGCAAGCTCGGCGTGATCCCGTTGGCCGTGGCGGGCGACCGGGAGAAGGAGCGGGCCATGACCGAGGGGATCTGTCGGGGCGAGATCCTGATGTCGTACGCGCTCACCGAACCGGGGGCCGGCTCGGACCCGGCCGCCATGACCACCCGGTACGTGCGCGACGGCGACTCGTTCGTCCTCACTGGGACGAAGCGGTTCATCAGCGGAGCGGGCGTGTCGCACGCCTATGTCGCGTTCGCGACGACCGACCCATCGCTGCGGGCCAAGGGCGTGTCCGCGTTCCTTGTGATGAAGGACGACTCGGGCGTCTCCTTCGGCAGGAAGGAGGAGAAGATGGGGATCCGAGGCTCGCCGACGCGCGAGGTGATCCTGGAAGACTGCCGCATCCCGGCCGACCGGCTGATCGGCGAGGAGGGTGCGGGCTTCGCCTACGCCCTGAAGACCCTGGACTACTCGCGGCCGGCCATCGGGGCGCAGGCCCTCGGCATCGCGCAGGGCGCGTTCGACGTCGCCTCGAGGTACGCGACGGAGCGGGTCCAGTTCGGGCAGCGCATCGCCGACTTCGAGGCCATCCAGTTCATGTTGGCCGACATGGCCATGAAGATCGAGGCCTCCCGGCTGCTGGTGTACAAGGCGCTGGCCCTGTGCGACGCCGCCGATCGCCGGATCACGTACTTCTCGGCGGCGGCGAAATGCTTCGCCTCAGACGCGGCGATGGAGGTCACGACCGACGCCGTTCAGATCCTCGGCGGGTACGGCTACATGCGGGAGTACCCGGTCGAGCGCATGATGCGCGACGCGAAGATCACGCAGATCTACGAGGGAACGAACCAGATCCAGCGCCTGGTCATCGCGCGCCAGATCCTGACCGCGCTCGGGGCCTAGGTCCTGATCCGAACCGCAGGGGGTGGGATCCCCGTTGGTGTGGGGCCGCGC
>JBOGVG010000231.1:0-10542 GCA_050692435.1 Actinomycetota bacterium
GCCGGTGGTCGTCGTGACGAGGAAGCGATCCTCGGCGAGGCGCATCGCCACGCCGTCGTCGGCCACCATCCCGTCGACGCCGAGCATGAACCCGTAGCGGATCGAGCCGACGGGAAGGGTGCTCATCCGGTTCGTGTACATCCGGTCGAGGAAGGCGGCGACGTCGGGGCCGACGACCTCGATCTTCCCGAGGGTCGAGGCGTCGAGCACGCCGGCGCCGTTCCGGACGGCGAGGCACTCGCGAGCAACCGCCGCGTCCAGGTCCTCGTCTCGTGGGAAGTACCGCGGCCGCTTCCACTGGCCCACGTCTTCGAACACGGCGCCGTGTTCCTCGTGCCACGAGTGGATGCGCGTTCGGCGGATCGGGTCGAGGAGGTCTCCCCGGTCGGGTCCGGCGATGGCCGCGTAGGAGACCGGAACGGTCGGCGGCCGGGCGCTCGTCGGCCCCTGGGCGTCGGGCCCGGCCTCGAGGAGCTGGTTCACGATCGCGGCGGCGAGGACGCCGCTCGTGCGGCCCTGGTCGATCGCGGTCCCGATGTAGGTCGCTCGCTTGACGTGCTCGACCGAGACGAGCCCGGCATCGACGGCCTCGGCGACATCGGCAACGGTCTGGTCCCGCTGCATGTCGACGAACGCCGCCGACCGGTCACCGTCGAGGAACCACACGGGCGCCGAGGCCGGGAGCCCCTCACCCGCCGCGGTGCCGGCGACCTCGAGCCACGGTGGTCCCTCGTCGGGGACGAAGCAGGCGAGGCGCTCGTCATATCGAAGGGATCCCCCGATCGCCCGCCAGAGCGTGAGGTTCGGCGTCCAGCCGCCTGATACGAGGAGCGGGCCGTGGTCCGGCAGGGTCTCGATCACCGCACGCCGTCGGAGATCGATCTTGACGGCGGGATCCGCGCCGTGCTCGCCAAGCCAGTCGAGAGCGTTGCCGCCCCAGTCGTTCGTCGTGATGAGTGACGGTCGGTCACCAACGAGGACGCCGAACCGCCTGAGGTACGAGGCGGCGGCCGAGGCGAGCATCACACCGGGTCGATCGTTCCCGGCGAACGCGATCGGACGCTCGGTCGCGCCGGTCGCGAGGATCACGCGACCGGCGCGGACGTGCCACAGGCGTTCGATGTCGGGAGACCGCTCGAGTGCCACCACGTAGCCATCGTCGTAGACGCCGAGGGCGGTCGTCCGAGGGAGGACCGTGACCTCCTCCGGGGGATCGTCGATGCGATGACGTTCATCCACGATCATCACGCGGTCGCCGCGGCTCGCCGCGGCGGTCGCCGCGGCGCGTCCCGACGGCCCACCGCCGACGACCAACGACTCCACGTGGACGTGCCGGTGCTCGGCCGGGCGGGGGCGGACAACCGCCGCGGGCAAGCGGCCGATGCCTGCCCGCGGCTCCGCCACAAGTCCGTCCACCAGCTCGACCATCGTCGCGGCGACGATCGAGTCGAACCAGGGCTCGCTGATCTCGACGAAGGCGTTCGGCTCCTCGGGGCCCGCGGTCATCACCGCCCGAGGGCGCCCCAGGATCGGGCTCCGGAATCCGGCGATCACGCCGTTGGCGAGCAGGGCGCTCGCGAGGGTGTCCCCTTCGAACCCCTCGTACTCGACGCCGTCGAACCGGAACGAGAGCGGCTTCGAGCGGTCGATCCACGAGCCGCCGTCGGGAAGCCGCCGCGATGTCACGCCGGCGGCTCCTCGTCGAGTCGGTACGTCGCGAGGAAACGGTGCGTCGCCGTATCCCTCACCGCGTTGAACCAGCGCCGGCACCCGTGGACGTGGTACCAACGCTCGCGGAACGGCCCCCGGGGGTTGTCTCGCATGAACAGGAAGTCGGCCCAATCCTCGTCGCTCAACGCGTCGGGGTCGGCCGGGTACGAGATGTGCGCCTGGCCGCCGTACCGGAACTCGATCTCGTCGCGCGGACCGCACCACGGGCAGCGGATCAGGAGCACGGCTACCCGACCTCCTCGTCGAATGCGTTCACGAGCCCCTTCGGAGCCGTGAGCCGCCACGCCTCGGTGATCAGCTCCCGCATCTCCTCGCGGTCGACGGTTCGGAAGTGGACCCCCACCCAGCCGCTGGGTCCCACGTACGGAGGGACGAAGAATGTCTCGGGGTCCATCTGGGTGAGCGCCCGCTGCTCGTCGTGCGTGCTCTTGATCCACGCCTCGCGCTGTTCCTCCGCGAACATCACGAAGATCCTCTTTCGCACCCGGAAGGTCGGTGTGCCCCAGGTCTCCTGCTCGACGGCCTCCGGGAGCGCCAGAGCGAGCCTGCGAACCGTGTCCTTCCTCATCAGTGCGCGACCGCCGCGGCTCCGTGCTCGTCGATCAGCGCCCCGGTCGTGAACCGATCCAAGGAGAATGGGCGAACCAGCTCAGACGCCTCTTCGGCCGCGATCGTCCCGGCGTACGCCCACCCAGAACCCGGTGTCGCCTTGAACCCGCCGGTGCCCCAGCCGCAGTTCAGGAACAGCCCGTCGATCCCGGACGCCCCCACGATCGGCGATGCATCGGGACACACGTCGACGATCCCGCCCCAGGTCCGGAGAAGCTTGGCGTGCGCGAAGATCGGGAAGAGCTCGACGGCCGCCGTGAGCTGCTGCTCGATCACGTGGAACGACCCGCGCTGGGCGTACCCGTTGTACGCGTCGATCCCCGCGCCCATCACGAGCTCGCCCTTGTCGGCCTGCGAGACGTAGACGTGCACCTTGTTCGACATCACGACGCAGTCGAGGACGGGCTCGTAGAGCGCGCTCACCAATGCCTGAAGCGGATGGGACTGCAGAGGGAGCCGAAGCCCGACCATCGAGGCCAGCACGCTGGTGTGTCCCGCGGCGGCGAGCGCCACCTTCGACCCGCGGATCTCGCCACGCGTCGTGGACACGCCCTCGACACAACTGCCGGGCCCTCGGAGGAACCCCATCACCTCCGCGTGCTCGACGATGTCCACGCCCAGCTCGCTGGCCCGGGTCGCGTACGCCCACGCCACCTTGTCGTGGCGGGCCACCCCACCCCGGCGCTGCAGCGTTGCGCCCAGCACGGGGTAGCGGAGCGACGGCGAGATGTTGACCAATGGACAGATCTCCGCGACCTGCTCGGGCGTCAGCCACTCCGCGTCCACGCCGTTCAGCCGGTTCGCGTTGACGCGACGCATCGAGGAGCGCACCTCGCCAAGGTCGTGCGCCAGGTTCAGCACGCCGCGCTGCGAGAACTGCAGGTCGAAACCGAGCTCCTCCTCGAGCCCTTCCCACAGTTTCAACGAGTGCTCGTAGATCGCCGCCGACTCGTCCCACAGGTAGTTCGAGCGGATGATCGTGGTGTTCCGGGCCATGTTTCCCCCGGCGAGCCAGCCCTTCTCGACCACGCAGACGTCGGTGATGCCGTGCTTCTTCGCCAGGTAGTAGGCGGTGGCCAGGCCGTGGCCGCCGCCCCCGACGATCACGACCTCGTACGTCGGCTTCGGCTCGGCTGATCGCCAGTAGCGCACGGCGCACATCTTGCCGCAGCGGCGCCGCGGCCGTCCGCCTATGCTCAGCGGCCATGACGCCACCCGGCCTCTCCCAGGAAGATCGTGACATCCAGGAGCGCGCCCGACGCTTCGTCGACGACGAGCTGATCCCCTGGGAGATCCACGCGGAGGAGCACGAGGGCCGGATCCCCGACGACGTCCGAGAGGGTCATCGCGCGAAGTCGAAGGAGCTCGGGCTCTTCGCGATGAACATGCCGAAGGACCTCGGCGGCGGG
This sequence comes from Actinomycetota bacterium, assembly GCA_050692435.1. Classification (GTDB taxonomy): domain Bacteria; phylum Actinomycetota; class UBA4738; order UBA4738; family HRBIN12; genus AC-69. The sequence goes on from JBOGVG010000231.1 coordinate 3,750, forward strand.
GGGTTCACCACCTTCCAGCAGGTCCTAGTGTCCGAGCAGATCGGCCGGGTCACTAACGCACTCGGCTGGTGCGTCCACACGCCGCCCGGCTGGGCGCCGAGCGTCTGCAGCCCGGAGCAGATCGAGCGCTGGATCGCGCCGGCCGTGCGGGGGGAGCGTCACGAGTGCTACGCGATCACCGAGGAGGGCGCCGGCTCCGACGTCGACGCGATCGAGGCCACGGCGCGTCGCGAGAGTGACGACTACGTCCTGAACGGCACGAAGATGCACGTGACCTCGTACAACACGGCCGACTGGATCTTCTTCCAGGCCAAGCTCGCCGGCGGTGACCACGACGGGGAGCACGCGCTCTTCTTCGTCGACAAGGACACGCCCGGCATCCGGCTGGTCGGGGAGCCCCGATACACGCACACCTACCCGGACACGCACGCGCTGGTCGCGTTCGAGGACGTGCGGGTCCCGGCGGGCCACCTGGTGGGGGCGGAGGGTGACGGGATGTCGTTCACCCACGAGTGGTTCCGGTACGAGCGGCTGATGATCGCCGCGCGGTGCTGTGGGGCGATGGAGCGGCTGATCGAGGAGGCGACGGCGTTCGCGACCGAGCGGGTGCAGTTCGGACAGCCGATCATCGAGTTCCAGGCGATCGGCCACATGCTCGCGGACTCGACCGCGGAGCTGTGGGCCTCGCGGCTGATGACGTACGAGCTCGCGCGGGGGATCGACGCGGGGATCGACGTGAAGATCCAGCATGCCCAGTGCTCGATGGCGAAGCTGTACGCGTCCGAGGCGGCCGGACGCGTCGCGGACCGGGCCGTGCAGATCTTCGGCGGGCGCGGCTACATGCGGGAGAACGTCGCCGAACGGTTCTACCGCGAGGTCCGGGTGGACCGGATCTGGGAGGGGACCTCCGAGATCCAGCGGAACATCGTCGCCGACCAGCTGGCGAAGCGCGGGGTTCGTGCTTTGGCCGGCTAGGCCTCGGCCGGCTCCAGCTCGAAGCCGATGAGGCTCGCGGCGACCTCCATGCACGCCCGGTGCATCCGCTCCGGCGAGACCTGGCTGTCGTTCATGATCACCTGGATGGCCAGGCCGTCGATGAGCGAACCGAGCCGGAGCGCGACCTCCTCGGCGTCGCCCGGCCCGAACTCGCCGGAGGCCTGTCCGGCACGAACGATGTCGGCGATGGACTGGCGCCACCGCTGGTCCAGGACCTCCCGGTCCTTGGCCATCTGGGGATCGCGAAGGGCTCGCACCCACACCTCGATCCACAGAGCCCACTCGTCGAGCTTGCCGTATTCGGGTTGGTACCCCGGCACCGACAGGTCGACGAGGTGGCGGAGCTGGTCCTTCGCGCTCGGGATGCGCCGGATCTCGCGCGACATCCGCAGGAAGAACTGGTCGTTCGCGTACGTCAGGGCCTCGGAGAGCAGGCGGTCCTTGGACTCGAAGTAGTACAGGATCAAGCCGGGGGAGACCCCGGCCGCCTCGGCCACGTCGGAGATCCTCGTCTCGGCCAGGCCGCGCTCGGTGATCACGCGGGCCGCAGCGTCCAGGATCTCCTGGTGCCGGTCCTTCGTGGGTTTGGGCCGTACCGCGCTCATGGGCCTCCTCTGCTCCCGCCGGCCTTTGAACGGCATACAGCCGGGGACCCGGTGCCGCCTTACCTTGAATCCGCGTTCAAGCGAACTCTACCTGGTCGACGAGGGGTGTCAACCGGGGCAACCCGGGCGTCGGGCTTGACCGGCCGTTCAAATCTCGCGGTATGATGCCCCGGTCGCTCGGGACCCGAAGGAGGCCGTGCCATGTCGAACGTGTACGACGCCATCGTGATCGGCGGCGGCCACAACGGCCTGGTTTGCGGGGCGTTCCTCGCGCGAGCGGGCGCCCGCACGGTGGTGCTCGAGGCCCGCACCAAGACCGGGGGCGCGGCCGATACAGGCAGTCCGTGGCCCGACGACCACCCCGACTTCCGGGTCACTACCTACTCGTACGTGATGAGCCTGATGCCGCCCACCATCATCCGGGACCTCCAGCTCGAGCGGCACGGATACAAGGTGACGCCGTTCGGCCCGTATTACCAGGCGTTCCCGGACGGCCGGTCCATCAAGGTCTACACCGACGACGCGAAGAAGAACCACGAGTCGATCTCGCAGTTTTCGAAGAGCGACGCGGACACCATGCCGAAGTGGGACGCGTGGCTCTCCGGCGTGGCCGACGTCATGGGGCCGCTCCTCCTCCACGTGCCCCCGAAGGTCGGCTCGATGAGGCTCTCCGACCTCCTCGACCAGCTCCGGGTGGTGTGGAAGGCGCGAGGTCTCGGCGTTCGCGGGGTTGGCGACGTGACCCGGCTGTTCACCATGAGCGTCACCGACCTCCTCGATGACTGGTTCGAGTCGGACGAGGTCAAGGCCATGCTCACGATCAACGGTGTGATCGGGACGTGGGCCGGTCCGGACTCGCCCGGCACCGCCTACGTCATGCTGCACCACTCCATCGGCGACGTCGGCGACGGGCACCTCGGCTCGTGGGGGTACCAGGAGGGCGGCATGGGCGGCGTGGCCGACGCCTGCCGCCGAGCCGCCGAATCGTTCGGCGCCGAGATCCGAACGGACGCCCGAGTCGCCCGGATCCTGGTCCGGGGGGGCCGGGCCGTGGGCGCGGCCCTGGAGAGCGGGGAAGAGCTTCGGGCCCCGGTCGTGGTCAGCACGATCCATCCCAAGATCGCGTTCCTCCGGCTGATCGACCGCACCGAGCTCCCGCCGGACTTCGTCCGGGACATCGAGAGCTGGAAGACCCGGAGCGGCGTGGTGAAGATCAACGTCGCCACCAGCGAGTTGCCCGACTTCATCGCCGATCCCGGGAAGAACCTCCAGGATCATCACACCGGCTCGGTCGAGTTGTGCTTCTCGCCCCGATATGCGGAGGAAGCGTTCCAGGACGCGCACTTCCTCCGCAAGGCGGCCGAGCGGCCCTTCGTGGACGGGGTCATCCCCACGACCGTGGACAAGACGCTGATGCCGGAGGGCGTGCACAACTTCTCGATGTTCACGCAGTGGGTCCCCGACGACTGGGTGAACGAGCCGCACCGCGACGAGCTCGAGCAGTACGCGGACCGCGTGATCGACCTCTACGATGAGTTGGCGCCGAACTTCAAGGCGTCGGTCATCGCCCGCCAGGTGATCGGGCCGTACGACATGGAGCAGGAGCTCGGGCTGATCGGGGGGAACATCTTCCACGGCGAGCTTTCGGTGGACCAGCTGTTCCACATGCGGCCGGCGCCCGGCTACGCCGACTACCGCACGCCGATCCGCGGCTTGTACCACGGGAGCAGCGCCACGCACGCCGGCGGGGGCGTGTGCGGCATCCCCGGGTGGCAGGCCTTCCGCCAGGCCAAGCGGGACCGGATGCTGCCCAAGCGCTCGCAGTAGCCTCGGGAGCGTGGCCGCTTCGGAGGTGGCGCCGGACGAGGGCCGGACCGCCCTCGAGTGCATGCTGGAGGCCCGGTCCGTGGCCGTCGTGGGCGCGAGCGTGCGCCAGGGCTCCGTGGGCCACCAGGCCCTCGTCGAGCTGGTCGAAGGGGGGTTCCGGGGCCCGATCTTCCCGGTCAACCCGAAGTACGACGAGGTCCTAGGGATCCGGTGCGTCGGGACCATCGCGGACGTTGGCGAGCCGGTGGACCTGGCCATCCTTGCCGTGGGGAATGCCCTCCTCGAGGACCAGCTCCGGCTGGCCGCTTCGGCTGGTGCGCGGTCGGCGGTGATCTTCGCCAGCTGCTACGCGGCTCCGCGGGATGACGGGCCGCCGCTCCCCGAGCGGCTGGCGGCCATCGCCCGCTCGGCTGGCATGGCGGTGTGCGGCGGGAACTGCATGGGGTTCGCCAACCTGGAGAAGGGCCTGCGGGCCCTGGGGTTCTACGAGCCGAAGGGGCTCCGGCCCGGCCCCATCGCCTTCATCAGCCACTCCGGTTCCGCCTTCTCCGCGCTGCTGCACAACCGCCGAGGGCTGTCGTTCAACCTCGCGGTGTCGTCCGGGCTGGAGCTCGTGACGACCGCGGCCGACTACGTGCGATACGCGCTCGCACTCGACAGCACGAAGGCCATCGGGCTGTTCGTCGAGGGCGTTCGGGACCCGGAGAACTTCCTTAGGGCCCTTGAGGCGGCGAACGAACGCGACGTGCCGGTGGTGGCCCTGAAGGTCGGGCGGGAGGCGCTTACCCGCGAGATGGTCACCGCCCACTCGGGCGCGCTGGCCGGAGAGGACGGCGCGTACGAAGCCCTGTTCGCGGCCTTCGGGGTGCTCCGGGTGGAGAGCCTGGACGAGATGGCCGACACCCTGGCCCTGTTCGGATCGGGCCGCCGGGCCGGGCCGGGCGGTCTGGCCACCCTCCACGACTCCGGGGGCGAGCGGGCTCTGCTGGTGGACGCGGCCTCGAGCTTCGGCGTGCCGCTGGCGCGGATCTCGGAGGAGACGGCGAGGCGGCTGGCCGGCCTGCTCGAGGAGGGGTTGCAGCCGATGAACCCCCTGGACTTCTGGGGCACCGGCCGAGACGCGCACGAGGTCGTCACGGGGTGCATGCGGGTGCTGCTCGACGACCCCGACACCGCGGCGCTCGCTTTCGGCGTGGATCTCACCACCGAGGACGACCCGAGTACGGGCTACATCCGGATGGCGAAGGAGATCTTCCCGGAGACCCGCAAGATGTTCGCCATGCTGTCCAACTTCGCCGGCGGGGTCGATCGGAACGACATGCGACAGCTGGAGGAGGCGGGAATCCCGGTGTTGGAGGGGACGCTGACCGGACTGGCCGCGTTTCGGCACCTGTTCGACTACCGCGACCACCGCTCGTTGCCATCGGTCGAGGGAACGACGCCCGTGCCGCTCGAAGTGCGCGAGCGTTGGCAGGGGCGGCTGTCGGTCGCGGACCCCTTGTACGAAGCCGAGGGTCTTTCACTGCTCTCGGACTTCGGTATCCGCGTGGTGCCGGTATCGGTGGTCGGGTCCCTCGAGGACGCCGTCGCGGCGGCAGAGCGCATTGGGTTCCCGGTTGCGCTCAAGACCGCGAGCCCGGGGGTTCAGCACAAGTGGGACGTCGGCGGCGTGCGGCTCGGGCTCGGAGATCGTACGGCGCTCACCGAGGCCTACGGGGAGCTGAGCGCGTCGCTGGGCCCGACGCTGACCGTCGCGGCGATGGCGCCGCCCGGCGTCGAGATCCATCTGGGGATCGTGCGCGATCCGCAGTTCGGGCCGCTCGTGCTCGTGGCGGCCGGGGGTGTGCTCGTCGAGGTCCTGAAGGATCGCCGCCTGGCGTTGCCGCCGCTCGACGAGACGAGGGCTCGTCGCCTGATCGACGGGCTGAAGGTCCGGCCGCTCCTCGATGGCGTCCGCGGGCAGCCGCCCGCCGACGTGGTCGCGCTCGCGAAGGCGGTGGTCGCGCTCTCGTGGCTGGCCCAGGACCTCGGCGACCATCTCGAAGCCCTCGACGCGAATCCCGTCATCTGCGGCCCGAACGGCTGCCTGGCAGTCGACGCCCTGGTCATTCCCCGCGGCGGCTAGGCTGTCCCGACGGCCCGCGGCGCCGGCAACCTAGACCGGGTTGTCGACGGGGACGATGCCGGGCTCCCAGCCCGGGTAGTCCTGGGGGAAGTCGAAGGCTTCCCCGTAGCACTTCAGCTTCCCGAGCGGTCTCGCGTCCTTCCTGGGGTTCCGGTCGAAGTCGAAGACGTGCTCGAAATTGTGGGTCTGCTCGATCCGCGGCGTGAGGTACGGCAGACCCCAGTTGTCCTCGATGAACTTGAGCGGCGAGGAGAATTCGCCCAAGGCGTCGTCGATGTACCCCTTCTTCGCGTACGGCGAGATCACGAGCGACGGCACCCGGATCCCCAGGCCTAGGTGGTCCACCTGGGGCGGCAGCACATGGTCGTAGAACCCGCCCCACTCGTCCCACGTGAGGAAGATGGCGGTGTGCATCCACGCGTCGCTCCGCATCACCGCGTTCACGATGTCGGCGACCCAGTTTTGGGCGAAACACGTGGAGAACGGAGGGTGGTCGGAGAGCTCGAACCTCGGTGTGACCCAGGTGACCGCCGGAAGCCTCCCGGCCTCGATGTCCCGGACCAGGCGGTCCACCGGCCGGACGTGCTCGTGGAACATGTCGGTGTGGAAGATGGGCCCGATCCCGTTCAGGGCGTTCCAGAAGTAGCCGGGCTGGTACCGCTCGGCCGAGTAGTACGCCCAGTCCACACCGATCCCCGACAACTGCTGCGGCACGGTCTCGAAGCTGAAACAGGAGTCGTGCTTCGTGAGGTTCCCTTTGTCGTCCTTCACGAACACGAAGACGTCGTCGCCGAGGGCGTCGCAGCCCCAGCTCTTGAACTTCTTGTCGTCGATCACCTCGGTCTCGATGTTCTCGGGGTTGTCGATCGCGCCGCCCGCCTGCCCGGCCACGAAGAAGAAGTGGTTGGGATACGAGGGGCCACCGACCGAGGCGAAGAAGTTGTCGGACAGCACGTAGTCGTCGGCCAGCGCCCAGTAGCTCTGGACCTGATCCCGGTCGAACTGCGAGTAGGCGTAGACCGGGCCGTAGACGCCGAGGTCGAACCCGTCGAGCGTCCCGCCGTTCATGCTGCTCATGTGGGCGGCCCGGTCGTGGGGGAGGTCGCCCGGCAGCCACTCGGGTGACCGGATCAGCGGGACCTCCCGGCCGTGCTTCACGCCGACGGTGGTGCCGTTCGCCCCCGGGTACTTGCCGAACAGGTTGTCGAAGCTCCGGTTCTCCAGGAACAGGTAGATGACC
>JBOGVG010000232.1:0-8295 GCA_050692435.1 Actinomycetota bacterium
GTCTGGATCAGGATGTAGGCCTGGACCACGGCTACCTCCCCTGTGGGTGAGGCCCCAGCCTATCCACCGGCCCCCGGCCGCGGCAACGCCGGTTCCTCCATGCTGACAGCGGCGCGATAATCGGACCGTGGCACGCCGCAGGAAGAAGCCCGCCAAGGCCGGAGGGTTCCTCCGGGCCTATCGGCGGATCCGCAGGCCCATGCCGCCGCCCGAGCGCGTCATCGAAGATCGCCGCTGGCGGCTCGAGGACGAACGGGCCCGGCGAGAGATGGAGGAGGGCGAGCCGGAACGCTTCCCTGGAGGCGAGTGATCTTCGAGGACCGCGTGGACGCCGGGGAGAAGCTGGCCAAGGCGCTGGTTGACTACTTGGGGGCCGATGCCGTGATCCTGGCCGTCCCCAGGGGCGGCGTGATCGTGGGCGAGGTCGTGGCCAGGCAGCTCGGGGTCCCGCTCGACGTGGTCGTCCCCCGCAAGATCGGAGCTCCGGGGAACCCGGAGCTCGGGCTGGGCGCGATCGCCCCGGGGGTGCGGGTGATCGACCCCCGGATGGTCGAGATGCTGGGCGTCTCGGAGAGCTACTTGGAGCGGCAGATCGCGGCCGAGGAGGAAGAGATCGAGCGACGGCTCGGGGCCTACCGGGGCGGACGACCCCAGGCCGACGTGGCCGGGAAGGTGGCCGTCGTGGTCGACGACGGGGTCGCCACCGGGGGGACGGCCTTTGCCGCGCTGCGGTGGGCGAAGGCCCAGGGAGCGATCACGGTCGTGCTGGCCGTGCCCGTGGCCCCGGGCGCGTCGATCGGGCGCCTCGAACAGGAGGCCGACCGGGTGGTCGTGCTCTTCGCGCCCGAGCCCTTCTTCGCCGTGGGCGAGTGGTACCGGCGGTTCGACCAGACCACCGACGAGGAGGTGGTCGCGGCCCTCACCCGGGCCGCGGGGAGACAGAGGTGAAGGTCTTCGAGCTCGTCGTGGCGGCCCTGCTTGCGGCAGGGGGACTCCGGTCCCTCTGGACGTGGTCGCGCCGGCGGTTCGAGAGCACCGAGGTCAGGGACCAGTTGCTGTACGCGCTGTATCTCACCGGCCGGATCGGGCTGTGGTTCGCGTTCGCCGGGTTGTTCCTGATCTACGCGCTCACCGGCATCGAAGGCAGGCCCACTACCGAGCTCGGCCGGTTCCGGTGGTACTTCCTGGTGCCCATCTCGCTCGCAACCCTCCAGCTCCTCGCGGGGTTCGCCCTCGGCCGCCGCTCGGTCGACTAGCCCGTTGCGATGGTGTGGCGAGCGTGCGGCGATCCCGCCGCGGCCCTCGAACAGAAACGCCGTGGGATGCTACAAGGTGCCCATGACCCGCCTGCTGAGATCCCGGTCGGTGGTGGCGGCGGTCGTCGCGGCGTTGGGCATCCTGCTCGTCGTCGGGTGGCTCTCGGTGGGCCGGGCCGCGCCCGTGCCGGAGCTGCCGGACGTGGGAGCGGAAGAGCTGATCGCAACCGCGCTCCAGGCGATCGAGGAGCGCACGCCCGTATCGGGCACGGTGAAGACCCACGTGGACCTGGGGCTGCCGCAGCTTCCCTCGGGCCTGGGCGACCCGGCGGGCCCGGCGGGCGTCCTGCTGGCCGACCAGACGTTCAAGTACTGGCGGAGTCCCGACGGCGTGCGCGTGGCCCAGATCGTCGCCTTCGCCGAGCGCGACGTCGTGGCGAACGAGACCGACGCGTGGTTCTGGGATTCGGAGAAGTACGAAGCGTGGCACGTCGCGATGGGAGAGCCGATGCTGGCAGATGAGTGGCCCCCGCCGTCGCTCGGCCATCTCGAGGCCGTCGTGGGGCGGGCGCTCCGCGAGGTCTGGCCCTACGCCGTCGTATCGGTGGTCGATCCGCAGGTCGTCGCGGGGCGCGACGCGCACGTCGTCCGCCTCGCGCCGGCCAGCAGCGAGACGCTCGTCGGCCGGATCGAGGTAGCCGTGGACGCCCAGACCCGCCTGCCGCTCCGGCTTCAGATGTTCGCCAAGGGCCGCCCGACAGCAGTCCTCGAGGCCGGGTTCGTATCGGTGGACTTCGAGCCGGTCGACGCGTCGATGTTCGAGTTCGCCCCGCCCGAGAACGCGATGGTGACGGAGGTCACCGCCGGGCACCGGGGCGGCCGGGCGTACGACGCGGCCCCGCACGACATTCCGCAGGTGCGGACCTTCGGCGCGGGGTTCGGCCTCATCGTGGCCGCCCGCGTGGCCGAGGTGCCGAGGGACCTCCGACCGTTGTTCCCGTACGCCGGGCCGCTCGCGTCCGCCGACCTTGTGGACCGGGGCGACCACACGTGGGTCGTCGTGGGCCTGGTGACATCGGCCACCCTGGCGGGGGTCGAGCCCGAGCTGACGTGACGGCGCTCGTCACGAGGGGGCTCACCAAGCGATACCGCGACGTGAACGTCGTGGACGGGCTCGATCTCTCGGTGGACCGGGGCGAGCTCTACGGGTTCCTCGGGCCGAACGGCGCGGGCAAGACCACCACGATCCGGATGGCCTTGGGGCTGATCTTCCCCACCGGCGGCGGGGTCGAGCTGCTCGGCGAGCCGGTGTCCGGCGACGGCCGGGCCGCGGCGCTCCGCAGGACCGGCGCGATGATCGAGGAGCCCGCCTTCTACAAGTTCCTGTCAGGCCGGCGGAACCTTGAGGCGTTCGCCCGCGCCGGCGGCGACGGCGGGGAGGTGAAGCGCCGCCTGTCCCGCATCGACGACGTGCTCGGGTTGGTGGGCTTGACTCGCGCGGGGAACAAGCGGGTCAAGGCGTACAGCCAAGGCATGCGGCAGCGCCTGGGGATCGCGCTCGCGCTTCTCGGCGAGCCGGACATGCTCGTCCTCGACGAACCCACGAACGGCCTGGACCCCGCGGGGATGCGGGAGGTCCGGCAGTTGCTCCGCCGCCTGGCCGACGACGGGACCACAGTGTTCGTGTCCAGCCACCTCCTCGCCGAGGTGGAGGCGATGTGTGACCGGGTCGGCGTGCTATCTCGCGGCAAGCTGATCGCCGAGGGACCGCCGGGGAACCTCCGTGGGGCCGGCGAGCACCTGCGGATCGAGGTGGACGACCCGCAGCGAGCGGCCGGAGTGCTCCGAGGCCTGCCAGGGGTTGAGCCCGCGGCCGGCGAAGGACGGATCCTCCGGGTCCGCCTGGACGGAGCGGCAACGGCGGCCGGGGTGAACGCCGCCCTGGTCTCGGCCGGTGTGGGGGTCAGCGCGCTGATGCCGGAGCGGGACAGCCTGGAGGACGTGTTCCTGTCGCTGGTGGAGGACGGCGGTGTTCAGGGTTGAGCTGACGAAGGCGGCTCGCAGGTGGCGGACATGGCTGCTGGCCGCGGCCATGGGCGGCATCCCGATCCTCATCGTCATCGCCATCAAGGTGTCGCCGCCGAACCCGGGCACCGCCGAGGACGCGCCGCCGTTCCTCCTCCAGATCGTCCGGAACGGCCTGTTCGCGCCGCTGACCGGTCTCGCCGTTATCCAGCCCTTCTTCCTGCCCCTCGCCACGGGGCTGTTCGCGGGCGACTCCATCGCCGGTGAGGCCCAAGGCGGGACCCTCCGGTACCTGCTGGTCCGGCCGGTCCGGCGCGGCCGCCTGGTGCTGGCGAAGTACGGGGCGGCCATGACCTTGCTCGCGCTGATGCTGGTCTGGGTCGCCGTGTGCGGCGCCGTAGCCGGCGGCGCGGTGTTCGGGTTCGAGCCGCTGCCGACGCTCTCGGGGACCACGCTCTCAGTCGGCGGGGCGTCGCTCCGGATCGCCGCGGCGGCCGGCTACATGCTCCTCGCGGCATCCGGCGTGGCGGCCGTCGGGATGTTCGTATCGACGCTGACCGACTCGGGGCCGGGGGCCACCGTGGCCACCGTGATCCTGGCCATCGCCAGCCAGATCGTGGACAACATCCCGAGCCTCGGGGCGATCCACCCGTACCTGCCCACCCACGGATGGTTGGCCTTCACCGACCTGTTCCGGTTCCCCGTGGAGTGGGGCGGGATGCGGGGCGGCCTCGTCGTGTCCGCCGCCTACACGGCGGTCTTCCTCACCGCGGCGTTGCTGTCGTTCGGCCGCCGGGACGTCGTGGCGTAGCCGAGGCTCAGCCGACGGCCGCGACGATGTCCTTCGACAGCTCCGGGAACTTCTCGAGCGTGTCCCGGCGCTCGGCCTTGAACCTCTGGACGAGCTCGCGGTACGCGTCGTTCCGCCCCTGCCGCTCGTACAAACGAATCGGCTGGAGCAGCTCGCGATCCTCGATGCCCGGCACCTCCTGGGCGATCTGGTAGCCGAAGTCATCGTCGCCCGTCCACGAGATCGTGCCCTCGGCGATCGACTTCACGATGGCCGAGGAGTGCGGGATCTTCACCTTCTTCGACCGCTCGTCGTCCTCACGGCCTCCGACCCGGCCGGTGTTCATGAGGAACACGTCGATGGGGTGGGAGGCGAGGAGCTCCAGGATGCGATTGCCCTGGAGGCCGTGGGGGAGGGGGAAGAACGGGTTGGTCCCGGGGACTCGAAGGAACTTGCCCTCCTCGGCCTTCCCTCCGGCGGAAGTCCCGGTGGTCTCGCCGAGCATGAAGTAGGCCGCGGCCTGTTCCTGAGAGAGCTTGGCCACGGCGGGGATGATGTTCTCGTTCCAGTTCAGGATGAGCAGGCAGTCGACCGTGCCGACCGCACGGGCATCGCGGAACCGGCCCAGGTCGTCCATCCCGAACACGGCTCGCCCGTTCTTGGTGTACGAGGTCTCGAAGAAGTTCACCCTGGTCTTCTGGTCCTGGTACACGTTCTCCAGGTAGGCGGTTGGCTGGGTGACGGCCCGGAAGATGTTCGGCTCGAAGTCGGGATCCAGGCTGAAGGTCTTGGCGAAGCATCCATTCTCGGTGCCGTAGGTCTTGCCCTTGGGCATGAGCGCCACGAAGTCGTCCTGCACCGGCAGCGAGTCGTTCTGGGTCGTGAACGTGGTGGTCGTCTTGCCCGTCCCGGACAGCCCGATGATGAGGAAGACCTTCTCGCCGCCGTCGGTGGGGATCACCTTGCACCCGGCGTGGAGGCCCAGGCCGCCACGTCCGTAGACGATGCGGTTCCACATCCGAAGGCCGCCCTTCTTCGACTCCCCGAAGTAGTCCGAGCTCAGGACCCGCGTCACGCCATTCTCGAGGTCCACCGCGATGACCCGGTCGTCGGGGTAGCCCGGAGCGGGGAGGTTCGGCGTGTACACGACCTGGACCTCCGGCTCGCCACCGTCCCGAGGGAAGTACAGCTTCTGTTGCATCCCGGCGACGTTGGCGTTGGCCTTCTCGATGGAGAGCCTGGCGGGCGTGCGGAACGTCTCGTCGTTGCCGATGTAGCCGTCGATCACGACCATGTCTTGCTTCGCGATGTACTCGTCCTGGAGCCTCGCGATGCGGTCGTAGTCCTCGCGGGTCATGGTCTTGCCGCTGGCGGTGGAAGGATCGTCGGTGACCACGAACGTGCTGCCTGCCGATCGGGAGGTCACCCGGGTCTGGACGTTCACGTTGTCAAACTCCGTGATCCGGCACTGCGGCATCTCCTCGGTGAACTTCCGCAGTTCCGCGGGCGACGGGTTGTCGTGGACGGTTCGGGCTTCGAGCTGCAAGGGTGTCTCCTTCGGGCCTCGGTCCCCGCGGCCCAGAACGGGACCGCCTCACTGGATAGGGGCTAGATTCTAGCCGACGAGCCCGCCGGCCCTTCTCTCGCCGGTCGGATGGGCGTTCGACGACACGGCGGACGCGGGATGGAGCTGACCGAGGACGAACTGATCGCCGCCCTCCGAAGGGTGCTCTCCGGGGAGGCGCCCGGGGTCGAGGTCGGGATCGGGGACGACGCGGCCGTGGTGGAGGGCGGCGGAGGCTCGCTGATCCTGACCACCGACATGCTCGTGGAGGGCGTGCACTTCGACCGTGCCTCGACCTCGCCCCGCGACCTGGGGGCGAAGGCGGTCGTGGTGAACGTGTCGGACGTCGCGGCCATGGGGGGGAGCCCCCGGTACGCGCTGGCGTCGATCGGGATCCCCACGGACGTCGTGGTGTCGTGGGTCATGGAGCTATACGGCGGGATGCGCGCCGCCTGCGACGAGTACGCGCTCACACTGGTGGGGGGCGACACGAACCGGGCGGACCAGCTCGTCATCTCGGTCGCGGTGGTGGGGGAGGTCACGCCGGGGCGCGCGGTCACGCGATCGGGGGCGCGCCCGGGCGACCTCGTGGTGGTCACCGGCTCGCTGGGGGCCGCCGCCGGCGGGTTCTCGCTGTCCCGGGCCCACCCAACCAGGGTGGCCAAGGCCCTGGCCGAGCCGTGGGGGCGGGAGCTCCTCGACGCGCTGGCCCGCCCGGTGGCCAGGGTGGGGGAGGGCCAGACCCTGGCCCAGGCCGGCGCCACGGCCATGATCGACGTCTCCGATGGGCTGGCCAAGGACCTGTCGCGCCTCTGCCGGGAGAGCGGGGTGGGGGCCCGGGTGGAGCTCTCGCGGGTCCCGGTGGCTGAGGCGCTCCGGCGGGGGGCGCCGCTGCTCGGCGTCGAGCCACTGGAACTGGCCCTAACTGGCGGCGAGGACTACGAGCTCCTGGCGACCCTGGACCTCGCCGACGTGGACCGGGCCCGGGCGGAGCTCGACGAGCGGTTCGGGGTGACGCTCACCGAGGTGGCGGTCATCATCGAGGAAGGGCTCGCGGCGGTGGACGCCGAGGGCCGGGAGTCGCCGCTCGAGCCGAAGGGGTGGGATCACTTTGCGGGGTGAGTCGGGAAGGCGGAGGGCCCTGACCATCGCCGGCTCGGATTCCGGCGGGGGGGCCGGGATCCAGGCCGACCTGAAGACGTTCAGCGCCCTCGGCGTGTACGGCATGACCGCCATCACCGCGGTGACCGTGCAGAACACGAAGGGCGTGTCCGGCTACGAGGAGCTGTCGCCACAGACGGTCGGGGACCAGATCCGCGCCGTCGTCACCGACATCGGGGTCGACGCGGCCAAGACCGGCATGCTGGCCTCGGCCGTCATCGTGGACGCCGTGGCCGAGGCGGTGGCCGAGACGGGCGTGCCAAACCTCGTGGTCGATCCCGTGTTCATATCGAAGCACGGGCATGCGCTTCTCGCCGAGGACGCGGTCGAGGCGCTCCGCTCCCACATCCTTCCCCTCGCGACGCTCGTCACGCCAAACCTCCCGGAGGCGAGCGGCTTGGCCGGGTTCCCCGTCAACACGGCAGACGACATGGACAAGGCGGGCCAGGTCATCCTGGGGTTCGGCCCGAAGGCCGTCCTGGTGAAGGGGGGACATCTGGCCGGCGATCGCTCGGACGACCTGTTTCTCGACGGGGAGCGCGTCATGTGGATGGAAGGCGAGTGGATCGACACGCCGAATACCCACGGGACCGGGTGCGTGCTCTCGGCCGCCATCGCCGCCCACCTTGCCCGGGGTGACGACCTGCTGACAGCGGTGCGGAAGGGAAAGGCATTCGTCACGGAAGCGATCCGCCGTGCGCTTTCGCTCGGCCAGGGCATCGGGCCGGTCGACCCCCTGTGGACCCGCCCGGCGTGAGGTATTCGCAAGGGATGGGAAACGGGCGGACGGCCTAGATGGCTCGCTGGACCTTGCCGGCCTTCAGGCAGCTCGTGCAGACGTACAGCCGCTTCGGCGCCCCGTTCACCAGCGCCTTCACGCGCTGCACGTTGGGGTCGAACCGCCGGTTTGTCCGGTGGTGCGAGTGGGACACCCGCTTGCCGAAGAACGGCTTCTTCCCACAGATCTCACACACGGCTGCCATGGCGCGGACCAGCGTAGCAAACGGCGGAAGCTACTCGGCCGCGTCTACCAGTCGGTCAAGGCGCCTGGCCAGCGCTTCGGGGGTGAGCGGCCCGTTCCACGTCGAGACCAGCGTGCCCGACGCATCGTAGAACAGCGTGGCGGGCTGTCCGACCAGGCCCAGCCGGTCACGGATCTCCCCGATGGGGTCGTAGAGGCTCGGGTAGGTCCATCCGAACTCCCGCATGAAGTCCCGGGCCGACGACCGTGAGTCCAGGATGTCGATCCCCAGGAACTGCACCCGCGTGCCGTAGGTCCTCGAGGCCCGGGCCAGATCCCCGCCCTCGATCCGGCACGGTCCGCACCACGAGGCCCAGATGTTCACCACCACCGGCGTGCCCCGGAGCTGCCCGAGCAGTTCCCCGTACAAGGCGAAGTCGAACTCCGGCAGCGCGATGGCGTCGGTCGGAAGGAGCGGCGCCTGGGCCGCGTTCAGGGCCGGGACCGCGGGCGAGGCGCCGGCCCTGAGGGCCGGCGC
>JBOGVG010000233.1:0-4630 GCA_050692435.1 Actinomycetota bacterium
TAGCACTTGGCCAGCACGTCCTTCCGCTTCGCCTTCACGGTCTCCCGCGCGATGACCCGCGAGCCGATGGTGGCCTGGATGGCCACGTCGAACAGCTGGCGGGGGATGAGCTCCCTCAGCCGCTCCACCATGCGCCGTCCGTACTGAGGGGCCTTCGCCCGATGCACGACGGTGCTGAAGGCATCGACCGGCTCGCCGTGGAGCAACACGTCCACCCGCACCATGTCCGCCGGCTCGTACCCCCAGTGCTCGTAGTCCAGCGAGGCGTATCCGCGGGTCCGCGACTTCAGGTGGTCGAAGAAGTCGAAGATGATCTCGGCGAGCGGCAGGCGGTAGTGGACCTCGGCCCGTTCCGGCGACAGGTACTTCATGTCCACCAGCTCGCCCCGCCGAGACTGGCACAGGTCGAGCACCGGCCCGAGGTACTCCGACGGCGTGATGACGGTCGCCAGGACCACGGGCTCCTTCACGTGATCGTACGTCCCCGGCTGGGGCATCTCGCTCGGGTTGTGGACCACGGTGACCCGGCCGTCCCGCACCACGTGGAACTCGACGTTGGGCGCGGTGGCGATGAGCTCCAAACCGAACTCCCGCTCCAGGCGCTCCTTCACGATGTCCATGTGCAACAGTCCGAGGAACCCGCACCGGAACCCGAACCCCAGGGCCTGCGAGGTCTCCGGCTCGTAGCCGAGCGCCGCGTCGTTCAGCTTGAGTTTGTCGAGGGCCTCGCGGAGCTCGCTGTAGTCGCCGCCCTCGGCGGGGAACAGCCCGTTCCACACCATCGGCGTGGGCTCCCGGTATCCGGGGAGGGGCTCCCGAGCCCGGTGCCTCCCGGCGATCGTGATGGTGTCACCCACCTTGGCCTGGTGCACGTCCTTCATCCCGGTCACCAGGTAGCCCACCTCACCGGGGCCGAGCTCCGGCGATGGCGTCGCCTCGGGCGCGAACACCCCGCACTCCTCGGCCTCGGATTCGAGGTTCGCGGCCATCAACCGGATCTTCGCCCGCGAGCAAAGCACGCCGTCCTTCACCCGGATGTAGGCGACGACGCCGCGGTAGGGATCGAACGTGGAGTCGAAGATCAGCGCCCGGAGCGGGTCCTCGCGACTGCCCTGGGGTGCCGGGACCAGCCCGATGACCCGCTCGATCAGGTTGGTGACGCCCTCCCCGGTCTTGGCCGACACCCTCAGCACTTCCTCCGGCCTCCACCCGACGAGCTCCCCGAGCTCTCGGGCGGTCTCCTCCGGGTCGGCCTGCGGCAGGTCGATCTTGTTCACGACCGGGATGATCGAGAGCCCTGCGTCTCGGGCCAGGTGGTAGTTGGCGAGGGTCTGAGCCTCGATGCCCTGGGTCGCATCGACCAGCAGCACGGCGCCCTCACACGCCGCCAGCGATCTGGACACCTCGTAGGTGAAGTCCACGTGCCCCGGCGTGTCGATGAGGTTCAGCTCGTAGTTCCTCCCGCCGGCTTGGTGCGCGAGCCGGACCGCCTGGGCCTTGATGGTGATGCCCCGCTCGCGTTCGAGGTCCATCTTGTCCAGGTACTGATCACGCATCTCCCGCTCGGCCACGGCGTGCGTGAGCTCGAGCAACCGGTCGGCCAGTGTGGACTTGCCGTGGTCGATGTGGGCGACGATGCAGAAGTTCCGGATGTGGGTGGTTTCGGTCAAGGCGACCTATTCTCCCTGGTACACTCGCTCGCCGTGGCCAACATCAAGTCGCAGATCAAGCGGAACCGTCAGAACGAGCGCCGGCACGAGCGGAACAAGTCCGTGCGCTCGGCGCTGAAGACCGCCTCCAAGAACGTGCGCCAGGCGGCGGCGGAAGGCGACGCCGAGGCCACGGCTCAGGGCCTTCGCGAAGCGAACCGCGCCCTCGACAAGGCCGCCTCCGGGGGCATCCTCCACAAGCGCGCCGCGGCGCGCCGGAAGTCCCGACTGGCCAGGGCGGCCAACCGCGCCACAGCCGGAACCTCCCAGGGCTAGGCCGGCACCCGCTCCTCGGCGATCGACGCCACCAGCAGCGGCAGCACCACGTCCTCCGTCGATCCCGATTTCATGGCGCGATCCGCATCGACGACCCGCCCGTGGAGGTCGACCAGCTCACCCAGAGAGAACCGGCGGGCCAGTTCCCGATACCGGCGGGCCTGCCATTCGAACCGGAGGCCGGCGGCCCTCGCCAGCTCCGCCGGCAGCATCCGATCGGGCAAGGCCTTCACGCGAAGGAGATCGCGCAGGCGGGCCGCGATACCCCCCAGGATCATGAGGGGATCGTGGCCGGCCTCCTGGAGGGCCCGGAGCGAACGCATCGATCCCGGCAGGTCGCGCCGGAAGGCGCGGTCGCACAGGTCCCAGATGCGCTGTTCGCCGAGGCCCCGGAACTGCCGGAGCACGATAAGCCTCGTCACGCGGTCGCCGAGGAAGGCCGAGGCGAGCTGGTCCAGCGCCTGGTTCAGAGCGCCGGGATCCTCTCCCACCGTCTCGACCAGGGCCGTGGCCCCATCGGGCGCGACCTCCATCCCCTTGGCCTTGGCCTCGCGGCCCACCCATCCCGGCAGGTCCTTGCGGGAGACCTTCACCTCACGGACCTCCCCGACCGGCGCCACCAACTTCACCACGGCCGCCGGGGCCTTGGCCCGCTCCCCCACGACCGCACAGAGCACGAGCTCGGCATCGGGGG
The DNA here is from genome assembly GCA_050692435.1 of Actinomycetota bacterium. Taxonomy (GTDB): domain Bacteria; phylum Actinomycetota; class UBA4738; order UBA4738; family HRBIN12; genus AC-69. The sequence continues at coordinate 2,680 of JBOGVG010000233.1, forward strand.
CCGGGGCGGCGAGATATGCGGCGAGCTCACGCAGGGCGTCGTCGGGCAGGTGGCGGGCGTCGGTCACGAGCAGGGCGCGGCGCTCGCCGAACAGCGACGGCGTGGCCAGGTCGGCCGTCTCCCCGCCCTCCCACTCGCTCGCGTCGATCTCGCGGGGCTGCACGTCGGATCCCAGGATCTCCAGGGCCGCCCGGCGGAGGAGGAACGCGTCCTGCCCCCACAGCAAGTGCACGGGAGCCTTTCGGGGAGTCATGCGGCGGGTCCTTCGATGCTGCTCACTCGGTCGATTGTACGAGGAGCCCTCCTGGGGCGAAGGTCACGGTGATGTCGCCCTCCACATCGGTCCGCAGAACCCGAGCCCCGGTGGCCGACAGCTCCTCGAGCACCTCCGGCACGGGATGCCCGTAGTCGTTCGGCCCTACGCTCACCACGGCAATCTCGGGGTCGACGGCATCGAAGAATCCCTCGAGCGAGGTGTCCCCGCCGTGGTGCGGCACCTTCAGCACGTCGGCGTGGAGCGGCGCGCCTTCGTCCATCACCGCTTGCTGCGACGGTTCCTCGGCATCACCGGAGAACAGCACCGCGTCCTCTCGCCACACCAGCTGGATCACGAGCGAGTCGTTGTTGGGGTCCGAGTCGGTCCCGTTGAAGCACCCTTCGGGAGCGAGGATGTCGAGCGTGAGGTCGCCCACCACGATCCGGTCCCCCGCCCGGGGATGCTCCACGGGCAGGTCTTCGTCGGCGACGGCGTGAAGGAAGTCCTCGTACGAGGGGGAAGCCTCGTGACAGCCCGGTTCGAGGACCAGTCCCACCGGGAATCGGGCGAAGACGGCCGGGAACCCAGCGACGTGGTCGGCATGCGGATGGGTGGCGACCACGGCATCGACCCGCTTCACCCCGAGGGCCGAGAGTTTCATGGCTACGGTCTCCGGCTCAGGGCCGGCGTCGATGAGCACGATGGCGCCGGCCGGCGACGACACCAGCGCCGCGTCCCCCTGTCCGACGTCGAGGAACCGGACCACGAGCCCGGAGGGCGGCCCCGCGGACAGCGCCGTGGACCATATGAGGAACGGCAGGAGAACGAGCCCCGCGGCGAGCACCCGCCGGTGGAGGCGGCGACCTGAGCGCAGCCACCACGCCGCCCCGCACACCAAAACGAGCCCGCCGACCAGGGGAACGAGCGCACCCCGGGAGGTGATCCACGGCACCGGGGCCGTGGCCAGGCGGTCCGCCACGAGCTCGAGGTAGCGGATGGGAGCCAAGGCGGCGGCCGCCAGAAGCCGTCCGAGGACGTCGATCACCATCCCCGCCGCGGCGGCGGCCAGACCGAGGAGCAGGGCGGGCGAGACCGCCGGGAACGCCAGGACGTTCGCGATCAGCGTCACCCCGGGCACCTCGTGGAAATGGAACAGCAGGAGCGGCGTCACGCCGGCCTGTGCGGCGAGCGTGGCCCCCGCGGCGAGCGCGACCGGGCGGGGCAGGAACCACATGCGGTCGGCAATGGGCGAGGCCATGGCCACCATGCCCGCCGTGGCGGTGACAGAGAGCTGGAAGCCGATGGCCCATACCAGCGTGGGATCCAGGACGAGAAGGACGAGTACGGCTCCAGCCAGGATGGACGCCGCGCTCCGAGGCCGGCCCACGAGCACGCCAAACAACGCGAGCCCGGCCATCACCCCCGCCCGCATCACCGAGGGCTCGGCGCCGGTCAGGACGACGAAGAATGCCATTGTGCCCAGCCCCAGGGCGAACCGGAGCGCCATCGGCAGTCGGAGGAGCACGGCGAGCGCGAGCACCGGTCCGATGACCATGGCCACGTTCCCGCCGGACACCACGAGGAGGTGGCCGAGGCCGGTGGCCCGGAAGTCGCGTTCCACGCCGGGGTCGAGGCCCGAGTCGTCACCAAGGGCCAGCCCCAAAAGGAGCCCGGCCTCCCGGGGCGGGAACAACC
>JBOGVG010000234.1:0-2897 GCA_050692435.1 Actinomycetota bacterium
CTGGGAGACACGTCGCTATCCTGTTAGCACTCACGCCGGGGGAGTGCTAAATCGAATAGGCGCTTGACCGGGAAGCAGGCGAGACGAACAGGAGGGGAACGGATGGCCAAGCAGTTCAACCTGAAGCCGCTCGAGGACCGCATCGTGGTCCAGCCGAGTGAGGAGGAGGAGACCACGACCTCTGGCATCGTGATCCCGGACACGGCGAAAGAGAAGCCCCAGGAGGGCAGCGTCGTGGCGGTTGGACCCGGTCGTTTCGAGGACGGGAATCGGGTTCCGCTCGACGTTTCCGTCGGCGACAAGGTGATCTACAGCAAGTACGGCGGCACGGAGGTCAAGGTCGAGGGTGAGGAGTATCTGATCCTGTCGGCCCGCGACGTTCTCGCCGTCCTCAGCAAGTAACGAACACGGCGATCTTCCGGCGGGGGCTCGGGCGCGAGGATGCGCCGGGCCCCCGACGTACGTAACGACCTTTGAACGGGAGGTTCCATGGCAAGCAAGCTGCTGAAGTTCAGTGAGGAGGCACGGCGTTCTCTCGAGACCGGCGTGAACAAGCTCGCTGACACGGTCGCCCTCACTCTCGGTCCGAAGGGCCACAACGTGGTCTTGGACAAGACGTGGGGGGCGCCGACGATCACGAACGACGGCGTGACGATCGCCAAGGAGGTCGAGCTCGAGGACCCGTGGGAGAACATGGGCGCCCAGCTGGCCAAGGAGGTCGCCACCAAGACGAACGACGTCGCCGGCGACGGCACCACGACCGCGACGGTGCTCGCGCGGGCCATGGTTCGGCGCGGCATGAAGAACGTCGCGGCCGGAGCCAACCCGATGGCGCTGAAGCGGGGCATCGAGAAGGGCGTCTCCGCGGCCGTCGAGGCCATCATGAACCAGGCCAAGAACGTCGAGACGCGCGAGGAGATCGCCAACGTCGCGTCGATCTCGGCGGCCGATCCGGCGATCGGAGACGTGATCGCCGAGGCGCTGGACAAGGTGGGCAAGGACGGCGTCGTCACCGTCGAGGAGTCGAACACGTTCGGCATGGAGCTCGAGTTCGTCGAGGGCATGCAGTTCGACAAGGGCTACATCTCGCCTTACTTCGTCACCGACCAGGAGAGCATGGAGGCGGTGTTGGAGGAGCCCTCCATCGTGCTCGTGAACAAGAAGATCGGCAGCGTGCAAGAGCTGCTGCCGCTTCTCGAGAAGGTGCTCCAGTCGGGCAAGCCGCTCCTTCTGATCGCCGAGGACGTCGAGGGCGAGGCGCTGGCCACCCTGGTGGTGAACAAGATCCGCGGCACGTTCGCCGCGGCGGCGGTGAAGGCCCCGGGATTCGGAGAGCGCCGGAAGGCCATGCTCGAGGACATCTCCGTCCTCACCGGGGCGACGGTCATCTCCGAGGAGGTCGGGATCAAGCTGGAGAACGCCACCCTTGACCTCGTGGGCCGGGCTCGCAAGGTGATCGTGACGAAGGACGACACCACCATCGTGGAGGGCACGGGCAAGGAGGAGGATGTCAAAGGCCGGATCAACCAGATCAAGGCCGAGATCGAGAAGACGGACTCCGACTGGGACCGCGAGAAGCTCCAGGAGCGGCTGGCCAAGCTGGCCGGCGGTGTGGCCGTGGTGAGGGTCGGCGCGGCTACGGAGGTCGAGCTGAAGGAGAAGAAGCACCGGATCGAGGACGCCCTGTCCGCAACGCGGGCGGCCATCGAGGAGGGCGTCGTCCCCGGCGGAGGCGTGGCGCTGATCCGGGCAGAGGGCACGCTGGACAAGCTGGACCTGGACGGGGACGAGGCCACCGGCGCCAGGATCGTCCGCGACGCTCTCGCCGAGCCGGCTCGGTTGATCGCCGCCAACGCCGGGCACGAGGGCGCAGTCGTGGTGGGGCACATCCGCTCCGAGGGGGACTCACGTGGCTTCGACGCTCTCGCCGGCGAGTACGTCGACATGTTGAAGGCCGGCATCATCGACCCGGCGAAGGTCACCCGCTCCGCGCTCCAGAACGCCGCCTCCATCGCGGCACTCGTGCTGACCACGGAGAGCGCCGTGGTGGAGAAGCCCGAGGAGGAGGAGGAAACGGCCGGCGGGCACGGGCACATGCATTAGAGCCCGAATAGCCCACAGAGGCGCAATCCGGGGGTCGACCAGGGCGCGTCCCATGTCACGATCCGTGGTCGTCGATAGGCTTCGCCCGTGCGTTTCTTGGTGACCGGCGCCGCGGGCTTCATCGGCTCGCACCTCTGTAGAAGGCTGGTGGCCGACGGCCACGAGGTCGTGGGCCTCGACGATCTTTCCGAGGGATCGCTGGAGAACCTGGCCGATGTGCCCGAGGTTCGGTTTGTCGAGTCGGACCTGTGCGACGTCGTCGCTGTCCGGAAGGCCGCGGCCGAGTGCGAAGCGATCCTGCATCACGCGGCCCAGAAGTCGGTCCAGCGGTCGGTGGAACAGCCCGAACTCTTCACGGACGTGAATGTCCGCGGGACCCTGCACGTCCTCCTCGCGGCGCGTGACGAGTCGGCCACCGTGGTCTTCGCGTCCTCCTCATCGATCTACGGGGACCAGGAACGGTACCCCCTCACCGAGGACATGGAACCACGTCCGCGGTCGCCGTACGCGGCCACCAAACTGGCGGGCGAGGGGTACTGCCGGGCGTGGTGGGAGAGCTTCGGGGTCCCGACGGTGTCCCTCCGGTACTTCAACGTCTACGGTCCCGGCCAGGACCCGCAGAGCCAGTACGCTGCCGTGATCCCCCGGTTCACGATGGCCTGCCTCACCGGGACGACCCCCGTCATCTACGGGGACGGTGAGCAGGCCCGCGACTTCACCTACATCGACGACGTCGTCGAGGCCAATCTGTTCGCGGCACGCGTCCCCTCAGCCGCTCGGGGGCGCGTGCTGAA
>JBOGVG010000235.1:0-16964 GCA_050692435.1 Actinomycetota bacterium
GCCGGGAGGCCTGGCGGTCTCGCGGCGCAGAGGTCGTCGAGTACGAACCCGAGGGCGGGGGCGTGCCCATTGGGCGCCTCCTCGACGACCTCGGCAAGCGGGACGTCCAAAGCGTCCTGCTGGAGGGTGGACCCACCCTGGCCTGGACCCTCGTGGAGGAGCGAGCCGTGGACAAGGTCGTCGTGTACCTGGCGCCCAAGCTGATCGGCGGGGAGGACGCACCGACCGTGCTCGGCGGAAGGGGGTTCGCCCCGATCGCCCAGGCGATGCAGCTTCGGATCGGCTCCGTGGACCACGTGGGCGAGGACCTCAAGGTGGAGGCCTATGTTCAGCGGGATCGTTGAGGAGCGCGGCGCCGTCCGCGAGATCGGACCGAGCCGGTTGGCCGTCTCGTGCCGGACGGTACTGGAGGGGACAGAGGTCGGGTCGTCCATCGCCGTGAACGGCGTCTGCCTCACGGTGGTGGAGCGGGGCGACGCCACGCTGGCGTTCGACCTCTCGGAGGAAACTCTCCGCCGCTCCGGCCTGGCCCGGCTTTCCACCGGGGACCCGGTGAACCTGGAGCGCCCGGTCACCCTGGCCACCCGCCTGGGCGGCCATCTGGTCCAGGGGCACGTGGACGGCGTGGGGAAGGTCGTGGGCATCCGACCGGACGGCGTCGGCGGCGTGTGGCTGACCATCCGGCCGCCGGAGTACCTCGTCCGGTACCTGGTGGAGAAGGGCTCGGTCTCCGTGGACGGCATCTCCCTGACCGTTGCGGGGCTTGACGACGGGACGTTCTCCGTCGCCCTCATCCCGCACACCTTGAACGCGACGACCATGCGGGCCGCCAGGGTGGGCGACCCCGTGAACCTGGAGATGGACCTGATCGCCAAGTACGTGGAGCGGCTCGTGGCGGGCCACGGCGCGGAGCGCCCGACGGGTGGAAACAAACGGAACCACGGCGCGGAGCGCCGGGGGGGCGGGCACGGACAGAGCCATGGCGCAAGCGAAGGGGCGGGGCGGTGAACCGGAGCGAGCAGGTGGTGGACCGCTCCGTGTTCTCGACCGTCGAGGAGGCCGTCGAGGACATCCGGGCGGGCAGGATCGTCATCGTGGTGGACGACGCCGACCGGGAGAACGAAGGCGACTTCGTGATGGCGGCCGAGAAGGTCACGCCGGAAGCGGTGAACTTCATGGTCACGCACGGCCGGGGGATCGTGTGCATGCCGTGTGCTGGGGATCGGCTTGACGAGCTCCGCATCCCCCCCATGGTCACCCACAACAGCGAGAGCCACGGGACCGCCTTCGCGGTGTCCATCGACGTGCGGGGGCGAACGACCACGGGCACGAGCGCGTTCGACCGCGCGGCGACCGTGAGGGCCATCACCGAGCCCGAGACGAAGCCCGAGGACATCCACATGCCCGGTCATGTGTTCCCGCTCCGCGCCCAGCCCGGCGGGGTCCTGAAGCGAGCCGGCCACACCGAGGCCACCGTCGACCTGGCCCGCCTCGCCGGGTCGTACCCGGCCGGCGTGCTCTGCGAAGTGCTGGCGCCAGACGGGACCATGGCCAGGCTGCCGGAGCTCGCCCGAGTGGCGAAGGAGCACGGGCTGAAGGTCATTTCCATCGCCGACCTCATCGAGTACCGCCGAAGGCGGGAGCAGCTCGTGCGGAAGGTGGCCGAGGCCTCCATCCCCACGGGGTACGGCGGGTTCCGCGCCCACGCCTACGAGAGCACGATCGACGGTCGAACCCACGTCGCGTTCGTCACCGGGGACATCGGGGACGGGGAGCGGATCCTGGTGCGGGTGCACTCGGAATGCCTGACCGGCGACGTCTTCGGGTCATTGCGATGCGACTGCGGGGACCAGTTGGAGCGGGCGCTGGAGATCATCGCGGAGGAAGGGCGGGGAGTCGTCCTGTACATCCGGGGTCACGAGGGGCGAGCCATCGGCCTCACCCACAAGCTCCGCGCCTACGAGCTCCAGGAGCAGGGGCGCGACACGGTCCAGGCGAACGTGGAGCTGGGGTTCCCGGCCGATTCCCGAGACTACGGGATCGGGGCCCAGATCCTGGTGGAACTGGGAGTTCGGTCGATGCGCTTGCTCACCAACAACCCGGCGAAGCGGGCCGGTCTTGAGGGATACGGCCTGTCGATCGCCGAGCGGGTGCCGCTCGTGACCAGGCCCCGCGCCGAGAACATCGGGTACCTGCGCACGAAGCGCGAAAAGCTTGGGCACCTCCTGGATGACCTGGGGCCCGACGTGGTCACGCTGGAGGAGGGGTCATGAAAGAGCTCCGGGGCGACTTCGCCGCCCGGGGCAGGCGGTTCGCCATCGCCGCGTCCCATTTCAACGAGCTGGTGGTGAAGAACCTGGTGGGAGGGTCCGTGGATTGTCTGCGGGCCCACGGGATCTCGGATGATGATCTCGACGTTGCCTGGGTCCCGGGCTCCTTCGAGCTTCCGCTCCTCGCGAGGAGGCTTGCCGCCACGGGGGCCTACGACGCCGTCATCTGCCTGGGAGCGGTGGTCCGCGGAGAGACGGCCCACTTCGACCACGTGGCCGGCCAGGCCGCGGCCGGCATCCGGGCGGTGTCCGAGGAGACCGGGGTCCCCGTGATCTTCGGCGTCCTCACCACGGACTCGTTCGAGCAGGCCATGGACCGTGCCGGCGGCAAGCACGGCAACAAGGGCTGGGACGCGGCGATGGCCGCGATGGAGATGGCCTCGGTGCTGGAGCAGCTGCCCAAGGGGAACGGCCCCCGGGGCGAGGGCGCATGATCGTCGACAAGCCGTGGGGCAAGGTGGTGACGTACGCGCTGAACCAGCCCGCCTCGGTTCGGGTCATCACCGTGGAGCCGGGACAGGAGACCAGCGTGCACTACCACCAGATGCGGGACGAGATGTGGGTGGTGCTTGACCGCGGCCTCACCGTTCAGATCGGCAACCGAGTCGTGGAGGCCAAGCCCGGGGACGAGTACATGGTCACGGCGGAGACCACGCACCGCATCACGAACACCGGTCAGGCCCGAGGTAGGGTCCTCGAGATCGCCTACGGCTACACCGACGAGTCCGACAGCCAGCGCCTCCAGGACGACTACGGCCGTCCCCTCGAGCCCGACTGGTGAGCCGGCGGCCCGGCCCGTTGTCCCCGAGAGAAGCCCGTGCTACATTCGCGCGGCTTCGCGGATAGGGAGGTCGGCTTGGCAACGCAGGGTACCGTCAAGTGGTTCAGCAACGAGAAGGGCTACGGGTTCATCTCCCGGGCCGACGGCGAGGACGTGTTCGTCCACTTCAGCGCCATCCAGTCGGAGGGGTTCAAAACCCTCACGGAGGGTCAGGAGGTCGAGTTCGACATCGTGGATGGGCCCAAGGGCCAGCAGGCTGCCAACGTCCGCCCGGTCTCCTGAGGGTCGCGGCCGGGCCGTCGACAGTGTCACTACCTGCACCTATACTCTGCGGGAAGGTTCAGCGGGCTCCAGACAAGCACCGGCTGCCAGTCGGTGCTTTCGTTTCGGCAGGAGGTGATGCGGGGTCTCGACCGATCCACGGATAAACGACAGGATCCGGTCTCCACAGGTCCGACTGGTTGGACCGGACGGAGCCCAGATCGGGATCGTCTCGACCCCGGACGCACTCCGGCAGGCCCAGGAGCTGGACCTCGATCTGGTCGAGGTGGCGCCCCAGGCCGATCCTCCGGTCGCCCGCATCATGGACTACGGCAAGTACAAGTACGAGCGGGACATCCGGTTGAAGGAAGCCCGCAAGAAGCAGGTCAGGGTCGAGGTCAAGGAGATCAAGTTCCGCCCGAAGATCGACCCCCACGACTACGCCACCAAGAAGGGGCACGTGGAGCGGTTCCTGAAGGCGGGGGCGCGGGTCAAGGTGACCATCATGTTCCGGGGGCGAGAGATGGCCCACACGGAGCTCGGCCGCAGGATCCTGGACCGGCTGGTGCGGGACCTCGGCGACATGGCCGTCGTGGAAGCGACGCCCAAGCAGGACGGACGGAACATGGTGATGGTCATCGGGCCGACCAGGAAGCAGGCCGCGACGGCTCGGGCGGAGCAGCCCGCGCCCACGATGGACAAGGGATAGATCGATGCCGAAGATGAAGACGCACCGGGGCGCGGCCAAGCGGTTCCGGATCACCCGGAGCGGGAAGATCCTTCACCGCAAGGCCACCGGGAACCACATGTTGATGAAGAAGAGCGGGAGCCGTCGTCGCCGGATCGAGGGCATGGCCGAGGTCACAAGGGAGCGGCGCACCATACGGCGGCTGCTCGGGGGTTGAGCCATGGCCAGGGTGAAGCGATCCGTCCACGCGAAGAAGAAGCGCCGGGAGATCCTGGCCCGAGCCAAGGGGTATTACGGTTCCCGGTCGACCCGGGTGCGCGTGGCCAAGGAGCAGCTCCTGCACTCGGGCGTGTACGCGACCCGCGACCGCCGGGACCGAAAGGGGCAGTTCCGCCGATTGTGGATCGCCCGGATCGGGGCCGGAGCCCGGCAGAACGGCCTCTCGTACTCGCAGTTCATCCACGGGCTGGGCCGGGCCGGTATCGAGGTGGACCGGAAGATACTGGCCGACATGGCGGTGAACGACCCGGCGGCCTTCGCTGCGATGGTCCAGGCGGCTAGGGAAGCCCTGGCGGCCTAGTCCCGGCCGCGCGAAACGGGCGCCGCCTCGACCCTAGAATCCCCTGCCGGACCGGCCGGCGCGCCGAGGGGGGACCGTGATCACCTCGCTCAAGAATCCGAAGGTCTCGGCGGCGGTCAAGCTGAAGAAGCGCGCCTTCCGGGACCGCGAACGGCGCTTCCTGGTGGAGGGGGCCCAGGCCGTCGGCGAGGCGCTCGCTTCTCGGGCCGGCGTCACGGTCCTGTTCTACTCGGGCCACCCGGGCGAGCTCGTTCGCCGGGCCGAATCCGCGGGGGCCGAGGTCGTCCAGGTTGGCGAGGAAGTCATGGCCCGGCTGACCTCCACGGTGACCCCGCAAGGATTGGTCGCCGTGTCGCCCTTCCTCGACGTGGGGATGGACGCCCTGCCCGCCCAGCCGGGGTTGGTGGCGGTCCTGCACGCCGTACGGGACCCGGGGAACGCCGGCACGGTCCTTCGATCCGCCGACGCTGCCGGTGCCGATGCGGTCGTGTTCACCGGCACCTCCGTCGACGTCTACAACCCCAAGAGCGTGCGGGCCTCGGCGGGCTCGTTGTTCCATCTGCCTGTGGTGCGCGGGGGGGACACCGGTGATGCGGTGGAGGCCCTTCGGTCCCGAGGCTGCCGGATCTACGCCATGGTGTCCGGGGGTGACACCGACCTGTACGAGGTCGATCTCACCCCCCCAGCTGCCTTCGTGTTCGGGAACGAGGCCTGGGGCCTGCCCGGGGACGTCGCGTCCATGGCCGACGCCGTCGTCCGCGTCCCCATCCGTGGGGGGGCCGAGTCGCTGAACCTCGCCGCCGCCGCCACCGTGTGCCTGTTCGAGTGGGCCCGCCGGCGTCGGGAAGGCCGCCGGCTGGCTCTGGAGTCGGTCATCGCGGCCGCCGCCCACGATATCCGGTCGCCGCTCACGGCGATGAAGGGCTTCGGGTACGCGCTGTCCACCCGGTGGGATCAGATGACCGAGGAGCAGCGGACCCTGATGCTGCAGGGGATCGTGTACGACACCGACCGGCTGATCATGATCGTGCGGCAGCTCGCCGACGCGGCCCGCATCGTATCCGAGCGCCTCGAGCTGTTCCCGGAGAGGGTGGATGTCCGTGCCCTGGTGGAGAAGGTGGCCAACGCGGCGGCCCGCGACCCCGAGCACCCGCCGATCCTGTGGGAAGGCCGGGACGAGCCGGTGGCCTTCGTGGACCCAGACCGTTTCCAGCTGGTCCTGGAAGCCTTCGTGGAGGCCGAGGTGTGGTGGGCAGGTGAGGGGCCAGTCCGGGTGACGGGCCAGGTACAGCAGGGACGACTCCTGCTCGATGTGTTCCGAGCCGGGACCAAGCTCACCGCGGAGAAGGCCGCGACGCTGTTCGAGCCCCGGGCGCCGGGGGCAGGAGCGGGGAGCAAGATGGGGCTTTTCGTGGCGCACGGCGTGGCGGAGGCCCAGGGCGGAACGACGGCGGTCGAGGTCGCGGATGGCGGCCTCCGGTTCCGCCTCGACGTTCCCGTCGCAGACGGCGAACAGGCGGTCTGAGCAGGGCCGCTTGCTAGACTCAGGCACCCATGGACCCGCAGGACGCCCTTCGCATCCTCGAAGAGGAACGCGCCCGCGGGATGGCGCTGATCGCCGAGGCGGGCTCGTCGGAATCCTTGGAAGCGGCGAAGGTGGTCGTCCTCGGCCGGAAGTCGCGGTTCACCGAAGTGCAGCGCTCCCTCGGCTCGCTCGGGGAGGACGAGCGAAGGCGCGTCGGGAAGGTCGCGAACGAGGTCCGCGCGGCTCTCCAAGGAGCGCTGGACGAGCGCCGGGCAGCGCTCGCGGCAACCGACGAGACCCACCTGCTCGAGGCAGATCGGGTCGACGTCACGCTGCCCGGCCGGCGACTTCGTCCGGGGTCGCTGCACCCGCTCACGATCGTTGAACGCGAGATCGTCGAGATCTTCACCCGAATGGGCTACCGGGTGGCCGAGGGCCCGGAGATCGAAGACGACTGGCACAACTTCGAGGCCCTGAACATCCCGCACGATCACCCGGCGCGGACGATGAAGGACTCGCTCTACGTCGACGTGGACGCGCTTCTCCTTCGGACCGAGACCTCGGCGGTGCAGATCCGGACCATGGAGTCGCAGCAACCGCCCGTGTACGTCGTGGCGCCGGGGCGAACGTACCGCCGGGAGGCCGTGGACGCCACCCACCTGTCGGTGTTCCACCAGGTCGAGGGGTTGGCCGTCGACGAAGGCATCTCGTTCTCCGACCTGAAGGGCACGCTGGAGGCCTTCGCCAACGCGCTGTTCGGTGAGGGACGCCGGGTCCGGATGGACCCCGACTACTTCCCGTTCGTGGAGCCCGGGTGCCAGGGGGCCGTGTCGTGCTTCAAGTGCGACGGAGCGGGCTGCTCGCTATGCGGAAACGGGTGGATCGAGCTGCTCGGCGCGGGCATGGTCCACCCCAAGGTCCTGGAGAACTGCGGGTACGACGCCGAGCGATACACGGGGTTCGCGTTCGGGATGGGCATCGAGCGCGTGGCGATGGTGCGATACGGCGTGTCCGACATGCGCCTGTTCGTCGAAGGCGACGTCCGTTTCCTCGAGCAGTTCGAGGGCGCGGCATGAGGGTGGTGGTGTCCTGGCTCCGCGAGCTCTGCCCCACCGACCTCTCGCCGGAGGAGCTGGCCGAGGTGCTCACGGCCAAGGGCGCCCAGGTGGAGGGGATCGAGCGGCCCTGGGAGCGCCTGGACGGCGTGGTCGTGGCTCGGGTGGTGCAGGTCCGCGACCACCCGAACTCCGACACGCTCTGCCTGGCCCGCGTCACCACCGGCTCGGCCGAGCGAGAGGTCGTGGTGGGCGTGCGCAACATGCGACGCGGCGACCTCGTGCCGCTGGCCGGGCCCGGCGCCACGGTTCCGGCGCTCCCGGAGCCCCTGTCCGCCCGGAAGATCCGCGGCGTGGTCTCGGATGGGATGCTCTGCTCACCCTGGGAGCTCGGCATCGCCCAGGAGCACACGGGGATCCTGATCCTGCCCGACGGGCTGGAGCCCGGAGCGAGCGTCAAGCAGGCCCTCGGTCTGGATGAGGCCGTCCTGGACGTCGAGGTCACGCCGAACCGGGCCGACTTCCTCTCGGTGGTGGGGATCGCGCGCGAGGTGGCGGCGGCGACCGAGGTGCCGCTCACGGTTCCGGAGATCGTTCTTGATGAGGACGTCGAGACGGCGAAGGGCGTGGCCACCGTGGAGATCTTCGACCTTGAGCGGTGCCCCCGGTACCTGGCCCGCGTGGTCCGAGGGGTTCGGGACGTCCCCTCGCCGATCGGGGTCCAGGCCCGGCTGACCGCGGCGGGCATGCGGCCCATCTCCGCGGCCGTGGACGCCACGAACTACGCGATGCTGGAGACCGGCCAGCCATTGCACCCGTTCGACCTCGCGATGGTGGCTGGGCCTGGCATCGTGGTCCGGCGGGCCGAGGGGGGCGAGCGTCTCGTGACGCTCGACGGATTGGAACGGGCCCTCACCTCCGACGACCTCCTCATCGCCGACGTCGAACGGGCGGTGGCCGTGGCCGGCGTGATGGGCGGGACCGTGGCGGAGGTCTCCGGGTCCACGACGGACGTCCTGCTGGAGAGCGCCTCGTTCGAGCGGGGCGGGATCCAGCGGACCCGCCGCAGGCTCGACCTGTCGACCGAGGCCTCGATGCGCTTCGAGCGCGGCGTAGACCCGGAGGCCGTTCCCCGGGGGGCCGACCGGGCCTGCCAGCTGATGAGCGAGTGGGTCGGCGCCACCGTGCTGGCCGGGGTGGTCGAGGCGGGGGGGCCCCCCGAGCGCCGGCGCGTCTCGATGCGGCCGTCGAGGGCGTCGGTCCTGATCGGGTACCCGGTCTCTTCGGCCGACGCCGCCTTGGTGTTCGAACGCCTGGGCATGGCCCCCGAGGTCGCGGACCCGGACCGGGTCACCGTGGAGGTGCCCGGCTACCGGGTGGACATCGAGCGGGAGGTGGACCTGATCGAAGAGGTCGTCCGGATCCAGGGCTACGACCGGGTGGGCTCGACCCTGCCGCCGGTTCGGCAGGCCGGGGGACTGCCTCCCGCGTATGCCTTCGCGGGGCGGATCCGGCGATCCCTGCGTCGGGCAGGGCTCCGAGAGGTCCGGCTCCTGTCGTTCGCGTCGGCCGCCGACCTGGAGCTCGCCGGTGAACGGGACGCGATCCGGATCACCAACCCGCTCCAGGCCGGCGATGAGTACCTGCGAACCGGGCTGCTCCCGGGCCTGCTGAAGGCCCTTCGGCGGAACGTTTCCCGCCACGTCCCTACCGCCGCACTGTTCGAGGTGGGAACGGCCTTCCGGCTGGTGGGCGGGGCGCCGGAGGAGCGGTCGTCGGCGGCGTTCGCCATGATCGGCCCCGCGTCGCAGTCGTGGGCCGAGCCGCCGCAACTTTTCGACTTCTTCGACGCGAAGGGCGTCGTCGAGGCCTTGCTCAGGGAGCTCGGCGTGAGCGACGTGTCCTTCGGCGAGCCGCCTGGATGGCCGTTCCACCCTGGCCGTTCCACTACGGTGCTGTCCGGCGGAGAGCGGGTCGGCGCCGTGGGCGAGGTGCACCCTCGGGTCGCGCAGGACCTCGACCTGGACGACAGGGTGGCGGGGGGCGAGCTCGACGTCGCCGCGCTCATGGCCCACGCGTCGGCCGAGATCACGGCCCGCGACGTGCCGCGGTTCCCCCCGGTCCGCCGGGACCTGGCCTTCATCCTTCCCGCCGAAACGCCCGCCGGAGCCGTGCGCGAGTCCCTGATCGATGCGGGTGGCGAGCTCGTCGAGTCCTGCCTGCTGTTCGACGTGTTCGCCGGCCCTCCGCTCCCGGATGGGAAGAAGAGCCTGGCGTTCTCGCTCGACCTTCGGGCCCCCGACCGCACGCTGACAGACGATGAGGGCGACGCCGTTGTGGCCCGGATCGTGGAGCGCCTGGCCCGCGACTTCGGCGCGGAGCTTCGGGCGGGATAGACTCGTTCTTCTTCCACCCACCCGGCGCTCCGCGCCTGCCCCCTTCGTCTCCCTCCCGCCCGGCGCTTCGCGCCCCCCTTCGTCTCCCTCCCGCCCGGCGCTTCGCGCCCCCCGGCGTCGCGGCTCCTCGGAGCCTCTCGGATAGACTGCCGCGGATGGAGCGCGACTACCTCTCGGTGGACGACCTCACCCCGGAGGAGCTCACCGCCCTCCTCGACCTGTCGGCCAAGCTCAAGGCCCAGCCGGAGGGCTACGCGGACCGTCTTCACGGCAAAGCCGTGGCCATGGTCTTCGAGAAACCCTCCACCCGGACCCGGGTCTCGTTCGAGGTCGCTATCTCCTCGGCCGGCGGCCACGCCGTGCCCCTGTTGTCCGCCGAGCTCCAGCTGGGCCGGGGGGAGACCATCGAGGACACCGGGCGTGTGCTGTCCCGCTACGTGGACGCCGTGGTCCTTCGGACGTTCGAGCAGGAACGGCTGGAGGTGCTGGCCCGGGCGTCCTCGGTCCCGGTGGTGAACGCGCTGTCGGACTTCGAGCACCCCTGCCAGTGCCTGGCCGACCTTCTCACCGTGAGAGAGAAGAAGGGAGAGCTGGCCGGCCGAACCTTGGTGTACCTGGGCGACGGGAACAACGTGACCCACTCCCTGCTGCTCGGGTGCGCCAAGTCCGGGATGCGCATCCGTGTGGCCACCCCACCGGGGTTCGAACCCATCCCTCAGGTGGTGCAGAGGGCCAGCGAGATCGCAAGGGCGACGGGAGGGCAAGTCGAGGTCCTGAACGACCCCGAGGAGGCCTGCGCCGGCGCGGACGTGTTGTATACCGACGTGTGGGCGAGCATGGGCCAGGAGGCCGAGGCCGGCGAGCGCGCGCTGGTCTTCCCCGCATACCAGCTGAACCAACCCATGGTGAAGATGGCCGCCCCCGACGTCACCGTGCTGCACTGCCTGCCGGCGCACCGCGGCCAGGAGATCACCGACGAGGTGATCGATGGACCGCATTCCGCCGTGTGGGACCAGGCCGAGAACCGGATGCACACGCAGAAGGCGCTGCTGCTCTGGCTCCTCGGCGTGGCCTGATCGCGCTTCGGTAGGATTCCGTCCGTGCCCCGAGCGAACGAGGCCGTCGAGGCCGTCCTCCTCGAGTACGCGGACCTGATCTCGATCCTGTCGGATGACCCGTTCAAGCCCCGGGCCTACGAGAAGGCGGGGCGGGCCGTGGGCGGGTATCCGGCCGACGTCTCCGGCTTCGACGTCAAGCAGCTCCAGGGCATCCCGAACGTCGGCAAGGCCATCGCCGAGAAGGTCCACGAGTTCCTGGCCACCGGGACCATGGGGGCCCTGGATGAGCTCCGGGCCCAGATCCCGGCGGGGGTGCGTCAACTGATGGGCATCCCCGGCTTGGGGCCGAAGCGGGCCATGACCCTGTACGAGGAGCTCCACGTGGCGTCGGTGGACGAGCTCCTCGCTGCGATCAACGAGGGCCGGCTCGAGGACCTGAAGGGGTTCGGCCGGAAGACCTCCGACAACATCGTGCGGGGGATCGAGCAGATGCACTCGTCCGGGGGGCGGGTGCAGGTGAACGTGGCGCTGGACGTGGCCGAGGACCTCCTTCGCGAGCTGTCGGCGTTGAAGGAGGTGCAGCGGGCCACGTACGCCGGCTCGCTCCGGCGGATGGCCGAGACCATCGGCGACGTCGACCTCCTGGTGGCGGCGGAGAAGCCTCAGCCGATCATGGACCGGTTCGTCTCGCTCCCGGTGGTGGACCGCATCCTGGCCCACGGGGAGACCAAGTCCTCGGTGGTCACGAGGGGCGGTCTCCAGGTGGACGTGCGGGTGATCCCACCGGAGGCCTGGGGCGCGGCCCTGCTGTACTTCACGGGCTCGAAGGCCCACAACATCCGGCTCCGAGAGATGGCCATCCGCAAGGGCCTTCGGCTGAACGAGTACGGGCTGTTCAGGGTGAAGACCGGCAAGTTGATCGTGGCCAAGACGGAGGAGGAGGTCTACCAACGCCTCGGTCTCCCGTACATTCCGCCCACACTGCGGGAGGATCGCGGCGAGATCGAGGCCGCCCTGGCCGGGGAGCTACCCGACGTCGTCCAACAGAAGCAGATGAAGGGCGACCTCCACACGCACACGAACCTCACCGACGGACTCGCGCCGCTGGAGGAGATGCTGGAGGCCGCGGCGGAGCTGAACTACGCCTACTACGCGGTTACCGACCACGCGCCGAACCTGTACATGCAGCGGATGACCGACGAGAAGATCCTGGCACAGCGCAAAAGGTTGAAGGAGCTCCAGAAGAAGTATCCGAAGACTACGCTCCTGCACGGCTCCGAGCTGAACATCGACCCCGATGGAGGCGTCGATTGGCCGGAGAAGTTCCTGAAGGGGTTCGACGTGCTCGTGGCCTCGGTCCACACCCACTTCAACCAGTCGAAGGACGAGATGACCCACCGGATCGTCAGGGCCATGGAGCATCCGTACGTGCACGTGATCGGGCACCCCACCGCCCGCATGATCGGGAAGCGCCCACCGATCGAGTTCGACCTCGACGAGGTGTTCAAGGCGGCGGCCCGGACCGGGACCGCCATGGAGGTGAACGGTTTCCCCGACCGGCTCGACCTGAAGGACGAGAACATCCTTTGGGCCAAGCGCCACGGGGTGAAGTTCGCCGTGGACACCGACGCGCACGCCGCCGTCCACCTCCCCCTGATGCGCTTCGGGGTGGCCACGGCGCAACGAGGGTGGCTGACGAAGGACGACGTCATCAACGCGTGGCCGCTGGCGAAGCTCCAGGGGTTCCTGCGAAAGGGCCGCCCCGCCTAGCCGTGCCGCGCTCCCGGCCCCTCCCGCGCTCGTTCTACGCCCGCCCGTCCCCGGAGGTTGCTCCGGATCTGCTGGGCCGGATCCTGATCCGAAGGCTCCCGGACGGACGCCGTCTTTCGGCCCGGATCGTGGAGACGGAGGCGTATCAGGAGGGCGATCCGGCCAGCCACTCGTACCGGGGAAGGACCCGGCGGACCGAGGTCATGTTCGGGCGCCCCGGCCACCTATACGTGTACTTCACCTACGGCATGCACTTCTGCATGAACGTGGTGACCGGCCAGGACGGTGAGGGGAGCGCGGTGCTTCTTCGGGCGGCCGAGCCCGTGGAAGGCCTCGAGGATATGGCCCGGCGGCGGAGCGCCTCCGATCCCCGGCTGCTCTGCTCGGGGCCCGCCCGACTGTGCGAGGCGCTCGGGGTGGCCAGGGCTGAGAACGGAACGGACCTCGTCCGGGGGGGCCACCTGTGGGTGCTCCCGGGGGAACCCGTCCCCCCGTCACGGATCGGCGTGACCGCGCGGGTGGGCATCCGCGACGGGATGGACCGGGGTTGGCGGTTCCTCGTGACGGGTGATCCGTTCGTGTCCCGGGGCCGGCCGGTCGCCGGGATCAGGGGTTGACGAGGATCGTGACGGTCGAACCGGTCTCCGCCCTCGTACCCGCGGCGGGGCTCTGGGCCCAAACGATGCCCTTCTGATAGTCGCACGTCGGGTCCGTCTCATCGCACTGCGGCTCGTGCTGGACCGAGACCTCGAACCCGGCGTTTCGAACCGTGGACGTTGCCGCTCCCTCGGTCATCCCGATCGCGTTGGGGACCGTTGGGGTTGGCGGCTCCTCCCGTTCCGCCACGGTGATGGTCACGGTGCTCGTCTGGAGGGCCCCCTGGCCGGCCGCCGGATCCTGGGCGATCACCGTTCCTGGGCGCTGGTCGGAGGCGCTGTACACCACTTTGACCCAGAAGGCGCCCGACTGGAGGAGGCTGGTGGCCGGGCCCTCCTTCAGGCCTATCACCGACGGCACCGGGAGGAGCTGGTACGAGGTGGGCTCCCTGCACACCTTGAAGTGCGGCTCGGTACCCACGAGAAACGTCTCCGTGTCGATGATCTGCGGCGGCGTGTACGGGTTGGCCAGGCATCCCCGGGTCACGTCGATGCGTAGTGTTACGTACCGGACGTTGGAGACCGGGAACTGGCGGACCGGCTTGTGCTTCGTGGCGTTGACCATGAAGGCCCGCCAGATCTGCGCCGGCCAGGTGCCCCCGTAGACGCGGGAGATGCGCACGTTCGGGTAGGCCATGGCGATCTGCCCCTGAGGGAACCCCACCCACACCGCGGTCACCATCTGTGGGATGGCCCCGACGAACCATGCGTCGCTGTAGTTCTGCGCGGTCCCGGTCTTGCCGATCTGAGGCCGGCCGATGTTGGCGGCCGTGCCGGTCCCGTACAGGACCGTCTTCTGCAGGATCTGGTCGGCCACCGTGGCCACGGCGGGATTCACCACCTGCTTCGGGTTCGGGCGCGACTGGTACAGGGTCTTCCCCTCCGGCGTGGTGATGCTGATGACCGGTGTGGGCGCGACGTGAGCGCCCCCGTGGGCGAGGGTGCCGAAGGCCGAGGCCATCTCCACGGTGTTGACCTCGTTCGTTCCGAGGACGGCCGAGGGGACGGCCTGGAGCGGGGCGTCCGGTGAGGTGGTCCGGGTGCAGCACCGGATCCCCATCCGCTTCGCCGCCTCGACGACGCGCTCGGCGCCGAGGTAGATGTCGCCATCGCCGATGGCCTTCTCGATGTTCACGTACGCCACGTTCACCGAGTTGATCGTGGCGCTCTCCATAGACAGGTATCCGTACGAGCTTCCTTCGGCGTTCCCCGGCGTCCACACCGTCCCCTCGATCAACGGGATCGCGACGGAGGAGCCGCCGAAGCTCTGACCCGGTGAGATGCCGTGCTCCAGTGCCGCGACGAGCGCGAAGGGCTTGAACGCCGAACCGGCCTGGCGCCCGGTGATCCCGCCGGCCGCCAGGTTCACCCGGGCGTACCGGTCGGTCTTGGACCAGTAGTCGCGGCCGCCGACCATGGCCTTGATGTACCCAGTGCGTGGATCGATCACCGTCATGGCCCCGTACGGGTCACTCCCGAACGTGAGGATGGAGTTGACGGCTCGTTCGGCCTGCAGCTGCAAGGGGGGGACCAGCGTGGTCTGGATCCGAAGCCCACCCTTGAACAGCAGGTTGTAGCGGTCCTGCACCGTCTCGCCGAACCGGGGGTTGGACAGGAACCATTCCTTGACGTAATCGACGAAGTGCGGGGCGAGGTAATGCTCCTCGGACCGCCGCATGTGCAAGCGTACCGGGCGCTGCACGGCGTTGGCGTACCCGGCGGGGCCAATCAGGCCGAGCTCGTGCATCTCCCCCAGCACCTGATTCCGGCGGGCGGTGGCGATCTCCGGGCGCGCCACCGGGTCGTAGTCCGCGGGCGCGGCGATCAACCCCGCCAGCAGGGCCGCCTGGGGGAGGTTGAGCTTGAATGCGGGACGGTTGAAGTAGGTCTCGGCCGCAGCCTGGATGCCGTAGGCGCCGTTCCCGAAGTACACGGTGTTCAGGTACTTGGCCAGGATCTCGTTCTTGGAGGCCGTGCGCTCGAGTTGGTAGGCCAGGACGGCCTCCCGGAACTTACGGGACAGGGTCTGCTCGTCGCCCGTGTAGGCGTTCTTCACGTACTGCTGCGTGATGGTGGAGCCGCCCTCCACGATGCGTCCCGTGGTGGCGTCGACGTAGGCCGCCCGGAGGAGCGCCTTCAGGTCGATGCCCATGTGGTCGTAGAAGCGCTTGTCCTCCACGGCCACGACGGCGTTTCGGATGTTCTGGGGGATCTTGGACGAGGGGACGACGACACGGTTCTGCTCGGCGTGGAGCGCCGTGATGAGGGTCCCGCCAGCGGCGAACAGGAACGACGTCTGTGGCAACGAGGGGGCCGTGGCCACCTCCTGCTCCAGGTTAGGGAGGTCGCAGGCGGAGGTCGCGGCGAGAAGCGCGACGATCCCGAGAACAAAGCCTCGCCGGCGGGCGCTCATGGCGGGTCCATGATAGCTACGGCCCATCACCTGCACTGATAGCATCGCGAGTCCGATGACCTCCTCCCAGCTCCCTCGCCTTCTGGCCGGGGCCGCCGAGGTGATCCCCCCGGGCGGCTTGGAGCTGAAGCTCGCGGGGGGGCGGCCACTTCGGGTCAAGCTGGGTATCGACCCCTCCCGGCCCGACCTTCACCTGGGCCACGCCGTCGTACTCCGCAAGCTCCGCCACTTCCAGGACGCCGGCCATGTGGCCATCCTCATCATCGGAGACTTCACCGGGAGGGTGGGGGATCCCTCCGGCCAGTCGGAGACCCGCCCGTTCCTGTCGGAGGAGGAGATCGAGGCGAACGCCCGGACGTACCTGGAGCAGGCTGGCATGGCGTTGGACATGGGGGCGGCCGAGATCCACCGCAACTCGGAGTGGCTGGCGAAACTGGACATGGCCGCCGTCCTCACGCTGGCCTCCTCCTATACGGTTGCCCGGATGCTGGAGCGAGATGACTTCCACAGGCGGTACCGGGAAGGAAAGCCCATCAGCGTGGTGGAGTTCCTGTACCCGCTGATGCAGGCCATGGACTCCGTCTCCATCCGCGCCGACGTTGAGCTCGGGGGGACCGACCAGACGTTCAACTTGTTGGTGGGGAGGGAGATCCAGCGAGCGTACGGGCAGGAGCCACAGGTCGTCCTGACCACTCCGCTCCTTGAGGGCACCGACGGCGAGCGGAAGATGTCGAAATCCTTCGACAACTACGTGGGCCTGACCGATCCGCCCGAGGAGATGTTCGGGAAGCTGATGCGGATCCCCGATCACCTGATCGCGAAGTACCTGCTGCTATGCGCCGACCTCGATCCTGAGGAAGTCGCCAAGATCGAGGAGGGCCTGGCCGACGGCACGCAGAGGCCGGTGGAACAGAAGCGGCTCCTGGCCCGGGAGGTGGTCGACCTGTACCACGGCCCGGGCGCGGGAGCCGAGGCCGAGGCTCGGTTCGACCTGGTCCACAAGGAGCACGAGATCCCCGAAGAGGTGGAGGAGGCCCCCATCCCCGAGTCGGTGGTTCGAGATGGGCGGGTCTGGCTGCCCCGGCTCCTGGCCGTCCTGGACCTGGTCGCCTCCAACGCGGAGGGCCGGCGGACGATCGAGCAGGGGGGGGTTCGGATCGCCGGCCAACCGGTGGAGGACCCCGATTCGGAGGTGCCTGTGGACGCCCTCCGTGGCCGGGTGGTCCAGATCGGTCGAAGGAAGTTCGTTCGGTTGGTCTGAGGAGCTCTTTTCCCCGTGACCTGGGGTTTCGGCCGATCGACCCGTCCTTCTCCGGTTGACGACCCCCGCTCCGGTGATACCATTGGCCCGGTTGGCGCGGACCCTTCCTGGAGGTTCCCACCTCTTGGTTCGCTGCCCGCACCTTGAGAACTGAACAGTGTGCCAAAAGCCAGTGCGTTTTCCCGTCAAC
>JBOGVG010000236.1:0-39183 GCA_050692435.1 Actinomycetota bacterium
CGGTTCATCCTGGACAAGCCGGCGTCGATCAGTCGGGTGCGGGGACAGCGGTTCCCCATCGAGGGGCGGACCGTGATCCCAACCTTCCACCCCGCGGCCGTCCTCCACGGCGGCGGCGAGGCCTCGGCGCAGATGACGGCGCTACGAGCGGACTTCCAGGAGATCAAGGCGGCCCTGGCCGAGATGCCGCAGCCAGTCGAGGAACAGCTCGGCCTGTTCTGATGCGGATCGAGCTCCGCGCGGAGATGCCGGAGGACACTCGGGCGGTCGGGGAGGCCGTCGCGTCGCTGCTTCGGGCGGGCGACGCGGTGGCGCTCACCGGCGAGCTGGGAGCGGGCAAGACCACGTTCGTCCGGGGCTCGGCCCGGGCCCTGGGGTTCGAGGGGAACGTGGCCTCGCCCACCTTCACCCTGGTCCGCGAGTACCGGGGCCGCCTGCCCATCTACCACGTCGACGTGTACCGGCTGGAACGGCTGCAGGACGTGCTGGACCTGGGCCTGGACGAGATGATCGCGGACGGCGGTCTACTGCTCGTCGAATGGGGCGACGCTGTGGAAGGACTGTTGCCCGACGACCACCTGCTGGTCGAGCTCACGGTGCCCGAGGAGGGGGAAGCCAGGCGCCTGCTCCTAACCGGCATGGGTCGGTCGTGGGCCGCGCGGTGGGAGCGCCTGGAGCGGCTGACCGAGCCGTGGGGGCGGGTCGCGTGATCGTTCTTGGGATCGAGACCTCGACCCCCCAGACGTCGGTGGCGCTCGGCACCGAGCAGGGGCTCGTCGCGTCGATGCGGGTGGCGTCGAAGACCCGGCAGGATGCGGTCGTTCCCATCCTCCAGCACCTGTTGTCCAGGACCGGCCTGGAGCTCTCGCAGGTCGGCGGCGTGACAGTCGGCCTGGGGCCCGGGCTGTTCACCGGTCTTCGGGTGGGGGTGGAGACGGGCAAGGCCCTTGCCCAGGTTCTCTCGGTCCCGATCGTGGGTATCCCGTCCCTCGACGTCCTGGCGTTCGGGGTCCGGTACACGCGCCGCCTGATCGGCGCGGTCATCGACGCGCGCCGGGGAGAGGTGTTCCACGCCTTCTACCGGGGCGTGCCGGGCGGCGTGATGCGGGAGGGGGATTATCGGGTGGCCCCGCCCGGGCACCTCGCGGCGGACCTCGAGGCCCTCCGGGAAGAAGTGTTGCTGGTCGGGAACGGTGCCATCCTGTACCGGCGTGAGCTGGAGGAGGCAGGGACCAAGGTAGAGTTCGCCTCGCCGACGCAGGGCCACCCGAACGCATCGGCCCTGGTCGATCTGGCCGTCCCCCGCTTCATCCGGGAGGAAACCGACCGATCGTTCGAGATAGTGCCGCTCTACCTGAGGAAGACGGATGCGGAGATCGCTTGGGATCAGCGAGCCAGAGGCGCCTCGGCTTGAGGTGACCCGGATGAAGCGCCGCCACCTGCGCGGCGTGATGACCATCGAGCGCCAGGTGTATCCGCGTCCGTGGAGCCCCAACTTGTTCCTCTCCGAGATGTCGGAGACCCGGAACCGCTGCTACCTCACGGCCCGGATGGACCGAGAGGTGGTCGGGTACGGAGGCCTGATCTGCTACGGGGAGGAGGCCCACGTGACGAACATCGCCGTGGACCCCGAGCATCACCGCCACAAGATCGGCACCCGGCTGCTCCACGACCTCCTCCATAACGCCATCGCCATGGGGGCCGAGGCCATCTCGCTGGAGGTCCGGGTGTCGAACTACGGGGCCCAGCGGCTGTACGGGAAGTTCGGGTTCCGGCCGGTCGGCGTGCGCAAGAACTACTACCAGGAGATCAACGAGGACGCCCTCATCATGTGGGTCGACGGCATCCGCGGGCCCGAGTATCAGGGGCGGTTGCGGCGACTCATGGAACAGGTCCCCGAAGGCATCCGCCCGTGAGCGTGGGCCGGTGAGGGTCCTCGGGATCGAGACGTCGTGCGACGAGACCGCGGTCGCAGTGACGGAGGAGGGGCGGAAGGTCCTGGCTAGCCTCGTCGCCAGCCAGACCGACCTGCACGCCCGGTTCGGAGGCGTCGTGCCGGAGCTCGCCTCCCGCGCGCATGTGGAGGCCCTCAACCCGCTGATGGACGAGGCCCTGGAGCGTGCGGGCTGCCGGTTCGCCGACATCGACGGGGTGGCCGTGACCATCGGCCCGGGGCTGGTGGGCGCCCTCCTCGTCGGCATCGCGGCGGCCAAGGCCGTGGCCCTGGCAGCCGGGGCCGACCTCATCGGGGTCAACCACCTCGAGGGCCATATCCACGCGAACTTCATCGAGCACGGCCCGCCCGAGCCGCCCTACGTGTGCCTGGTCGTCTCGGGCGGGCACACGATGCTCGTCCACATGCCGGAGGAGCACCGCTACGAGGTCATGGGCCAGACCGTGGACGACGCCGCCGGCGAGGCCTTCGATAAGATCGCCCGGTTCATGGGCCTGGGGTTCCCGGGGGGACCGGCCCTCGACAAGCTGGCGCGCAGGGGGAAGGCGGACGCCATGGCCTTCCCCCGGGCCATGATGGACACGGGGAGCTACGACTTCTCCCTTTCCGGGCTGAAGACCGCCGTGCTCCGCCACGTGAAGGCGGAGCGGGCGGCCGGGCGGCAGGTGAATCCTGCCGACCTCGCGGCCTCCTTCCAGGAGGCCATCGTGGACGTGCAGGTGACCAAGACCATCGCGGCGGCCAGGGAGAAGGGCGTGAAGACGGTCCTCCTGGGCGGCGGGGTGGTGGCCAACACCCGGCTTCGCGAGCGGATGGAGAAGGCCGGGGCCGAGGCCGGGATCGGCGTGGTCTTCCCGTCGCTCGAGCTGTGCACGGACAACGCGGCGATGATCGCGGTGGCGGGGGGCTCGCGCCTGGCCCGTGGGGAGCGCACGTCGTTCGACGTCGGCGCCGACCCCGGGCTGGAGCTCGGATCGTGACCACCTTCCTGGTGACCGGGGGCGGCGGGTTCATCGGCTCGCACGTGTGCGACCGGCTGCTGGCGGAGGGGCGTCGGGTGGTAGCCGTGGACGACCTCAGCACTGGACGGATCGCCAACCTGGCCGAGGCTCGTGGCTACAGTCCGGAGTTCACGTTCTTCAACATCGACCTCCGGGCCGAGGGCTTGGTGCAGCTATTCGAGCGGCACCGGCCCGAGGTGGTGATGCACCTCGCCGCGCAGTCCGGAGTCCGGCCCTCCATCTCGGATCCCACCTTCGATGCCAGCGTGAACGTTATGGGGCTGCTGAACGTGATGGAGTGCTGCGCGAAGACGGGCGTGCGGAAGGTGGTGTACGCGGCGTCGGGGGGAACCCTGTACGGGGAGCCGCGCAGGGTCCCGGTCAAGGAGACGGCCGCTGCCGGGTCGCATCCCGTGTCGCCGTACGGGATCAGCAAGAAGGTAGCCCTCGACTACCTGGCCTACTACGAGCGGTTTCGGGGGATCGACTACACCGCCCTGGCCCTGGCGAACGTGTACGGGCCCCGGCAGGACCCGCACGGCGAGGCGGGGGTGGTCGCGATCTTCGCCGCGAAGATGCTGGCCGGCGAGACGCCGACCATCTTCGGGGACGGGAACCAGACCCGGGACTACGTGTTCATCGACGACGCGGCCCACGCCCTCTCACTGGCCTCGGAGAAGGGGAGCGGGCGGCTGGTGAACATCGGGACCGGCCTGGAGACGTCGGTGAACGGCCTGTACCGGATGCTTGCGGAGATCACCGGCTTCACCGGCCAGCCGGCCAGCGGGCCCCTGCCGCCCGGCGAGGTGCGCCGGATCGCCCTCGACGTCGAGTCGGCCGTGGAGCTCCTGGGGTGGCATCCCTGGACCCATCTGGTGGACGGCCTGAGCGAGACCGTGGCCTACCTGAAGGGGATCTGAGGCCAGCTAATGTCCGGCGGGGGCTGAAGTCGGGGGACCGCCTCGTCGCGCCCGATCGGGTCCTCCTTTGCCGCCACGACGGAGCACGCCCGTTAGCCGTCCGAGCAGCTCGGTCGGCTCCCGGCCGGAGGCCCTGGCCAGGATCTCGACGTCTCCGGAGCGCAACGTGATGAGCTCCGCTCGGTAGTCGCCCCGGGCAGCCTGCACATCCTGTACGTAGCCGGAGATCAGCCGGGCCTCCTCGGCCTCCTCCTCGGCGAGGCGCCGCAGGTCGACGACGATCTCGCGCCGCCCCTCGGGATCGAGCCGGTCCAGCATCCGTCCGAGGAGCCGATCCGAAGGGATGCGGTAAAAGTCGGCCAGGTCGCGGAAGCGCTCCAGCGAGATCTTCCTCTCGCCCCGCTCATAGCCCGCCACAGACGTGGGCTTGAACCGGCCGTGGGAAAGATGACCGACTTCCCGTAGGGTGAGTCCCCTGGCCTGCCGGGCCCTGCGCAGCGCCCGGCCGATCTCTGCGGTGAATCGATCCATACTCAGCCCATCCACCCGCGGGGGGACGCTGGCGATCGTCGCGCAACGGCGAAACCCAGTCAGTCTAGGGGTTCCCTCTACCCCCTACCAGCCCTTCGGGACCGTAAGTTCCTTACGTCCGGCGGCGCGCGGGGTGGTAATGTCGAGCGCGGTTCGCGTTCATCTAGGGTACCCCGTTCGGCCTCCCCCATTTGCATGAACGCGCTCCGCGCTCTATCCTTTGCCCCTGTTTTCCGGCCAAGCATCCTATTGGAGTGGTTCCGTGGACCCAGCCGTCTCGACCGGTCGCTTCTCTCCTGGGCAAGTCCTGCGTGATCTCTGTCACGCTTTCTCCGCGGCCACCGACCTCCCCGAAGTCGTGGCGTCGGTGGGCGGGTGGGTTCAGGCTGCCCTCGGCACGGATGGGGTGGCGGCATGGCTGGCCCTCCCCGACGGTGCGGGTCGTCTCCGTGCGTTATCGAGGGAAGCCGACCTTGACGGTGCGGGCCGAAGGCGATCCACCGGGCGGCGCGAGGCCTTCCGGTCGAAGTCACCGGTTCGCCTGAACCTGTCCGGGCCGGCCGGCCGCACGATGGTCCTCCTCCCTCTCGTCTGCAGGGGGAGGTCGCTGGGCGTCCTCGAAGTGGTGGCGCCGCGAACCGCGGTCGAGGAGCGGTGGGACGTGCTGGAGGCCGTGGCCGCTCAGGTCGCGATCGCCCTGTGCCACATGTCGGAGGAGGCCCGTCTAAGGAGCCAGGTGGAGACCCTGGAGCGGACGGCGAGCCTCGGCCGAGATCTCGTGCGGGCTCCGTCTCCGGAGGCGGCGGCCCGGATCGCCGTACGGTTCGTGTGGGAGCGGTTCCACGTCCCCGTGGCGGCCTGGGTCGCCTTCGACGAGGCGGCGGATTTCGTCCTCACCGAGGCGCGCGGCCTGGGGACAAGGAAGCGGAAGGAACTCCAGGCGGAGATGGCCATCCTCCCGGACTGGAGATCGCTCACGATGACCGAGCGACACGGCATCATGCGCCGGTTCGGGGACGTTCTCGGGATGGAGGACATCCAGGTGGTCGATGCGGGAGACGCGTTCCTGCTCGCCGCGCACGTCCCCTCGCCGGCACGGGAGCCCCTCGAGGTCGTTGGGACTCTCCTCGGGGAGGTCCTCCGCTACCTCACCACCAAGGTCCACGCCGAACGGCGCAACAAACGGATCGACCTGGGGATCGCGTGGACCGCCCACGAGTTCAGGGGGCCGCTCCTTGGGGTGAAGGCCGTCCTGGAGTTCCTCCTTCGAGGGGAGGACGGGTCCGGGAGCCACGCCCTGCTCCGCCGGTCCCTCCGGGAGCTGGAGCAGCTGGCCGGGCTGGTGGACGGCCTCCTTCGCTGGTCGGTGGGGGCGGGACGTCTCCGCCGCCGCGAGACCGACCTGGTCCGCGTAGTGGGAGAGGCCGTCGAGTCATGCGAGCTCGAGATGAGGGACGGGCGGATCTCGGTACACGGGCCACGCCACGTGTCGGCCCGGATCGACCCCGGCCACCTCCGTGGTGCCATAGCGAACCTCGTCCGCAACGCGCTCTCGTACTCCCCGCCCGACGCACCGGTGGATGTGCTGGTCGAGGAGGAAGACGGTTGGGCCACGGTCAGCGTGGCCGATCGCGGCCCTGGGATCCCTCCGTCCGAGTGGGAGGCCGTCTTCGACCCCTTGATCCGCGGAGCCATGACCAACGGCAATCGAAACGGGAAGGGCCTGGGGCTGTTCATCGCCCGGCGCGTGGTGCAGGCCCACGGGGGGGAGATCTCGCTGAAGTCCGACGAAATGGGATCGACCTTCCAGGTCAGGGTCCCGCTCGATGGCCGGGGCAGGGTGCATGCGAATCCTCCTCGTTGAGGACCACTTGCTCTTCGCGGATGCCATCCGTCCGACGCTCGAGCGGCTCGGCGTCGACGAAGTCGAGATCGTCACGCGGGGGAGCGAGGCGGCGGAAGCCGTCCTACGAGCGTGCCCGGACCTTGCCCTCGTCGATCTTGGGCTGCCGGATCAGGGAGGGCTCGCCGTGGGCAAGATGATCCTGGAGCGGTGCTCAGGAGCCAAGGTCGTAGCCCTTACGGCACTGAGCGACCCGCGGGTCGTCGAGGAGGCGGTCCGCGCAGGGTTCCATGGCTACCTGACCAAGGACACCCCGGTGGGTCGGTTCGCGAACGCCCTGCGCTCGATCCTGGACGGACAGGTGGTCGTCCCACACCGGCTCGGACCGGCGTCGGCCCGCGCGTCCGGGATGGACGGGGGCTTCCTGGCCGAGCAGCTGACTCCTCGCGAACGGGACGTCCTCGCTCTGTTGGTTCAGGGAGCGGGCAGCCACGCCATCGCCTCGAGGCTTGGGATCAGCCCCAACACGGTCCGGACGCATGTGCAGAGCATCCTGACCAAGCTCCAGGTGCATTCCCGGCTGGAGGCAGCCACCTTCGCCGTCCGCCACGGGGTCGTCGAGATCCCGGGCGCCGGTGGCGCCGACGTCGGGCAGTAGACGACGAAGCAACGCGCGGGGCTCTGGAATCGGTGGCGACGGTGCCGGGTGACCGCATCCTCAGCCAGTCTCGTCCGTTCGCCGTATCCGGGAATACGTTGCCGGGCGGGTGTTTCGCGTGCCCAGGCCGGTTACTGTCTGGCGTCACTCGCGCAAATCGACCATGGATCACGGGATGGGCGTCGTAGAGGGACCGGTTCGAATCCTCTTGGCCATTGGACAGTCTCTGTTCAGAGACGCGGTCAAGGTCGTGCTGGAAAGCGAGCTGGACCTCCAGGTGGTGGCGGTCGCCCGGGACGGCCTCCAGGCGGTCGCCGAGGCCGAGCGGACGCGTCCCGATGTGGCCGTCGTGGACGTGAATCTCCCCAACTGCAACGGTATCCGGGCAACGTTGCTCATCAAGGCAAATGTCCCTGATTGCAAGGTGTTGGTCCTCTCCAGCGAGGAGGACCAACAGGTGCTCGCAGCCGCCTTGGAGGCGGGGGCGAGCGGCTACCTCACAAAGGGATGTCCCCTCGCGGAGCTGATCGAGGCGACGCGGGCCATCCACCTGGGGGACACGCTCGTCCCGCCACGAATGCTCGGAACCCTCCTCACTGGCCTCTTCCACCGGCGGCGGGAGCGAGACGAGGCGCTCCGCCGCAGCTCGCGACTCACGCGCCGCGAGCGAGAGGTCCTCGTGCTCCTGGCAGAGGGGGCGGACAACGACGCCATTGCTGACGCGCTCGTCATCAGTCCACAGACCGCCCGGACCCACATCCAAAACGTCCTGGCCAAGCTGGGGGTCCATTCCCGGTTGGAGGCCGCCGCCTTCGCCCGACAGAACAGGATCATCGAGGATCTCGCGGGCGCGGACCGTTGGATCCAGGCAGCCTCCTTCGCCGTGCGTTGATGCGTGGACGAGACCGTGACGCGCAGCGAACTGGACGACCTCGCTTCCCCCGCCTGGCGACGGACCGGTCCCCCGTTGGTGTGTGCCCTTGACATCGTCGCGACCCTCGGGGCGAACTTGGGGGGCGGCGCGCACAGCTAGGATGCCGGGGCGATGGGTCCGGAAACTCCCGAGTGAACCCGGACCGCCGTTAGAGTAAGGGAGGAGAGTCATGCGAAGAACGCGAAAAGTGATCCTCGGCGCGTCGACTGCGGCGGTCGTCGCTCTGGCAGCGGCCATGCCGGCCCCCGCGGCGACCGCGGTGAAGCCCTACGTCGAGTCGGTGGGAGGCGAGTACGTGATCCGGCCGCTCTTCAGCGTCAATGACGTGGTGCGGGAGACGAGCCACCCCACCCGCCAGTACCGGATGGTGGGCATACCCGACGGCCTCGGTGCCCACGCGAATGGAGACGGGACAAGCACGCTCTTCATGAACCACGAGTTCACTCAGTCAACTGTCTCCGAGCCGCTCGTGGGTGGGCCACAGTACCGAGGCGCCTACATCTCGAAGTGGATCCTCGACGCGAACGGAGATCCCATCTCTGGCGAGCGCGCTTTCGATCAGGTGTTCATGGAGAACACTCTCATCGGCCCCGCCGCCGAAATCGGCAATACGACACCGGCGTTTGCCCGCTTCTGCTCAGGGTCGCTCGCCGGACCTCCGCACGGATTCGACCGCTGGATCTACCTCACAAACGAGGAGGAGGACGCGCCAATTACGTTCGACGGCAAGGGCGGGCTCTCGGTCGCCATCTTCAACAACGAGGCCCACGCACTTCCCAAGCTGGGGCGGTACTCGAAGGAGAACACCCTCGTGCAGCCCAACAAGGGGAATCGGACGGTGATCTTCTCCCTGGAGGACGGGCCTTCCACGCTCGACAACCAGCTCTACATGTACGTGGGGAAGAAGCATCGGTCGGCAGGCTCGGTCCTGGCCCGGAATGGCCTCGACAACGGGAAGCTTTACGCCTTCCGCTCCCTCGACCTAGCGAAGAACAGCGAGCGGACCTTCACGAGCGGCTCGGTGACCGGCAACTGGATCGAGATCCATGGCGCCGATGCCATGACGGACGCCCAGCTCGAAACGGCGAGTGACGCCGCAAACGGGATGACCTTCGTGCGCCCGGAGGATGGGGCCTTTAACCCGAATAACCGGAACGAGTTCTTCTTCGTCACGACCGGCTCGTCGAGTGGCGCCGACAACGGGGTGAACGAGCTCGGACGGCTGTACTCCCTGCGGCTCCACTCGGGCAACCCCCTCAAGCCGGCTACCCTCACGATCGTGTACAACGCAGACCGTGTCGTCGCCGCAGGGGGCGACATCGCGATCAGCCCGGACAACATCGACACGAGTGGTCGGTTCCTCATGATCAACGAAGACGGCACGACGGAGAGCCGGGCCGTGATGGCCGCCAAGGGCCGCGATGGCTCGATCTGGCGGTTCGACCTCCTAGGGGGCAGGGTGAGCGTCGACGTCTCCACGGCGACGCGGGTCGCCCAGCTCGACCCGCCGGGCCGCGATGGCGTGCCGGTCGGCCCGGGCGTGTGGGAGACGAGCGGCATCATCGACACCGCGATGCTGTTCGGCGACGACACCTGGCTGTCCGACGTCCAGGCACACTCCCAGACGAAGGCGCCGGCGCCGTTCACGGTGGAAGATGGCCAGCTGTTCCTCATGACGCCGGCCGGCTAGCCTCGCCGGCCGGATCGGATGGGGGATCGGGCTCGATCCCGCGGGCCCGATCCCCTTCAGCGCCAGGCGGGCGCCCGGGCCGCCCGGGCTCGCTAGATCAAGCCGAGCTTCCGGCCGGCCCAGTCGAAGGCGTCGAGGGCTTCCTTCAGCTCCGCCTCGGTGTGCTCGGCGGTCACGATGGTCCGGACCCGGGCCTGCCCCGAGGCCACCGTGGGGTACACGATTACCACCGCGGACGGCGCGCTGGTGGAGAACAGGTATGGGCGGCCATGCACGCGGCCTGGGAGTTGGTCCACGGGCGCTCCAGCCGATCCGGCTCGTCCCGGATGATGTCCTGGTCCTTCAAGGCCGGCCTCCAGGACCTCGGGTTCGACATCGGCGTGAGCGAGACGCCCATCACGCCGGTCATCACCCGTGATGGGAGGGCGTGTTCACCCCCGCCTTCAAGAAGCTGCCGGCCGAACTCCTGCGTCTTCTCGTCCAGGGCCGGCCCCGGTTCTGGAGCCACTCGATCAGGTGGTGTGGTCCGGCGATGAACCCGCCCAGCACACCGATGGCCTTGGAGAGAGTCCCCACCTGGACATCCACCCCGCCGTGGAGGCCGAAGTGATCGACGGTCCCGGCGCTCCCCATCCCCAGAACGCCGGAGGCGTGGGCGTCGTCCACCATCATGATGGCGCCATGTTTCTCGGCCTCCTCCACCAGGGCCGGCAGCGGCGCGAGGTCCCCGTCCATGGAGAACACCCCGTCGGTGATGAGGAGCCGCCGGAGCCCCGGCGTTCTGGTCTCCTCGAGCAGCCGGTCGGTGGCCGCGGCGTCGTTGTGGGTCGGCGCGCCCCTACAGATCCCGCGCCCGCCTGGTACCTTCGCCGCCTCGTGCCAGACGTCTTCCCGAACGCCCGAGTACACTGGTTCGAGCCCAACAGATGACGATGCAAGCTATGGACACCACCCCGCGAGTCCCGGCACCCCACCTTCGGGATTACGTCGCCGTCCTGCGAGCCCACCGATGGCTCATCGCGGCGACCACCGGAGGAACAGTCCTCGTTGCCGCAGTAGTGTCGGTTCTCCTCACCCCGGTGTACGAGTCTGAGGCGGAAGTGCTGGTAGAGCCGATCAGATTGTCCGCGGCGAATGAGCCCATACCGCCCAACATGGCCACCGAGAAGCAGCTGGCGGAGTCTTCAGTGGTCGCTCGAATCACGCTGGAGCGCATCGGAGCAGACGAGGACGTGAATTCGCTTCTAAGCTCGCTCGATGTGAACGCGATCACCGACGCCGAGATAATGGTCTTCAGCTATGCCCATTCGGACGCAGAGGAAGCTCGGCGACGAGCCCAAGCATTCGCGCAGGCGTACCTGGAGTTCCGGCAGCAACGAGCGGTCGACCAGCTCCAGGCCTCCTCTGAGCCGCTCACGCAGCAGCTTGAGGATCTCAGGCGACAACTGCGGCGGACGAACGAGAAGATCGAATTGGCGGAGAGTCCGAGCGAGCGAGCGACGCTGCAGACGGAGGCCGATGCCCTTGCGGCACAGCTCGCTCTGGTACAGCAGGACTTGTCTCAGCTGACCGCGCCGGAGAACCTGCAGGTGGGCGAAATCGTGACCCCTGCCGAGACGCCAGGGTCGCCGGCCAGCCCCAGCTATGCTCTGAACATTGCCCTCGCAGTGGCCATGGGGCTCGGCTTGGGGGTGGGACTGGCGTTCCTCCGGGAGCGGCTCCACGACCGGCTTCGGGGGATCGCCGATGTGGAGAGCCGCGCAGGTGCCCCTGTGCTAGCAACACTCCCATCTGTGTCCTGGGTCAGAGGTCGATCGACCAGCTTGCTCCTCGATTCACCGAGGACCGATCCCTCCGTAGCCGAAGCGTATCGGACGCTGCGGGCGGGCCTTCTGTTCGCCGTCGGGCAGCTGCGCGCAAAAGTCCTCCTCGTCACGAGCCCTCACCCTTCGGAGGGCAAGACCACAGTGACCGCGAACCTCGGCCTTTCGCTTACACGCGCCGGAAAGCGGGTCATCGTTGTCTCTGGCGATCTTCGGAGACCATGGCTGCAGCGACTGTTCCCCGGAGAGGACGGCAAGAACAGCAGCGACCGAAGCGGGTTGACGAACCTGTTGAGGGGAGAGACCCAACTCTCGGAGGTCCTCCGTACAAGCTGGGTTCCGGGCCTCAGCATGTTGCCCAGTGGCCCCCTCCCCCCTAACTATGACCAGCTGCTGGCATCCGGAGAGATGCGCAAGGTCCTCGGGGAGCTTCGACATCGGTCCGATCTGATCCTCATCGACAGCGGGCCCATTCTCGGAGTGGCCGACCCGATCATGCTCGCGTCCGAGGTCGACGCGGTGCTTCTCGTGGTGGACGGATCGAAGAGCACACCTGGCGACATCATCGAGGCCCGTCAGCAGCTGGAGCGGGTAGGAGCACGCCTCATCGGAACGGTGATCAACAAGTTCGACTCGTCCAGATGGGGCAGCTACCAGTACTACGGTCTCGAATAGACTCTTCGGGCTAGGCACGGCCCCCTCGGCCATCCCTCCGGAGCGACGGCGCCCGGAGAGGCCTCGGCCCAGGCTTACCCAGAGACCAGGGACTTGGTCGACGGGATCTTGCTTGCCGAGCGGTGGGCTCCGAGGAAGCACGCCAAACGCCTGGGCGGATCTGGCAACGCCTCAAAGACGAGCTCGGCTGCAGGGCCGTTGAGTCAACCAGGGCTGCGTAAGGGACCGTAAGCAGGAGCTCGCCCTCGGGGTGGAGGTCTTCGTTTCCCCAGCATCATCCGCCCGGGGCCCAGGGAGAGGTCGACTACTACGAGGCGCACTCGCCACGGTTTTCGGCGACTCCGTCCCCGTATGATGCAGGAGCTTTGAAACCTGATCCCGAGCAGCAGCGGAAGCAGGTAATCCGCAAGCGCAACCTCGGTACGGAGGGGCCCGAGATCACTGTGCTCGGGCTGGGGACGTGGGCCATCGGTGGCCCCTACGAGTTCGGCTGGGGGCCGGTCGATGACCAGGAGTCTATCGCCGCGATTCGGCATGGGATGGAGGCGGGGATCAATTGGGTGGACACTGCCCCCGTCTACGGTCTGGGGCACTCGGAGGAGATCGTGGGCCGCGCGATCAGCCCGTGGCGGACGGGGGATGAGGTCCTCCTCTTCACCAAATGTGGCAGGAACTACTACTCGACGAGCCGCATCTCCTCGAACCTGCGCCCTGAGACCATCCGCGCGGAGTGTGAGGAGAGCCTGCGGCGGCTTGGCGTGGATCGCATCGACCTCCTGCAGTTTCACTGGCCAGACCCGGATACGGGAACTCCGCTCGAGGACTCGTGGGGCACCATGGTCGAGCTCATCGACGAAGGCAAGGTCCGGTGGGTGGGGGTATCGAACTTCGACGTCGCGCTCCTCGAGCGGTGCGAGGCCATCCGTCACGTGGACTCCGTTCAGCCTCCGTTCAATTTGATCCAGCGCTCCGCACGCAACGACGTCATCCCGTGGTGTCGAGAACATGGCACCGGCGTGATCGTCTACGCCCCGATGGCTTCGGGGCTGCTCACGGGAAAGTACGACCGCGAAGCTATCGGAAACTTGGCGCCAGACGACTGGCGCCGGCGGTCGACCAACTTCACCGAACCCGCGCTGTCGAGTAACCTACGTCTTGTCGAGGCGCTGCGCCCGGTGGGCCATCGGCTCGGAACAACGCTTGCGGTTCTGGCCATTGCGTGGACGCTCTCAACACCTGGCGTGACCGGGGCGATCGCGGGAGCCCGACGCCCAGATCAGGTGAACGGCTGGATTGGCGCTTCTGAGATCGCCCTGGATCGGGAGACCCTGGAAGAGATCGAGAGCCTCATCGCGGACGTCGGCGCCGGGGAAGGATGACGGTTCCAAGGTAGCCGGCTAGCAGCTCGCCGTCGTGACGGAGCCCATCGAGTCCTGCCCAAAGATCTGTTGCCAGTCCTGCCAGGTATGGTTCCCTCCACGCCACGTCCACCACTGCCCTGCCGGATCGGGCACCGCATAGGTGTTGGATTCGAAGCGATTGCTTCGCAGCGGGTCGAAGATACCTCCATCGCCGACGAAGTCCCTCGCCCCAGTCGAACCAACGCATGTTGTCACAGCGTTGTCGTGAACGAAGACGTTCGTGGTGAGATACCCATCGCTCTGGCGCTGGTCCTGGTAGAGACGGATCGGATCCGCTTCTGGGTCCGCGGCGTTGGTGATGACGGTGTTTCCGTAGATCTCGGTATCGGACGAATCAGTGACGACGATCCCGTCCCCGTCGTTGTCCCGCACGGTGTTGTTCCGGATCAAGGCCCGAAAACTGATCTCGTGAAAGATCCCCGGACCTCTGTTGTTCACCACACGGTTCCCCTCGATCACGGCGCCCACGTTGTTGATGTCCGTCCAAAGCCCTGGCCCCTTGTTGTCATGGACGAAATTGTCCCGGACGACCAAATTCGAGGTTCGGGCAAACTTGCTTCCGCCGGCCTCCCAGTTGGGATCGAAGCGTGCGATGTTGTTCTGGTATACCTCGTTTCGTTCGAACACCGCCTCGACGCTGTCGCTAGCCGCCAGGCCCATCTGCCCCTGATGGTGGACCACGTTGTCCGATACGAGACTGCCTGAACCGCCGCAGATGCCAATGGCATGGTTGAGACGAACCTCGTTCCCCGAGATGACCCACCTCGCACCATGGCAGCCGTTGATGGTGGCGCTCTGCGCCGGGGTGGCAAACTTCTCCACGACCAGTCCCCGGATCTCAATGTCGTCCTCCGTACCCGCGAAGGCGTATCGAGCGGACGCCACCTCCACCAGATGTCCCTTCGGGGGATCCGCGATGTAGATGCGGTCGCGCTTGTAGTCGAAGTAAAACCGGCCGCGGCGAACCGCCGATAGCCGCATGACCCGGAAAAGGGGATCATCATCATAGAAGACCGCCTCGCTATACTGGCATCCGCGGTAGGTATCCGGCGAGCACTCTCCCTGCGGGTGGGGTACTTGTCGCTGATTAGAAGCGAACCAGAACGGTCCCTTCCTCGCGAATCGCTTCAGCCGCTTGGACCCGTTCAGCACCGCTCCAGCCTCGCCGATGAAGCGCTGCCCATCCTTGGCTACGAGTTGGTGACGAAGTCGATGCACTCCTTCGAGCAGGCAGAACGTTGTCCCCCGTGGGCGGCCGTGAACGATTGCACGAACGGCCGAACCCGGCTTGAGATCTATTCCCTCACAGGGCAGGCTTTGCCCGGCAGTGTTCCCCGTCCCCGCGACCGTGTCCGAAGGCGAGCCGGCCGCAGGTATGCTCATCAGCAGGGAACCTTCCGAACCGGGTACCAGCACCAAGAGGAAGGCCAACGCGAGCGCGGAAGACAACAGAGAGATGATCATGATGAGGACCCCCGCTCCAGAATGACGTCGTGCACTATACAGGGCGTGACCGCCCAACCGTGTGTGTGTTGAAATAGAATCGCCGTCAAGTCACTCCATTTCACCGGATTCCCGTTCAAGCCGGCCAGGGCGACGACCTGGTGCTGGCCCCCAGGCCACGCCGTGAGCGCCACTTCAGCGGGGCCAGCCCGGGACTCCATCTCTACCCATGCGAGCGGCGCATCCGACGTCGTCCGACGTCCAGCCTGCTCCAGCGTCCGGCGCATCCGCGCTCGCTCCGAAGAGGACAGGAACTGCATCACGATGGTTGTGGACGTGGACGACGTCCGGCCGTTGGGTAGGTGAGACTCGAGAAGGCTTGGTTGCTCCCCCCAACCCGCAAGGCGAGCGATCTGAAGCCAGCCCCCCCGTCACCATGCGCGGTTCGCCTTCCCCGTTGGATTGGAGGCACCGGGTGACGAAAAGGCTGGCGTCGGCGTCGCCCGGGACCTCACCCACGTGTGGCTATCGTCCAGGATCAGCGCGAACACCAACAAGATGAGAAGGGAACGTCCGGAGGCCTCGAACGTGGTCCCCGTCACGCTCCTAATCGCGACGACCGTCAGGACGATCAGAGGCACAATCCTTCCTGCGGGCGCCAAGGCGCATCGAATCGCCCGCCTCAACAAGACAAGGAAGGACGCCGCCAGGAACGTGATCCCGACCACCCCGGTTCCGACCAGCGCCTCGACCCAGGTGCTGTGGATCGTGGAGGTCTCCTCCCTTCCGATCTCGCCCAGAACCTCGAAGCGGGTCGCGGTAAGGAGCCCTCGACCGACCAGAGGAGATTCTTGCCAGACGGGGATAGCGAGGCTCCACCACTCCAGTCGGCTCGAGAGCTGGGATGCCTCCTGCGGCGACTGGCCTCGGAGCAAGAGCGGCTCCGCCTCTTCGGCGAACCCTTGTCCAAGGAGGACGAGTCCAACCCCCGCCGCGAGGACGAAAGCAGCGAGAACCGCTCGCCTCCGCAGCGCAAGGAGAATGAACAGGCCGACAGCAAACGCGACATAGCCTGTCCGGTATTGGGCCGCGACGAGGGTTACGAAGCCGGCGGCGGCGATCCCTAGAGACAGGCGGGGGCTCGACCGCTCGGCTACTGGAGACAAGAACCGGCCCAGCGACCATAACGCCAGGATGGCCCCCAGCGTGCCAACACCGTTCGAGGGGACCGCCGGGAACACCCCCTGGATCTGCCAGGGGATGGGGCTGTTGACGGGGGTGATCGCCTGAGCGGGGAAGAGGATAATGCTCAGCCACACCGTGCCCATCAGGATGACCTGAAACCAATAGATGGTGGCCTCGATTCTTAATGGGGCTTCCGGCCCGGCACTTCGAACCGCCGCAACGAAGACGAAGAGTGTGATGAACAATTCGCCGGCGTGGAAGATCGTCAGGAGCGGAACGGGGGAGCCAGCGACGCCGAACAACGTGGTAGCCGCGTACAGAGCGTAGAGGCGGAACGGGCGGGAACGGATTCCAGATTGCCTCCCGTTTATGAAGCCGACGGCTGCCAGGAACAGAGCCAGTCCCAAGAACGCCACTCGGAACAGGCCTGCGGTATCCAGGGGGTTGTCCAAGATCTCCTCGGTCCCCCGAAGTCGAAAGACCAGGCCGCTGGCGAGGAGTGCCAGAACAGGAACCTCCACCGCAAGATAGCCAGAGCGGCTCATCGTCCGCGCCGGCGCCGCGGGCAGCACCGTCACCAACAAGAGGGCGACGATGATCCCGGCCATGAGGAACGTCCACGGACCTGGGATCGCGGCCGCGATCCCGGCGACCGCCACGAGACAGAGTGCTGTCACCATGACGGCGGGCGGCAAAAGAATCCGCTGGTGGGATCCACGGACCATGGCCCCGGACCGATGGCTACGCGGCATCGCGATCTCTCACGCCTTCGGCGACGCGCCTGCCCGCGTACCACAAGCGATTGAACATCGGCCCCGGAACGGTACGGGATTCGGAGCTGTGGGACGTGCCTCGACGGGGCCGCAACTCCCGAAGCGCCTGCCCGGCGCTCATCTGGCCCAGGCGCACCGCCTTGAAGAGATGCCGCACGTCACCCTTTAGCCACCGGAAGAACACTTCGGGCCGAGCCCGCACCGCCGACATCTCCTCACCCCTGAGAAGGTCGCAGCATGCCCCGACGAGATTCACTCCAGCGGTCACTGCCAACGGATGAGACGTATGGACGCGGCGATTGAGGTCGAGCAGCACGCGGACCCGGAACCGAGTTGAGTGCCTCAAAGAGAAACGAGCCGCGGAACGTGCCTCCGGACTTGACATCGAGCTCGAAGGCAGGTGGATCGTTACCCTCGGCGCGGAGGAAGGGCGAGGGCGGACGTGGTCACAAATGGCCGAGGTGAGTCCCAGGCCGTCCGGCCACCGGGCGAACACTTCGACGATCACGGGCCGGTCAGAGGGAGCCGCCACGACGTCTAGGTCTCCCTGGCCCCGCAGGGTTCGGGAGGCGCTCTTCCAAACGATCAGGCGAAAAGCCACGCGGCGCACTGGTCGGTCTCTAGGAGCGCGTTGGCCGCCCGGGCTTGTCTTCTTCTGGGCTTCCATTTCGTTATGGCATCATAGGAGTTGGGCTCTGGGGCTCTACTTCTCGCCGAGAGCGTTCCCGGCCATGCCCACGGTCTCTCTCCCGATCGCCCGCTGATAGGCCCCTTCCAGTCCCTCCAGTCCACGCCCGGGGCTGAAACGCTCCTTCCATAACTGCCACCCCCGTTGGCCTAGCCGGACGGCCTCCTGGTCCGCGAGCAGCTTCTGTATAGCCGCCGTCCATGCCTTCGGGTCATCCAATGGTAGAAGGAACCCGGAGCGGCCATCCTCGACGAGCTCCGGCAATCCCCCAACATCGCTCGCCAACACCGGTACTCCCGCTGCGTAGGCTTCCAGCACCACCCGAGGCTGTCCCTCATACCCAATCGACGGGAACAGCAGGGCGCGAGCTCGTTGGAGGAGGTCCGGAACAGCGGAGCCATCCACGCTGCCCAGGAAGACGACTCCCGGGGGCGCCATCGCCCTCAAGCGGCCCTCCTCCGGGCCAGATCCGGCCACCAAGAGCGTCCCGTGACCAGCGCGCCAGGCGCGAAGGATCGTCTCCACGCCCTTCTCCGGGGACAACCGACCCAAGTAAAGAAACACTTCTCCCGGCCCTTCTCTACGCGGCATTGGCCAGGAGAAGTTCGGCTTCACCAACAGCCGTTGGGGGGAAAACCCAGCCTGGAGATGCTTGCGCCTCACGAACTCGCTCACAGCGAGTAAGAGGGCGACGCGATCGTACGAGCCGGCGATGCGATGGAGCGTCAGGGATGTGGCGAGCACCACGCTTCCAGCCAAGGATCCGCGATAGCACTTGTGGACGACACCCGGCCAGGGAACGCGGCCCAGGCAATCCTGGCAAGCTCGACCGTCTCGGAGGAACGTCGAGGGCAGACACATCAGGCGATAGTTGTGAAGCGTCGCCACGACGGGCACGTACTCTGCGGCGGTGCGCAGCACCGCAGGGGACAGGGTGGGGAAGAGGTTGTGAACGTGGACGATGTCCGGCCGGTGGGACCGGATGAGCCGCCGCACCTCTTCCGCAGACGAGAACGCCCACACTGCTCTTCCTGCCGCTGCCATAACCTTGAGCCTGGTCCCTGTTTCGGGCTCGGGAGTCCATCGGATCACGGTATGCCCATTCCGCTGAAGGAGCCGGATCTCGTCCTCCACGACGCGGTTCTCTCCCGAGGCGGACCCGGACAGGTACCGAGAGTGGAGGATCAGAATGCGCATGCCGTCACTCCCCGTCTCCAACCGTCCATGTGATCAGGCATCCCGAGCCGGGTCTGGCGTCATCTGATCGGCGCTCGCTCCGGCTCGGCGAGATGCGACCGGGAGCTGCTCATCCAACGCCTTGTCGAACTGCTGCCAGAACACGGTCGCCCCGAGGATCCTGCGATCGCAAGATAGGTCACCGGTTATTCGCCATTCTGGCCTTCTTGTCGCTGCAGCTCTGTGTCTGACCGGGCCGACTGCGCGAGTCACCTGCTGGAGATAATATCTCCCGATACGCCGGGTCGGTCCGAACGGGAGCGCTTTGACGTACTGAGGGATGTCTGCCCCGTGCCGAGAGGCTCTGTGAAGACGGTTGGAGGACCGCGCCGGAGGCAGACCCCGAACTACGTTGGTCAACGACGACGTGACGTTACGGCAAGGCATGTCTTGGACTGGTTGGCGCCGCCTGCTTGCTGGTGCAGCCGCCCGCCCCACGCGGCCGG
Source organism: Actinomycetota bacterium (assembly GCA_050692435.1). GTDB lineage: Bacteria > Actinomycetota > UBA4738 > UBA4738 > HRBIN12 > AC-69. Next base: position 19,222 of record JBOGVG010000236.1, read on the forward strand.
TCGAGGAGACGGATGTGTGCAGCGAGAACGTGGTGATCCACGACAACGGGTACGTTGGGATGTCGATCCAGGGGTGTGGTGAGCCGGGAGAAACGGGTCCGAGCAACCGATGTCTCCGACCATAGTGACCGAAGTGATCGGGATCGGGGCAGCGTGACGCAGCGGGCTAGAATCAGTCCGCGATGTCGGTACCCGGTCCTTTTCCGTGCACGGTGAAGGGCGTGGTGGTTCTCGCCTACGAGTCCTCCCTACGTGGCTGACTCCGCCTACCCCGTCGGGTCGAGCATCGACCTGAAGGCGCTGGAGCAAGAGGCGCGCGATGCCCTTCCCGGGACTGTGTACGACTTCTTTGCCGGTGGCGCCGACGACGAATTCACGCTGCGGGAGAACGAAACGTCGTGGGGGGCCGTGCAGCTCCGGCCTCGGGTGCTCCGAGGGGTCGGGAGTGCACAGACCCGTACTACGGTGCTCGGCGCCAGTGTCTCCGGTCCCATCCTGGTCGCTCCCGTCGCCTTCCAGCGACTCGCCCACCCGGATGGTGAAGCGGCAACGGCTCGTGGCGCCGCCGCGGCCGGCACCGTCTTCGTCGCCTCCACGCGAACCACGGTGAGCCCCGAGGACATCGCCACGGCGGCGGCCGGGGCCCCGCTCTGGTTCCAGGTCTACATCTTGCGGGACCGGGGATGGACCGCAGAACTCGTCGGCCGGGCGGCGGAGGCCCGCTATCGGGGCCTCGTCCTCACTGTCGATGCCCCGATCCTCGGACGCAGGCTGAGGGACGAGAGAAACATGTTCCGGTTACCGGAAAACGTGCTTGCGGACAATCTCAGGTCGGCCCTGGGGGTCGATCCGGCCTCCCTCCACGATCCGTCGGCGATCGAGCACGACCCGGAGTTGCGGCTGGAGGACATCGGGTGGCTGAGGAGCATCGCGGACCTTCCGGTTGTGGTGAAGGGGGTCCTGCGGGGAGACGATGCGGTGGCCTCCATCGAGGCGGGCGCCTCCGCCATCGTCGTCTCCAATCACGGCGGTCGGCAGCTGGACACCGTCGTCCCCACCGCGCGTGCGCTTCCAGAAGTCGTTGACGCGGTGGCCGGAAGGGCTGAGGTGTACGCCGACGGAGGCATCCGGCGCGGAACGGACGTCCTGAAGGCTCTGGCGTTGGGAGCACGGGCGGTGATGCTTGGCCGTCCCGTCGTCTGGGCGTTGGCCACCGGAGGGGCCGAGGGCGTCTACCAGCTCCTGGAGGGGATGCGGACCGAATTGGCTCGAGCGATGACCCTCTGCCAGTTGGCGACGCCGGAGGAAGTCAGTCGGGATCTGGTGGGGGCCGCCGGCCGACCTTCTCGTTGGCGACGCCGGGTTATATAGAGCTCCTGTGCGGGAGACTCCGGCACGCTCTCCCTCGATCCGCCTCAGGCTCGTCGCTGCAGCCGGGTCGACGCAAGCAGCCAGCCACGGAAGCTCCCAGTCCTTCACGCTGGCCGAGTCCTCCCGACCGAGCCCGCAACTCGAATGGAGACGGGGCCAGGTTGCGTATGTCTCCGACCCCCCGGACCTGGTGCATCGTCCCACCAGGTGGGAATCGGATGGAGGGTGCTAGACTCGGCAACCAAAGGACGCCCGCCCGCCGGAGGTGGCGATGACACGTCCACGGCGCTCCTTGACCTACGAACGTGGCTGGAGACGGGCCTCCCTCGCCTCTCGGGTCAAGACCGGCGCCAAGGAGGCATTGAAGCGGCCCGTCGAGATGCTCGGCTTCGAGGTCCGGCGCCAGACGGCACCTCGGTGGCTGACCGACCCCTGGCTGGTCCAGCAACGCTTGTTGGGACCGGTCCGGCGGCCGGTCATCTTCGATGTGGGCGCCAACATGGGTCAAACCCTGGAGAACTACGCGGCCGTCTTTCCCCAAGCAACCATTCATAGCTTCGAGCCGTTCCCGGAGTCCTACGGTCACCTCGACGCGACGGCGTCCCGCTATCCCAGCGCCGTCCCTCATCGACTCGCTCTGGCGGATACCGCCGGTGAGCGTACGTTCTTCGTGAATCCTGAGTGGCACACGCGTAACTCGCTGCTGCCGCGGCCGTCGGAAGGGCGGCGATACTATCGTGCCAGTTCGGACTTGGCTCCGAGCCTCACGGTTCAGACCGAGACGCTGGACGCGTTTTGCTCTCGGCACAGCGTGGACCGCATCAACATCCTCAAGCTGGACGTCCAGGGGGCAGAAGGCATGGTCCTCCGGGGGGGCAAAGGACTCCTGTCTCGGGAAGCGATCGACCTGGTCTTCACGGAAGTCATGTTCGTACCGCATTACGAAGGCGGGCCTCTCTTTCACCAGCTCTGGGGACAGCTCGAAGAGCATCGGTATTCATTCTTCAATCTCTTCGACGTGACCGTAGCCAGCAATGGGCAGTTGCGGTACGCCAATGCGCTTTTCCTGAGCAGCGGAACACGCGCTCGGGTCGTCGATGCGTTTCCTGACGAACCGTAGACGCTCGGCCCGTCCCGCATCGCCCCCCAGATCCCGTGCACAGGCCAGTACCCGGTGAGAGGGTCGAGGATGCCTTCCAACAAGACCCCCGATCCGTCTCGCTAGACGGACCCCGGTGGCGCCTCGCGGCGCGCGCGGCGGGCTTTCAGACGCCGGTGGGCTCCATACCCACCATCCGTGGGCCGAAAGCCGGTCCCGGAGGGCGAGGAGTTGCGCAACTTATCGCCCGGAGGAGCCTTATCTCACGGAGTCTCTGGGTCGTGCCCGCGCCAACAGTTCTGGGTTCCCGAGGCCCCGGGCGTCCCACTCAATAACGGACTCGCAGCGCCATTCCGGCCCGACGTCGCCGGCCGACCCGTTTGATTTGCTCGTTCGGGTGGCCAGCGAGGGCCATAACTACTCAGTATCCCTGTTCCGGGTCGACCAGGCCTTCCAGCGGTCCCCCGGAGACGAACCGCCCGACGTTTCGGCGGACGAGGGCCCGGAGCTGCGGCAGGGACATGTCCAAGGTGTTCGCGACGTGGGAAGTGACGATGGCCTCTTCCATCTCCCATAGCGGGTGATGCTCCGGGAGGGGCTCGGGGTCTGTCACATCCAGGGCAGCGCCTCCGATCGTTCCCGCCCTAAGGGCCTCGACGAGGGCATCGGTGTCGATCAATCCTCCGCGCGCCACGTTCACCAGCCAGGCCGTGGTCTTCATGTGGGCGAGCATCGCTCGATCGAAGAGGTGGCGGGTGCGGGGGGTGAGCGGGGCGGCCAGCACCACGAAGTCTGCCTGTGGAACGATGTCCACGAGATGCTCGGCGGCGACCATCCCCTCCACTCCCGGGAGCGGGGAGGCGGAGCGACTGGCTCCTAGGATCCGCACTCCGAACGGGTGGAGGAGCGGGATCAGGGCTCGGCCGATTCCTCCGGTTCCCACGATGACTACGGTGCTTCCCCGGAGGAGCCGGTGAGGAGATCCCTCCGGCGCTGTCTCCCACTTCCGGATCAGGACGTGCTGATGGATCCGGCGAGTCGCGGCAAGCATCAATGCCACGGCGTGCTCGGCGCACGCGTAGCCGTAGATGCCCTTCGCCGAGGTCCAGATCCTGCCGGAGTCGATCATGCCGGTGGCGACGAACGCCTCGATGCCGGCGAGGGGCAGCTGGATCCAAGTGGCGGGCGAGGCCTCCAGCACCTTCCTCAGCCCCTCGGGATCATGGGGATCAGTCCACACGATGGCCTGCGCCTGCTCCGGCTCGCAGGGCTCTCCCCCGCCCTCGACGATGGCCGTGATCATGGCCTCGTCGCGGGCCGGAACGACGGCGACCCACGGTTTCGACCGCTGGTAGCCTTCCATCGTTCTCCGGCCTCTCGGCTATCCGCTCGGCGTGACGTCCCTCTTGGCTATACGCTCGGCGTGACGTCAATGTTGCTGCTGAAATGGGCAGCTTGGGAGAGGTTCCCGGGGATCTGTTCCGGCTCGTCAGACGCGTGCCCGAACGTCCGCTCGTGTTCCAGTAGGCCCCTCTTGAAGTGCCAGGCCCAGACCGGGACCCCCGCCACCACCCCCGCCGCCAGGCCCCACGCTGCGGTCACGGCGCCACCCACGGCGGCACCCCCGATCGTCCCCACGATCTGGAGCCCCGACACGAGCAGGCGGGCCCGGAAGCTCCGCCGGGCTGCGGCCAGGGCCCGGAGGCCCACCAGGATCCCAGCAGAGATCCCTCCGGCCGCCGTCATGACCGCGATGGGGACGGCCACCCGATGAGCCAGGCTCCAGGTCTGCCCCAGGAGGGCTTCGCCGATCCGCTCGGGCAGAACGAGGATCAGGACCCCCCACGCCACAGACATTGCGCTCAGGGCCGCGGACAGCAGGGCGCAGGCGGCCCTGAGGTGACGGGCGGATCGTTTGACGATCCGCACCGCCTCGGGGACGGCCACGAGCCGGACGCCGAAGACTAGGACGTCGATCGGGCCGAACAGGATGTTCGCGGCGCGGACGGCCCCTACGGCGGCGACGCCGGCGATGCCACCCACCGCATACAGGGAGAGCTGCCGGGCCCCGGCGAGGGCCCCGAACTCTCCCAGGTACCGGGCCCCGAGGTCCCGTTGGGCCCGAAACCACAGGAGGGCCGCCGAGGGTTGTGGAACCACCCGACTTTGGAGCGCCCCGACGCAACCGGCAAGCGTTCCTGCTCCCCCCCACGCCAGCGTGAGGAACAGGATGGACGCGTGATCGGTTAGCAGCAGCACCGCCACCGCAGGGAACATCACGACCGCCCACAGCACGTCGTTGAGGAAGGCCAGCGAACCCCTGCCCCCGGAGAAGAAGATGAACCGCCAGCTGTCCTGGAGGAGGAGGCCGGGGAGCGAGATTCCGAGGGCGATAAACGCCTCGCCCAGGGCTCCCGTGCTGATAAATCCGAAGAGCACAGCTGCGGCCCCGCCGACGGCCCCCACGACCAGCGCGGCACCGCTCCCCGAGGCGGCGGCCCTTCGGTGCGCCTCGACCGAGGATCCGGCGTACCGCACGACGAGCGGCTCGGTGGCGAGCGCCCGCGATCCGCCCAGAGCGAGGGTGTACGTGGCGAACGCCAGGCTGAACGCCCCGAATTCGGTGGGGGCGACGGCCCGGGCGACCAGGATTGCCAGGGCGAAGTTCGTGAGGCTGGAGAAGGCCTGGTCCCCCACCCCCCACCCGAGCCGCCGAGTGATGCGGCCGGACAGGCGAGCCATGTCGCTCACCTTGGCCATTGTCACCGACCCGGTCCTCACGTCAGGTTCCGCCAGCCGGCCCGGGCGCTTGACCTGGGCCCTCAGGCAGTCCGATGTGGCTCGGCGGCCGCCGGAGCACCCTGTGGGAGACCGCCATCCACGCACGAGCGATCCCCGGCATCGGGTCCCGGATCGACTCGATGCTGTGGGCCGCCCCCGGGTGAGGCTTGAGAAGCCGCGCGGCCCTGGGAAGGTCGATCGTCCCCTTACGAACGCCCGACAGCACGTGCCGCACGTCCCCCTCGAGCCATCGGAAGAACACGCCGGGCCTGGCCCTCACCATCTCGGGGGATTCTCCGCGAAGAAGGTCGCAGTACCGCGCGACCAGATTCACCCCTGCGGAGACCGCCAGGGGAAGGGTGGAGTGGACGCGCAGGTTCAGGTCCAGCAAATAGGGTCCTGCGAACTGCGCGTTGAAGAGCCCCTGGTAGCCCTGGAGCAACGCTTCCAGCCGCTCCTCGACGTCGAGTTCCGCCGAGATCGTCTCGGCGGCGCTGGGCAGACCGCAGGGCACCGGCCAGATCCTCAACCAGCGCTCGTGCACCGCGGCCACCAGCCGCCCCTGCCACACGACGCCCGAGATCGCCCGGAGCTGGTCCATCAGGAAGGGCTGCACGAGGACGGGACCGTAATCCGTTCCACCCTCGGTGAGGTGGGCCGGGGAGTCGGCGTAGAAAGCCCAGTAGCGGCGGGTAGTCGGCTTGACCACCACGGGGTAATCGAGCTCATCAGCGGAGGACAACACCGCATCTAGCGACTCGAAGAGTCGGGAGGGGGGGATGGGGATACCTGCCGCTTCCGCGGCGGCGTTCAGTCCCACCTTGTCCAGGAGGTGCGGGACGGCGACCCCGAGGGCCGCGAGCGCTCGCTCGTTGGACGGAAGCACGGTCAGGTAGTCGCCTCTCTCGGCTTCAGCCAGCACCGCCTCCCGGTATCTGGGGTCGTCCGCCCTCGGGACACGGATCCGTTGCTCGCAGTAGCGAGAGGGCGCCGGCAGCCGGAACGGCCCGGAGGCCGCGACCGACGGCCGGTACCCTCCGTCGGCGAGGGCCCGGACGGCGGCGACGGTGTCACGACTCCACCCGTTCCCGCCGTCGGTCACCAGGACCCTCCGCCGCTGGCCCGGGTGGACCCGGCCCTCACCCTGTAGCTGCTGCCCCGAGGGCACGGCTGCCCACACGCCATTCGCGGGGGCCGGCTCGCTCACGGGCCTCCCCCCCTTCGCTGTAGCTCGTCGAGGAGCGACCGGCGAACCTGAACCCCCCTCGACGCGGCGGGGGTTCCCTGCTGGACGAGCCGCGAGCTCTCCTCGAGGTACTTCCAGAAGTACTCCATCGCCTCCTCGGAGCGCAGTCCGGCCCCCGACGCGTAGGCAAGGATCGCCCGCCCAACCTGACCCGCTCCCTCGATCCCGGCCAGGAGCTGCCGACGAGTCGGATGACGTAACAGGGCATGAGCCTGCACGACGTAGTGGAACAGGTCGAAGAACGGGGGCGCTCCCTGACGCGCCTCCTCCCAGTCCAGGAGGGTCCACCCGTCCCGCGTGTGGAACAGGTTCCAGGGGGCGAAGTCGCCGTGTGCCGGGCCGAGTGGGGAGCGTTCCGCTCCCGACGCCTCCTGGACACCCGCGGCGAAGAACCGGCCGAGGGCGTCCGCGACCTCCTCCGGCAAGCGCCACGACAGAAGGCGGGGCTGCCACTCCACGGCATCGAGGATGAGATGGCCCTCTCCACGGTCCTGGACTCGGGGCGGGAAGAGCGGAGGGGGGAGCAACGCTCCCAGGGCCTCGATCGCCTCGCCCTCTCGCCTGAGTACCGCTCTTCCCGCCTCATCGGTGGCGAACTTCGCCACGGCCCGGCGCCTCCCGTGGTCATCGGCGAGCATCGCCACGAATCGCCCCGGATGGTTCGTTTTGGCCAGCGCGACGATACGCAACGGGTCGAGGCGCGGCTCGAGCGCTGAAGCGACGACCGAAGGTTCCACATCCGAGCCCGGGAGGAGGCGGAATCCGCCCAGGGAGGCGACCACCCGGGCTGCCGACCACCCCGCGAGTCCCTTCAGCGTGACCGGCTGGTAGATCCGCAGGGCCTTCGCGGCGAGCGTTCGCGGCCCCCGGGGAAGGGTCCACCGAGGATCACGACGGGACGGCAGCCCGGTCCATCCGCCAAGAGCGCCACCCATCCGGCGCAGTTCCTCCGAGGTGAGGCGGACCAGCTCATCGACCGGCAAGGAGGCGTCGAGGTACAGCCGGCGCTGACGCTGGCCGGCGGAAACGGCTTCCCGCCAGATATGCATCTGTCGCTCGATCTCCTCGGCCGGCAGCTCCGTCTTCCGGCTTCGAATCAGGTCGGGTGGCGCCTCCAGGATCACCAGGAGGTCCGGCCTGGGAAGGAGTCGCCCGAGGGCCCGAACCAATCCCGGCGAGGTACGCAGGCGGTACCGGCGAGGGTCGACGATCATGTCCCACCATCCCCGCTCCTTGATGACCCACGTACCCTCCCGCACCTGGGGCCGGACGCGGAAGAGCCACACCAGCCAGGCATCCGTGAAGTAGTAGACGAGCTTCGCCGAGGATGCCAACGTCGACCGAGGGGGATGGCGGTGAGGCTCCGTGACCATGCCCCGGGCCAGCTTAGGAAGGGGGCCGGGGCGACGCTCCGTCTTAAGATCCAGGCCGCGGGAGGAGTTGGCGAGGGCGTGACGGAGGGTCGTCTTTCCCGCGCCGTCGGGGCCCACGACCACCACCACGCCACCGCGCTGAGCTCGCCGTGCCCCGGACCCGGTTCTCACGCTCATACCATCCGCTTCCCGAAAGCGTCTCCCACCACCACGTCGGTCGTCGACACCACGGCGAGCCAGGCGGGAAGGTCGACAGGGACCGCGCGACCCAGGCGTCTCAGCACGTGGAGGACCGGGCACGGGTCGCGGTCGGACAGCCGGGATCGCACCCTCCGCCACGCCGTCGCGGGCTCCACCACCCCGCGCAGGATGGACCAAACCTCGACGCCGATCATCGCCGGTCGGTTCCACCTGCTGGCCGCAACAGCCTCCATCCCGGCGAGGAGCGCTCTTTCGCCCAACCCGAAGAACGCCGCCGCCCTCCTGGCGCCCTCTGGGTCCTCTGCGATCAGCGCGGCCACGCGCTCTCGTTGTAGCCCGCTCGGCTTGGGACGCCCCCCCGCGGACACCCCTCGGAGCACCAACTTGAGGAGCCCTTCCGCCCCCGGGCGGAGCCGGCGGAAGCCTTGAGGGTCCATCCTCATCATGGGGCCCAGGTCTTCGGCCCTGAACACCGTCGAGCCTCGGAACGTCACCCGGCTCCTCACGTCCAGCTGAAGGAAGCCCACCGCGCCAGGCTGCACCGCGAGGAGGAACATGGTGTCGGGGGCGTGGCGACACACGACGGCGGGAGTAAATCCGCGCTCGCTCGCCCAGGCGATAAACCGGTCGATGATCCCGTCCCAATCTGCGCGAGGAGCCGAGAAGTCGATGTCCCCCTCTCCAGCCAGCGCCGGCTCGGCGTTCTTCCACACGCCGGCTGCAGGAGAGATGTCGGTGAGGCTGCGAAGAAGCGGGAGCCAGGGGGATGCACTGGCCGGCGCGGCCGATGGCTGCGCCTCGGGCGTCTTCCCTCGACCGGACACGTGGCTCACGAGTGGTAGACCGGGTGACTGCGGCTCACCTGTCGAAGCCAGTCCTGGACGTCATCGGGGAACCGCCGGTCGTCGAGGAAGATCGTCCGGAGGAGGGGACAGCGCCGCTTGACCGGGCGGGACCACAGCCGGCCCAGCAGGATCCCTGGCGCGGCGAGAGCATGCAGGACCGCCCACGCTTCGACGAGGAGCATGGCCGCACGGTTCCACCGCCCCGCGGCCACGGCCTCGGCCCCCGCGACCAGGGCGGGCCGGGCAGCTCCGAACAGCACGGCGCCTCTCCGAACCCCCTCGGGATCCTCCGCTAGAACCTCCGCGATCCGCCGCTTGCTCATCCCGGCCGGATGTGGCCTTCCACCCCACCGGAGCCCGTTCTGCACCAGGAGGATGACCCCTTCCATGCCTCTGGTCACCCGCCGGAACCCGCGCTCGTCGATCTCCATGAAGGGGGAAAGGTCCGATGGGCGGAACATCGTCCACCCCCGGAAGTACTTGCGGTCGTTCACGTCGAGCTCGAGGAAGGTCCGGTTCTTCTGATCCAGGACCAGGATGAAGAGAACCCCCCGCACGTGACGACAGGTGGTGATGGGTCCCAGGCGGTTCTCGTCCGCCCACGCTCGGACCTCTCCGATGATGGCGTCCCAGTCGCTCTTCGGGGCGGTTGAATCGAAATCGCCCGATCCAGAGAGGGCCGCATCGGCGTTCTTCCACAGCCCCCAGAGAGGCAGCCGAGCGGTGAGACGCCGCAGGAGCGGCAGCCAAAGCGCCACCAGGTCGGGCAATTCCCGCGGTGGAGACCTCACAGCACCGCCTCCACCTGCTGGAGCCAGGATCGGGCGACAGCTTCCCAGGGCAGTTCGTCACCGACGACTTTGGCCCCGATCCGTCCCACCTCGTCGGCGCGGTCCGATCCTAGCTTCTGGAGCGCCCCCGCTACCCCGTCGACCGTCGCGTCGGCTAGGAATGCTCCACCTCGAGACGCCAGGTACACGCCGAGCGGATATGGCGTGGCGACGGTGGGGATCCCCATTGCGGCTGCCTCCAGCAGCGCGTTCGGGCACGCATCCCATCGCGACGGGTACACGAAGCCCGTGGACATCGCCAGAAGGTTGGTCTTTCCCTCACCGTAGACGGGGTCGCCGATCGTCACCCACTCACCCAGCCCGAGATCCTCCACCATCGAGACGACCTGCTGCTTCCGTCCCCGCCAGTCGGGACCCTGGATTCGCAGGTGCGGCCGTTGATCCGGAGGGAGCTCGTCGAGACCACGAACCAGAAGATCCAAGCCCTTGTGTTGCGGATCGAACCTCCCCAGCCACAGGATGTAGCCGCCGGTGCCCCCATCCCAGCTTCGCCCTGGCAGGGGCGGTCCGTTGGGCGCGACGACGACCGGCCCACGATAGCCGATGGCCTTCAGGTGCGATCGTTCCGGCTCGAAGAAGACGTGGATGGCTCGAGCGCCGTCCACGAGCTTCCGCTCGGCGGCGAGCCACCACGCCTGCTTCACCCGTCGCTTTCGTGCCACGATGTGCGGGTCGTAGGCACCTCGCGGCTCGAGGAGATACGGCACCTTCAGCTTCCGGGCCACCGCCGCGGCGCGGACGTTGTGAAGCGACCAGGCCGAGTGCAGCACGAGCAGATCCGCGCCGCGGAGAGCATCTTCGAGCCGAAGGGGCATCCGCGTCCGTCCCGAGCCCCCGTGACGGACTGGGATCCAGCGGACGCCGTTGCCCTCCGGAGGTTCCGATCCCTTCTCGAAAGCAACGCTCACGTCCGCGCCCAGGGAGGCAACGCTCTCCGACCATCGCCGGATGGCGCCCGTCATGCCCCCATCCCCCACAGCGGCCCGAGGGTGGTACCGAACGATCCTCATCCGCTCGTCCCCCACGCCGTCCGAGCCCACGCGATGGTCTTCTCCAGACCCTCCCGAAGCGTGATGGTCGGCTCCCAACCGAGCTCCCTCCGGGCGAGCGAGATGTCGGGGCACCGGACTTCGGGATCGTCCTCGGGGCGGGGCCTGAAGACGATCTCCGACCGGCTCCCCAGGGAAGAGAGCACCAGCTGGGCAAGCTCGAGGATCTTTACCTCCTCTGGGTTTCCGAGGTTCATCGGTCCGACGAAATCCGAATTCACCAGGCGCCAGATCCCCTCGACGAGGTCGTCTACATAGCAGAGCGACCGGGTCTGCCGTCCTTCGCCATGGACAGTGATGGGCTCGTCACGCAGCCCTTGAGCGATGAAGCTGGGGACGGCCCGGCCATCGTTCCTTCGCATTCTCGGGCCGAAGGTATTGAAGATCCGAGCGATCCGAACCGGGAGATTATGGGCGCGATGGTAGGCCATCGCCATCGCCTCCGCGTACCGTTTGGCCTCGTCATACACGCCTCTGGGCCCAATGGGGTTCACGTTTCCCCAATAGTTCTCGGGCTGCGGATGGACCAGAGGATCGCCATACACCTCCGAGGTCGACGCGAGCAGGAATCCGGCCGCCTTGGCTTTCGCAAGGCCAAGCGTTCGGAGCGCTCCCAACGCCCCCACCTTCAGGGTGTGGATCGGATGATCGAGGTAGTCGCGAGGAGATGCGGGAGAGGCGAAGTGCAGGACCCAATCCACTTGTCCATCGACGAACAGATGGTTGGTCACGTCGTACTGCTCGAGGCGAAAACGATCGGACCGAAGAGCTCCGGTAAGGTTGCCGGGGTTGCCGGTGAGAAAGGAGTCGAAGCAGACGACGTCCCACCCTTCTGCCAGCAGCCTTTCGCACAGATGGGAACCAACGAAGCCCCCTCCTCCCGTCACGACAGCGCGGCTCATCTGGCCGGAACCGCCTGTTGCCCGATCTGCGCCCTGAACCATTCGACCGTCCGCCTCAGTCCTTCACGAAGGCCGACGCGCGGACGGAATCCCAGCAGCTCGGTGGCGAGCGAGATGTCCGCTTCGGTCACCCGGACGTCACCAGGACGCGGCGACCCATGGATCGGTTCGGGCCGTGTGGACGTCAGCTCTCCAACCAATCCCAAGAGGGTATTGATCGAGGTTGGCGCAGCTCCTCCCCCAACATTGATAGGCCGTCCCCATGCCAGACGAGGCGCGCGTGCCGCCAGGATATTGGCCTCCACCGCATCATCGATGAAGGTGAAGTCTCTGGCTTGCTCTCCGTTTCCGTGTACGACCGGGGCCTGTCCTGTTAGGCAGGCAACGGTGAACTTCGGAACGACCACGGCATACTCGCTGCTCGAGTCTTGCCCAGGACCGTAGACGTTGAAGTAACGCAGCGAGACCGTAGGAATCCCGAATGCTCGAGTCCAAGTCCCACAGTAGGCCTCCCCCGCCACCTTGCTCGCAGCGTACGGCGACTGCGGTCGCGGCGTCAGCGTTTCGTTCAGAGGTAATTCGCTCTGATCTCCGTATACCGATGAAGACGAGGCGAAGACGACTCTCGCTCCCCAGCGGTGCGCAGCCAACAGGACGTTCAGTGTTCCCCGAACATTGACGTCGGTGACGTCTCCTGGCACCTCCATCGAACGGGGAACGGAGCGGATAGCCCCTTGATGAAAGATGACGTCGCATCCGCGGGCGACGGTCCCCACGAGCTCTTCGTTGCGGAGGTCACCTTCGACCAGCTCGACCTCAGGAGCCGAAGAGAGATTCTCCGGGATTCCCGCCGACAAGTTGTCCAGGCCCACGACATCGTTCCCATCGGCCACAAGCCGGATCAACAGTCGGGATCCAATGAAGCCAGCGGCCCCCGTGACGAGGCACCGCATCAGGTCGCCTTGCCCTGCGGCACGATCTGCTCGACTTCTGCCTCGGCCGAGGCAATCTCGAATTGATAGTCGTGAACCACCGGCCGTCCCGTTGAGTAGTAGGTAAATCCGGCCGCCCGCATCTGTTCGGGATCGAGCAGGTTCCTGCCATCCACGAAGACCGGATAGGCCATGACTTGTCGGAGCCTCCGAAGATCGATAGCGCGGAACTCCGGCCAGTCTGTGCACAGCACCACGCATTCAGCCCTTTCGGCGGCGGCATACAGGTCATTTGCCTGCTCCAAGCCAGGAACCTCGGACGTGGCATCGGGAACTTGCGGGTCGTAGCCCACGACGTGGCACTTCTTCTCGATCAGCCGACGAGCGAGTGTAAGAGCGGGCGAGAATCGTGTATCGTTCGTGCCAGGCTTGAACGCCAGTCCAAGAAGAGTGACACGCTTGTTCTCCAGGTTCCACAGCGCATCCTCGACTTTTCGGACTACCGCCTCGACGGCTTCGTCATTGATCCTGGCAACTTCCTCCAGGAGCGGAAAGTCATAGCCGAGACCGGCTGCGAGGCGGTGGAACGCCTGAAGGTCCTTGGGGAAACAGTAGCCTCCATAACCCAGCCCGGCAGCCAGGAACATGTGACCGATTCGCGCGTCGGCGCCCATGACCCGCGTGACTGCCGTCACATCCGCACCGGCACGCTCGCAGATACGGGCCAGAGCATTCGCGAAGGAGATCTTCATCGCCAAGAAGGCATTGCACGCGTGCTTTGAGAGCTCCGCTGTCTCGATATCGGTCTCGATGAGCTGAGAGCCCTCGGAGAGGAGCGGCGCGTACAGCTGTCGCATCTTCTCGAAAGCGGCGACGCTATCAGCCCCCACCAGAATCCGGTCCGGGTGAAGGGAGTCCTCGATGGCCTGACCCTCCCTGAGGAACTCAGGATTAGAAACCACCTGGAATCGGATGTCCGGGCGCTCCTGGGCGAGAGCTCGTCTGACCCGGTGTGCCGTGCCTGCTGGAACAGTGGACTTCTCTACCACCACGACGGGTCCAGTGGCGAACCGAGCAACCGTTCGGGCCGCTGTTTCCATTGCGAGGAGGTTAGCGCTGCCGTCTTCGCGTGCAGGGGTGCCCACGCAGATGAAGACGACGTCCTTTCCCGGCAGCGCTGTCTCAGCATCGACAGAGAACCTGAGTCGTCCTTGGGAGATTCCTTGGCACAAGAGCTCCTTTAACCCCGGCTCGAAGAACGGGACAGAGCCCGCCTGAAGGAGCTCGATCTTCTGGGCGTCCTCGTCGAGTCCAGTGACGGTATGTCCCAACGCGCCAAGCGTCACGCACGTTGGTAGCCCGACGTGTCCCGTCCCGATCACGGCAATATCCATCCCCTCCGTGGTCGGACGTTGACCATTGAGGGGCAGCCTCTTTACCTTGCCGTTGCTGTCCATTCGTTCACCCCCACATCAATTCACGCTGTGGAACCCGGACATTGGATGGATCAGGTCTCCAAAGACGGAGAGCCTGGAACATGAGCAGCATGACGTAGAGGGGATTCAGGACCAGATACCTTCTCCACAACCGATGGGGTTCCTGCAGCAACCGATGAAGCCACTGCAGGCCCATCCGTTGAACGAGGAGAGGCGGCTCAGCGCGGATCCCTGCGACGTAGTCGAAGGCGGCGCCCACCGCGATTACGGGCATCCTCAGGGCGTCTCGGTACTCGTGCGCGAATATCTCTTGCCGCGGACACCCGAGACCTACCAACGTGATCTGGGCCCTAGACGAGCGGATGCGCTCGACGATCTCGCGCTTCTCCTCCGGCGTTGTACGCCGGAACTTGGAGGCCTCGATTCCCGCGATAACCAGTCCCGGGAAGCGACGGCGACAGGCTCCGGCGAGCCGATCAAGGATCTCTGGAGTAGTGCCGTAGAAGTACACCGAGAAGCCCTTCTGAGCCGCTTCCCCGCATACCATTTCCGCCATGCGAGGTCCGTAGACACGATCTTGAAGGTGCGTACCATACAGACGGTTGAGTGCCCAACGAACCGGTTGTCCATCGGGAGTGACGATGTCCAGGGCGTTCAACCGGTATCGATGCTCGACGTCCATGACCCCTGTCATGACGCCGTGCACCGCCAGAGCGCTGACTGCGAGGGATCGCCCTTCTTCTGCCGCCAGCATCACTGCATTCACCACATACTCGTAATCCACGGCATCCACGAGGACGCCCAGCACATTGCGCTTGCCAAGGGACTTCATCGGGACCACCGTTCGAGGTTCAGTTCGTGGATCTCCTTAAGAATGTGTTCCACGTCATACTCGAGCCGCCACTCTGGATAGTGGGACTGGAATCGCCCGTTGTCTCCGATCCACCAGATGTGGTCCCCGATACGGTTTTGCTCGAAGTAGGACCACGTCATCTCGCGTCCCACGATGCTCTGGCTCATCTCGATCGCTTCAAGCACCGAGCAGTTGCTAAAACGACTACCCCCGATGTTGTAGACCTCGGCGACTCGGGGTCGGGCAAAGAAGGCGTGAAAGGCCCGGATCAGATCCTGGCTATGGATCGCGTCCCGCACCTGCTTCCCTCGGTAGCCGACTATCGTGTACGGCTGACCCGTGATGGCGCAGCGCATCACGTAGCCAAGGACTCCATGGAGCCGAGTCGCCGAGTGACGCGGCCCCGTCAGAGTGCCTCCGCGAAAACAATCCGTAGGGAGACCGAAGTACCGCCCGTACTCCTGGACCAACACGTCCGCAGCGACCTTGGAGGCACCGAAAAGGCTGTGGAGGCAGTAGTCGATCGGCATGTCCTCGCGGATGCCGGCTTGGTACGTGTGCTCCGGCTGGATCTCGAATCGGGTGTCCAGCTCAACCAGAGGAAGCAAGTTTGGCCGGTCCCCGTATACCTTGTTCGTAGAGGTAAAGATGAATACCGCCTCCGGCGAGTACTGGCGGGTCGCCTCGAGGACATTGAGGGTGCCGGTTGCGTTCACGTCGAAATCCGTAACCGGATCGCGTGCAGCCCAGTCGTGAGACGGCTGCGCGGCCGTGTGGATCACGAGACGAAGAGACTTCCCGAGACGGCGGAAGAGAGCCATGATGCTGTCGCGGTCCCGGATGTCCAAGGCGTGGTGCTCGTATTGACCTCCGAGCGTCCTTTTGAGCTCTTTCACGCTCCACTGGGTGGAGGCCTCGCGTCCGAAGAAGCGCGACCGCATATCGTTGTCGATACCAACGACGTCCATCCCCAGCGAGGCGAAATACGCAACCGATTCGGAACCTATGAGCCCACCCGAACCGGTAACCAATGCGACGGTCATCGCACCCCGTCCGGACTTGGCCTCCAAGAGGCTGACCAAACATCGACGAGACCGAAGGCCGACATCGGAGGAATCAGTAGGCCCCGCGACGTGTGAGGACAGTCCTCGGAGTCTTCAGCAGGATGCGCAGATCGAGGGCGAGTGACCAGTTCTCGACGTAGAACCTATCCAGGGCCAGCGCTTGGTCCGGGGTCACGTTGTTCCTTCCATTCACCTGCCACCATCCTGTGATACCTGCTCGCACTTCATGCCGGGCCGTGAACAATTCCCGGTTGGCCTCAACCTGCTCAAGGGGGAGAGGGCGCGGTCCCACGAGGCTCATGTCTCCGCGGAGGACGTTCAGCAGCTGGGGCAGTTCGTCCAGGCTGCACTTCCGGAGGAAGGCTCCGATCCTTGTGATTCGGGGATCGCTCTGTACCTTGAAAAAGGGAACGGTTGGATCAGCGTGCCCTTCTGGGAGTAGACGATTCGCGTTCTTCCGCATCGTCCGGAACTTCAGCATGGTGAAAGGGCGGCCCCCCTTCGTGACTCGCTTCTGTTTGAACAGAACAGGGAGACCACAGCTGATGGCGATGACGGCAGCGATGGTGATCGAGACCGGAAATGTCGCGATCAGCAAGAGCGCTGCGATCATGATGTCCAGCCCTCGCTTCATCACCGACTGGAGCTGAATAGGTTTCGGAGGCGAGACCCTGAGGAGGGCCTTGCTGCGGAGCCACAGGGCGGAGAGGCGCGCACCCAACTCCGCAACGCGTGTTCCGGGTCCATATGTTCCCACGATGGAGGAACCGTCCAATGGCAACCCGGTCAGATCTCCCCCTACTGGGTTCTGGATCACGCGAGTTGGCAAGTCGAATCCGAGGACCAGCATCCATGTGGCAAGCAGCCACGCCATAGACCGACCAGGGAGCCACCAAAAGGTGGCTATGCCGAGCAGGAGTACGCCCACAGCGCTCGCCACATGGGCCTGATAAACGCTCGTCTCGCCCCCCCAAGAAGTCGACGGTGAAGTCAAATGTGCCACCGGGAAGGGCGGGGGACTCGTCCTGGTCGGGCGGCGAGATGCGTTCGCAGGTTCCGAGGTAGGCGAGCCACCACTGCCCCGGGCGGCAAGGCCGTGCCTGTTGATGCGGTGGAGATAACGACTGGCCGGACCGAAGGTTGCGTTTGTCGGCAGGGCCGTGGAGAGCTGCCGAGACTTCGGACTCAGGGATCGAGCGCTCACGATCCCCTCAAGCTGCTCAAACATGGAGCGGAGTCGGGTGGAGTAGAGACGAAAGGCAGCAAATACCGACACCCAAAGGAGAGGGGCGGCAAGAGAGACAAGGGCGTACGGAGGGTCCATTGGCTGCCCGGAAAGCGCCAGATGGTTCGCCAGGAGCAAGGCAAAGACGAGGCACAGAGCGTCCGCGATCGCCAGCCCTCCAAGGAGTCTGGCTCTTCCCTGGACGATGGCCGAACGGCTGTTGTCGGTCTCGAGCCTTAAGCCAGCATCCAACCTCTGGACGGCTTTAGGATGGCCTGAGCCGGCCTCCAGTGTCTGGACGACCCGGAGATCGCCTAGCCTAGATACGAGTTTCAGGTCTCCACCTCCTCTAGATACCGCCGAGCAACCGCGCCCAAGTCTGAGGTCCCTATGCTCGCGTCCTCGAAGGGGCGAAACCACCGGCGAACCGCTGAAGATGGCTACGCTATCTTCCGTAGGCGCTCTCCGTGGCCATGTGAAGTCCCCGTTCAGGGCCAACCCGAAAGTCCCCGCCCTCGCACCTGAACTGACGGTTTGAGGCCATCCGGCCGGTCAGGGTGGCGGTGGCTACCGACCACCGACCGAACCGACCGAACCGGAGGGTCCATGGAGGGTCCATGGAGGGTCCATGGAGGGTCCATGAAGTCTGCGGGGGAGTGCATGGACGTTGTCAACCCCTACATGTAGCTGGGGAGCGACCGGGCCGCGGCGGAGCGCTGCGGCACTACGCCAAAGAGCGTGCGCCCGCATCGTGGCCTGGTGTAAAGCCGGGGAGCTCGGACGGCTCCGGGTGAGCCCACCGCGGGAGCGGAACACCGACGTCGTGGCGGGCCTGGTGGCCAAGCGGGTCAAGGAGACCAGGCCCGAATCACCGCCAAGCGCCTGCTGCCCCAAGCCCGGGCGCCCGGGTACACGGGCTCGGCCCGGAACTTCCTCCGGGTGGGCGAGGCCAAGGCCGGTACCGGCGGAGCGAGCGGACCTACCGCCCGTGGGTTCCCTCCTCGGGGGGTACCTGCTCATCGACTGGGGGACCGAGGGAGGCTTGACGATCTTCTGCGCTGTCCTGGCCTGGAGCCGGTACCGGTTCGTCCGGTTCGCTACGGACGAGCGCCGGGGGACCACCCTAGGCTCCTGGCCGAGTGCATCGATGACCGGGCGGGGTCCGGCGGTGGTCCTGGCCGACCGGATGGCCAGAGACGGCTGTGCAGACCGAGCTTCCCGTAGAGGTTCATGCCAGCGTGGGCCCACGATCTGGTTCGTCCGAGTCCCGGAGTCCTCGCCCGCCAGGTGGGCGGTGACCTGATCCTGGCGGCAGTCGGTCAGGAAGAGTTCGCGAAGTCCTGCCCCCGACGGCAGCCGACATATGGCGTCTGCTGGACAAGCCAGTCACTCTCGAACAGTTGGTCGAATCCTTATCGAGCATGCACAGCGTGGCCCAGGAGGTCATCACCCGAGATGGGGAAGGGTTACTGGCTCACATGCCGAGCGAGGATTGATCGCGTCCGTGGCGGATCGCCTGTCGCGCCGCTATTACGCGCCACCAGTCCATGCCATGCGGGCCTACCGGTCCGAGGCCGGGGTCAACGGGAACCGTCGGTGACCGACGCGCGGCCGAACGGGTCCCTCGCGCTTCCGCTTTGGGTCGGGGTGGGCGAGGAGCCGTGGCCGGAGGGCTCGTTGACCGCTGGCACTCGGCTGGGTATCCTGTTAGCACTCAGGACGGTCGAGTGCTAAGACCCGCAAGGAGGAAGGGATGGCCAAGCAGTTCAGCCTGAAGCCCCTGGAGGACCGGATCGTGGTCAAGCCCCAGGAAGAGGAAGAGACCACCGTCTCCGGGATCGTGATCCCCGACACGGCCAAGGAGAAGCCCCAGGAGGGCAAGGTCGTCGCGGTGGGCCCCGGGCGGTTCGAGGAGGGGCAGCGGGTCCCGGTCGATGTCAAGGCCGGCGACAGCGTCATCTACTCGAAGTACGGCGGCACCGAGGTCAAGGTGGAGGGCGAGGAGTACCTGATCCTTTCGGCCCGCGACGTCTTGGCCGTCGTCGAGAAGAAGAAGTAGCGGCGGAGGGGTTCGAAGCCCGGGGGCTCGCGCGGCGCGCCGGCCCCCGGATCCATCTGAGTCGGGAGGTTCCATGCCGGTCAAGCAATTGAAGTTCAGCGAGGACGCCCGGCGCTCCCTGGAGCGCGGGGTGAACAAGCTGGCCGATGCGGTATCGCTGACGCTCGGCCCCAAGGGCCACAACGTGGTCCTCGACAAGAAGTGGGGCGCCCCCACCATCACGAACGACGGCGTGACCATCGCCAAGGAGATCGAGCTGGAGGACCCGTGGGAGAACATGGGCGCCCAGCTCGCCAAGGAGGTTGCCACCAAGACCAACGACGTGGCCGGCGACGGGACCACCACGGCCACCGTACTGGCCCGGGCCATGGTCCACCTCGGCATGCGCAACGTCGCTGCCGGCGCCAACCCCATGGGCCTTAAGCGCGGCATCGAGAAGGGCGTGGCGGCCGTCGTCGAGGCCATCAAGGACCAGGCGAAGGAGGTCGAGTCCCGCGACGAGATCGCGAACGTCGCGGCCATCTCCGCGGCCGACTCCGCGATCGGCGACGTCATCGCCGAGGCCCTCGACAAGGTGGGCAAGGACGGCGTGGTGACGGTCGAGGAGTCGAACACGTTCGGCATGGAGCTCGAGTTCGTCGAGGGCATGCAGTTCGACAAGGGCTACATCTCGCC
>JBOGVG010000237.1:0-5497 GCA_050692435.1 Actinomycetota bacterium
GTTCTGATACCGCTGTTCTTGCCACTTTCTACGGGGCTGCAGACACGGGCTCTGACTCTGACCTGCGGAGACGGCGCGATTCGAACGCGCGAGGGAGCTCAACACCCCCTAACCGCTTAGCAGGCGGCTGCTTTCGGCCACTCAGCCACGTCTCCGGGCCGATTCTACGGCGAGTGTGCCCGGGAGCGACGGCCGTGGCGATCCAGGATCTCGGGGATCCGGGCATGCCGGAGCCGACCGCAGCCCTCGGCGACCTCATCGCCCGCCGCCGCGTCCTCGGCCATCCGGCGACGGGTCGCCAAGCACCGTCCTGTGCCCGACCCGGACCCCGGCGACGTCGGTGATGGCGTTCCGCTACCCCAGGCGCCGCCACCCCACGGTCACCCCGTACGCCCAGGCCCGCTTGCGCGCCATCGACCCCCCTCGCCCGCTCGGCAGCGACCGATGCTACCCGGCGACCGGGCGGCGCAGCGTGCCCATGGTGGTCGCGACAGATGCGTAGAATCGCGGAGAGCCATGCCCATCCTTGCCCTCGGCATCTCTCACCGGCGCGCCACCGTCGAGCTGCTGGAACGGCTGGCGTTCGGTGACGACGACCTGCTCAAGGCGTACCGCCGCGCCCTCGACGACGACGCCGTCGGGGAGGCCGTCATCCTGTCCACCTGCAACCGGGTGGAGGTGTACGCGAGCGTCCCCGCCTACCATGCGGGTTTCCTGGCCCTGAAACGATTCCTGTGCGAGTCGCGTGGGGTGTCGCCGGACCTGCTCGCCGAGCCTCTGTATTCCCATTACGAGGACGGCGCGGCGCAGCACCTGTTCGCGGTGGCCGCGGGTCTGGACTCCATGGTCCTCGGCGAGCCCCAGATCCTGTCCCAGGTCCGGGAGGCCCACCGGCAGGCCCGAGCCGAGGAGGCCGCGGGTCCGGCGCTCACCGGCCTGTTCCACAGCGCGGCCCGCGCCGGACGCCGCGTCCGCGCCGAGACCGGCGTGGGGGCGGCGCCGGACGCATTCGTCGAGGCGGGGACCCGTCTGGCCGAGGAGACCGTGGGCGCACTGGCCGGCAAGCGCGCGGTGGTCATCGGCGCGGGGCAGATGTCGGCCCTGGCCGCGAAGCACCTCCGGTCGCGCGAGGCGGGTCCGGTCCGGGTGCTGAACCGCAGCCCGGAGCGGGCCCGGGTCCTGGCCGAGCGGACCGAGGCGGAGCACGGTGACCTGAGCGGCCTGGCGGAGGCGCTGGCCCGGGCCGACCTCGTGATCTCCGCGACCGGCGCCCGTGGCGTGGTCGTCCATGAGACGACCGTTCGAAACGCCATGCGCGGCCGGGACCGGCCGCTGTTCATCCTGGACCTGGCCGTCCCGCGCGACGTGGAACCGTCGGTCGGGTCCATTGGAGGCGTGCGTCTGGTGAACATCGAGGGGCTGAGGGACGTCCTGGGTGCCGCGGGCGAAACGTCCGAGGACATCGCGCAAGGGAATCGGATCGTGGACGACGAGGTGCGCCGGTTCTCCATCCGCCGCCGCTCGGAGCACCTCGCCCCTCTGATCCGCGCGCTTCGCGAGCGGGGAGACGCGGTGCTGGCCGCAGAGCTCTCCCGGTTCCGCTCCGAGCTCGCGGCCTTGACCCCCGACGAGCGCGAGGCCGTGGAGGCCCTGGCCCGCGGCATCGTCTCCAAGCTCCTCCACGACCCCATCGTCCGGCTGAAGGAGCGCTCCGGACCGGGGCCCGGCGACGCCTACGCCAAGGCCCTGGCCGACCTGTTCGGCATCGAGCCCCGCTCGGAGTGAAGCTTCGGATCGGCACCCGGAGGTCGCGCCTGGCCCTGGCCCAGGCCGGCGAGGTGGCGGACGGCTTGGCGGCCATCGGGATCGAATCCGAGCTCGTTCCCATGGTCACGTCAGGCGACCGGGGAGTCCCGTCAGCGGCGTCCCATGCCGGCGTGAAGGGCCTGTTTGTGGCCGAGATCGTCCGCGCGCTCCAGGAGGGCGAGATCGATCTGGCCGTGCACTCGGCGAAGGACCTGCCGGCCCACGACGATCAGGGCGTGGTGATCGCCGCCGTCCCGCCCCGGGCCGACCCCTCCGACCTGCTGGTGACCCGGGACCGCGCGCTGCCGCCCGGGGCAACCATCGGCACGTCCAGCGTCCGCCGCCGGGCCCAGATCCTTCGGTGGCGGCGGGACGTCGTGGTCGCCGACCTACGGGGGAACGTTGACACCCGGCTTCGAAAGCTCGAGCAGGGCGAGGTGGACGCGGCGGTCCTGGCGGCGGCCGGCTTGGCTCGGCTCGACCTGGCCCCGCCCCACGCCGAGTGGCTGCCAATCGTCCCGGCGCCGGGCCAGGGGTGCCTGGCGGTGCAGGCGCGGACGGACGAGGTGGGAACCCGCGGGGTCGTGGCCGCGCTCGATCACACGGACAGCCACGCGGCCCTCGATGCGGAGCGGTCCTTGATGGCGCGGCTGGGCGGCGGATGCGACCTGCCGCTCGGCGCCCACGCCACCGTGGACGCCGATGGCGTGAGGATGGTGGCCATCGTGGCCACCCCCGACGGCGAGCGGCTGGTCCGCGTGGAGGTCGAGGCCGGCTCGCCGGAGGATGCGGCCGAACGCGCCGCGGCCCAACTGGTGGCCGAAGGGGCGGGCGACATCCTCGACGCGGTGCGGCGGTGACGGTCGACGCGGTGTGGCCGTGACGCCTCGCGGATCGCTGCGCGGCAAGCTGGTCGTCGTCACCCGCCCCCCGGTGCAATCGGAGATCCTGGTGCGCGAGCTCCGGCGTCGGGGCGCGAAAGCGATCGTGGCCCCGGCCATCGAGATCGTCCCCGCGCGTTCGGCCGCGCTCACGCGCGCGCTCAACGAGCTGACCGCCGGGGCGTTCGA
Source organism: Actinomycetota bacterium (assembly GCA_050692435.1). Classification (GTDB taxonomy): domain Bacteria; phylum Actinomycetota; class UBA4738; order UBA4738; family HRBIN12; genus AC-69. Next base: position 2,877 of record JBOGVG010000237.1, read on the forward strand.
ATGGATCACCTTGACCAGCCGGACCACGGTTGAGGTGTTGGCCTCCCGGCTCGCTCCGCGCGACGTGCGGGCGAAGGTGGCGGCCGTCGGCGACGGCACGGCCGGGGCCTTCGAGCGGTGGGCACGGCGGGAGGCCGACCTCGTCCCTCGGACCTTCACCACCGCGGCGCTGGCCAGGGCCTTCCCCCGGGGCCGGGGCCGGGTGCTGTGCGCCCGGGCCGACATCGCTCCCGAGGGTCTGGAGGACGCGCTGGCCGCGAAGGGATGGACCCCGGTCGGGGTGGACGCCTACCGAACGCGCACGCCCCCATCCCTGCCCCTGGCGGCGCGCCGGGCCCTGGCCGACGGGCGGGTCGACGCCATCACGTTCACCAGCGCCTCGACCGTCCGGGGGTTCGTGGGCGCAGTTGGCGTGGTTCGCGGCGATCCCAAGGTCGTGTGCATCGGGCCGGTCACGGCTCGGGAAGCCCGGACCCGCGGGCTCAGGGTGTCGGCGGTGGCGAAGCCTCACACGATCGATGGGCTCGTCGCGGCCCTGGAACGGGTCTTCGCCGCACGCAATGGGGCCGCCCGATCCTCACGGCGCCTACAATCGGCGCCATGAGCTTCCCCCAGCACCGGCCCCGCAGGCTCCGCCGAACGCCGGCACTTCGCTCGCTCATCCGCGAGACCGACCTCGCCCCTCGTCACCTGGTCGCGCCGCTGTTCGTGAAGGAGGGCATCGCGGAGGCTATGCCCATCCCCTCGATGCCAGGGCAGTTCCAGCACACGCTGGAGTCGGTGCGAAAGGAAGCGAACGAGATCGCCTCCAAGGGCGTGGTGGCCTTCATGCTGTTCGGCGTCCCGTCGCGGAAGGACCCGGAGGGGTCGGAAGCGTGGAACCCCGACGGCATCGCGCAGAAGGGATTGCGTCTGCTGAGCGACGATCTCGGAGACGAGCACGTGGTCATGGCCGACCTGTGTCTGGACGAGTACACCGACCACGGTCACTGCGGGGTCCTGGACGACGACGGTAATGTCGACAACGACCGGACCGTCGAGCTGTACGCCAGGATCGCGATCGCTCAGGCCGAGGCCGGGGCCCATTTGGTCGGACCCAGCGGCATGATGGACGGGCAGGTGGGCGCGATCCGCGAGACCCTCGACGGCGCCGGGTTCGGGAAGGTGGGCATCCTGGCGTATGCGGCGAAGTTCGCGTCCTCCTTCTACGGACCGTTCCGCGAGGCGGCAGAGTGCGCCCCGCGGTTCGGCGACCGCACGGGCTACCAGATGGACCCGCCCAACGCCGATGAGGCCATCCGGGAGATTCGCCAGGACATCGAGGAGGGCGCCGACATCGTGATGGTGAAGCCGGCTCTCCCCTACCTCGACGTGATCCGCCGGGCCAAGGAGGAGACCCGGTTCCCCCTGGCCGCCTACAACGTGAGCGGCGAGTACGCCATGGTGAAGGCCGCTGCGCAGAACGGCTGGATCGACGGGCGCAAGGCGGCGCTCGAAGTGCTGACCTCCATCCGGCGGGCCGGCGCCGACCTCCTCCTCACCTATCACGCCAAGGAAGCAGCCGACTGGCTCGCGGGGTGAAACGATCGGGCCCGCCTGCGGGACCATAGGGTAGAGAGAACGAGGAGGTTCCATGGCACTCGAGACTGCGACGTTCGGCGCCGGCTGCTTCTGGGGCGTGGAGTGGGTGTTCCGGCAGGTGCCCGGCGTCGTCGACGTCGTCTCCGGCTACAGCGGGGGGTTCGTGGAGAACCCAACGTACAGGGAGGTCTGCACGGACACGACCGGCCACGCCGAGGTCGTCCAGATCACGTTCGACCCCGAACAGGTGACCTACGAGCAGCTGCTCGAGGTGTTCTGGGCCATGCACGACCCGACGCAGGCGAACCGGCAGGGACCCGACGTCGGGACCCAGTACCGCAGCATCATCCTGGCCCACACCGAGGAGCAGGCTGCCGCAGCCAAGGCGTCGCGCGACCGGGCTCAGTCACGCTTCGACCGGCCCATCGCCACGGAGGTCAAGCCGTTCGTGGCGTTCTACCCGGCGGAGGACTACCACCAGCAGTACTACGAGAAGACCGGGCACGAGCCCTACTGCCACGTGCTCCCCGTCGGCGTCCTGCGAGACCTGGGTCTCGTTTCGGCGCACGGCGCCTGACGTCCAGCTCAGGTACGCGGAGGGTCGCCGCCTGTGCCGCTCGGTATGGGCTCTTGAGTGTGCTAATCTGTGCCCACTGTGCGTGTGCACATCAGCCTCGATGACGAGCTCGTCAGGGAACTCGACGAGCTCGTCGGCCCCCGGGGGCGAAGCCCTTTCATCGCCAACGCCGTGCGTCGGGCAGTGGCCGCGGAGCGTCGATGGCGGAAGATCGAATCGGCTTTCGGGACCATCGCCGACTCTGGTCACGAGTGGGACGACGACCCCGCCGCGTGGGTCCACGCCCAACGCCGGGCGGACGAGCGACGCGTCGGCTGATGGGAGCCGTTCTCCTCGACACCTCGGTGCTGATCGAACATCTGCGAGGCCGGATCGGCACCAGGGACCGCCTCCGCAGCATCCGCGGGCGAGGGGACGAGGCCTTCGTATGCGCGGTCAGCGTCGAGGAAGTCACACGCGGCAT
>JBOGVG010000238.1:0-10141 GCA_050692435.1 Actinomycetota bacterium
CCGAATCACCGCTCTTGGCATCCGAAAGAGCAGCCGCTAGGAACCGGTAGGTCCACTCTTCGGCGAACTTCCGCGAGTCTGCGAAGACCACGGGATCTCGGGGTAACGAACCTGTAGCCGGGCGAGACCATCGGCGATGAACGCTGACGGAACGTGCTCGAGTTTGAAAAGGGCGGAGTAGCGTCCCTCGACCACGACCGCCGCCCTCCCGACTTCCCCCAAGCGTTGCATCTGGAAGGCCAGGGTCCCGTCGGATAGCGAGGCCACGAGGTTCTCGAAGGTCTTCCGCTCGACGGTGGCGATCATCTCCTTACCGCGGGCGACCGCGTAGTCCCCAGCGGGGAGTGCAACCCGCTGAGACTCCACCTGCCTCCCAGCGAACCCGTAGGGGTAACGCTCACGGCTGTCGACGAGGACCCTGAGACCCTCGGGGATCGCGCGGGCCCGGGGGATCCTCGCGCCGGGGTTGGCGGCCCGGGCAGCCCTCTGGGTCTGCCAGAAGATGGCAGGTCGGCCTTTCACCTCAGTGAACACGAACTGGGAACGGGCGAGGCGGACTCGATCGAGCACGAGGTCGATCACGGGCCCGCGGCGGCGTATGGAGGAAACGGGGGTCTCTTCGAGGATCTCCGCATGGGCGGGCCAGCCCTCGTCGAACGGGTGACAGTAGATACGGGAGGCCCTCGGCCAGGTGTCGCGGGCCTTTAGCACCAAGCCGCCTCCGATCGGGAGCCGGAGCAGGTAGGGGAGCTTGCTGTCCTCCTCCGGGTTGCGGGCGATCAGGAAGGCGTCGTCGCCCACGGCTCCTACGCCGCCAGGTACTCGTTGATGCCGGGGAGGACCTCTCGCCTTCGGATAGGTCCAGCCCTCATCGGGAGCGGGGCGGCTCCAAGAGCTTGCGGCGGCAAGAGCCCGATACCCCGGTGGGGTCGGTGGGAGTTGTAGTGGGAGGCGTATCGGGAGAGGAGCCCGTCCAAGTGTCGCCGGCCGAGGACCAGGGTCCGATCGAGCAGCTCCTCGCGCACCGTGCGCACCCAGCGCTCGGCGAAGGCGTTGGCCCTCGGGGAACGGAGAGGGGTGAGGATGACCCTCGCACCCTCGGACCCGAACACCGAATCGAAGGAGCACGTGAACTTGGCGTCTCGATCGCGGATCAGGTGCCGAACACCAGCGGGCAGCGCGTCCTCCATGTAGAGGTTCCGAGCCTGCTGGGTGGTGTAGCCGGCGTCGGGGTTGCGGGTCGAGGTCATCACGTGGACCCGGCGGGTACCGACCTCGATGAAGAACAAGACGTAGAGGGTGGAAAGGAACGCCGTCTCCACGGTGAAGTAGTCACAGGCGAGGATCCCGCTCGCTTGCGCTTTGAGGAACTCTGACCAGGAAGGACCGTCCCTGCGAGGGGCAGGCCCGAGGCCGTGGCGGCGCAGCAGGCGTTCGATCGTGGTCACGCCGACCCGGATGCCAAGCCCCCGTAGCTCCCCCTGGATCCGAACACACCCCCAGCGAGGGTTCTCCTTGGCAAGGCGAAGGATGAGGTCTGTCACCTGCGGGGATGTGGGCGGGCGCCCTGCCCGTTTGCCACGATAGGTCCACTTGCGTCTGACCAGTTCCCGGTGCCAGAGGAGGAGCGTCGCGGGCCTAACGAGGAAGGAGGTCCAGCGCTCACGCGGGAGCATCCTGGATACAGCGGCCAAGAAGGCTCGGTCCGTGCGACGCAGCCTTGGACGACCGGCCTTGCGGGACAGGACCTTTAGTTGGTGGCGCAGGACGAGTATCTCGACCTCGCCCTCGAGTCCGCCTTCAGCGGCTGGCACGAGGCGGAGCATGCCGCGGAGGATCAGGTAGAGGATGGAGAACAGCACCGCGGCATCCTAAGGGAACGCGCGTCTGGGCGCGAGCAAGATTTTCGACCCCTTCAGGGGAGGGAGCGAGCGCTGAAGGAGCGGCGAGCCAAGCGCCGGACGGACTGAAGCAGTTTAGCCGCGAAGCTCTGCTAGCTCTACCTTACTGCGCCAACATCGCCCGCGGCGAAAGGAGTAAAGCGGAGGGCGCCGACTTCAACCTTGAGGTGCAGGATGACTTGTCGAGCGCCCTTGCACGAGTCTCCTTCCCCTTGCCAGAGCTCCTTCCGAACTGGGTCCAATGCCAGTACAGCTACCTGATGTACAACGATGAGTGAGGTTGTCCCGTAGCTCGTAGAAATTGAGGGCGGTCCTCCGCCCCGTCCCGCCATCTGATGGTAGAGACGGGGTCGGTTGTAGAAAGGAGGACCGCCATGAGAAAGGTAGCCCGTCCCCGCATCGTCACCAAGGACGCGCTCGACATGGAAGGCTTGCCCGAGCACGTCAAGGTCGCCCTCGCCGAGGTCGCCGGTGCGGCTCGTGAGGGCGTGCTCGCGCTCTCGGTCGCCTGCGGGCTTCAGGTCGTTGCCGAGATCATGGCCGCCGACGTCACGCGTGTCTGCGGCCCGCGCGGCAAGCACGACCAGGACCGCGAGGCCTACCGGCACGGCACCGAGCCCCGCCTGGTGCCGCTGGGTGGTGCCCTGGTCGAGATCGGCAAGCCCAGGATGCGCTCCACAGGCGGCAAGGAGGTTCCCCTGCCCTCCTACGAGGTCTTCGCCGGCCGCGATTTGCTCGGCGAGATGGCGCTCGGCCGCATGCTGGCCGGCCTGTCGACCCGCCGCTACCTGGCGGGCGAGGCTCCCACGGGCGACGTCGAGCTGAAGGGGACCTCTCGTTCTGCGATCTCGCGCCGGTTCCGCCGCGCCACCGAGGCAAGGCTCGCCGAGATCTTCGGCCGTGACATCTCGAAGATCTCGCTGCTTGCGATCTTCATCGACGGGATCGCGGTCGGCGAGCACGTCGTGGTGGTCGCCCTCGGCGTGGATGCGGCCGGGACGAAGCACCCGCTCGGGCTGTGGGAGGGCACCACGGAGAACAAGGCTGTGTGTCAGGCGCTGCTCGGCGACCTGATCGACCGGGGACTGGACGCCTCTCGGCCGGTCCTGTTCGTGATCGACGGCGGCAAGGGCATCCGCTCGGCGATCAAAGCCGTCTACGGAGAGCTCGCGCCCGTGCAAAGGTGCCGCAAGCACAAGGAGCGAAACGTCACCGATCACCTGCCCCAGGCCGAGCGCACCTTCGTGGCACGCAAGCTTCGGGCCGCGTGGGCAAAGACCGACGCCGCGGTGGCCGAACGGGAGCTCCGAGCGCTGGCCCGCCACATGGAGCTCAAGCACCCCGGCGCGGCGGCGTCGATCCTTGAGGGGCTGGAGGAGACGCTCACCGTCACCCGCCTCGGGCTCACCCCGTCGCTGCTTCGGACCTTCAAGTCGACGAACCCCGTCGAGTCGATGATCTCGATCGCGCGGGACACACACCGAAACGTCAAGCGCTGGCGCGACGGACGGATGGCGCTTCGCTGGATCGCCGCCGGGATGCTCGAGGCCGAGAAGCAGTTCCGCCGCGTCAACGGCTTTAGGGATCTGCACATCCTCGCCCGTGCGCTCGAGTGTCACAAGGAGGTGATAGAAGAGCGGAAGCAGGTCGCATAACGATGGTCGGATGGACCGCCCGAAGTTCCACGATCATCGGGACATGCTCCGATGAGTCGGATTGGAGCATTATCGTCAAGTTCATGGGTTTACCCTCCGAGGGCGCTCACTACTTCTTTGAGCCGAACGCCGTACCGCCAGATGGACAGCGGAGCGGGGAACCTGCGGCAGACGAGCCGGTCAGCGGCCGACCTGGCTGGTTCTGGAGAGGTGGCTCGCTCGGTCCACCGGCCGATGTCCCTACCGCGCCGATGGTTGTGGCCTGGTGGCGTGACAATGATTACTTCCGTCTGGTCGTCACGGGCTACGACCTGGATGATGTTTTCGCGATCGCTGACTCGGTGCAATGACGCGAGGACATCCCGTTTCAGCCACGAGTGTCGTGAAGGGGCCGGGTCGATATCCGGCCCCTTTGCGGCGTCCGGAAGTCTGGCCGGGCGAATATCGATGAAATAGAGCACCAGAAGACAGCTAGCCCGGTTGCCCGACTGAACGCAAACCACCGCACGGGTCCCAACCCGTCGCAGTGCCCGGGCGGTCCCGCCGACCGGGCCAAGTTCGTGGAGCCGAGGCATCCCGCGCTCCGGTCTCACGCGCCCAAAACCGCTGTCGGCGCGGAAGCTTTGACGGGGGGAGTTTTCTGAACGATCGGTATCGGCGGATGTTAGTCCACGATCGCTCGCGTTCACCTGTGGGGTGCAATTATTCGGTTCCCCGCCTTGACCTGCAGGTTCGTGATTCCAGCCTTGTGCCGGCCTGGCCGATGGGGATGCCGCGGGTGGACGATTGGCGGGCCCCCGCGGAACTGGTTCGCAGAACCATCCCTGAAAGGTGAATGAACCGCGAGATCCCGGAGTCAGGCGGCAACGGGTTGGAGGTTGACGTGGTAGCCGAGGGCCTCGAGTTGGGCGACGGCACGTTGGCGGATGCGGTCGGTGTCTCGCTTGACGAAGTAGTCGCCGCCCAGGTCCTCGTAGTCGCAGCCGTAGGTGAGCAGGTGCCAGGCGATGACGAGGATGGAGTGGCCCACGGCGACGGCGGCCTTCTTTTTGCCGATGCGCCGGGCCAGCCGCCAGAATTGGGCGGCGAGGTAGGAGTCCCGGCTTCGGGCGGCGGCCCAGGCGCACTCCGTGAGGACGTCCCCCAGCCAGTTGTTCCCCTTGTTGGTCTTCCCCGAGCGGCGCTTGCCGCCGGTGACGTTGTTGCCCGGGCACCGGCCCGCCCAGGAGGCGAGGTGGGCGGGGGTGGGGAACACGGTCATGTCCAGCCCGATCTCGGCGATCACGCACTCCGCGGCCCGCTTGCCCACCCCGGTGATGGTGTCCAAGTGGTCCCGGGCCTCAGCGAAAGGGGCCATCACCCGGTCCACCTCGGTGTCGAGCTCGGCGACGGCCCCCTCCAGGTGCTCCAGGTGTTCCAGGGCCAGGCGGATGAGCAGGGCGTGGTGCTCGGAGAAGCGGCCCCGGAGGGCCTCGCGGAGCTCCGGCATCTTCTTGCGCAGCACCCCCTTGGCCATCCCCGCCAGCACCGCGGGGTCCCGCTCCCCGGCCACTAAGGCTTTCAGCATGGCCCGCCCCGAGGCCCCGAGCACGTCGGAGGCCACCGAGTCGAGCTTGATGCCGGCGTCCTCCAGGGTCTTCTGGATGCGCTGGGCCTCGGAGGTGTGGACCTGGATGAGCCGCTTGCGGTAGCGGGTGAGGTCCCGGAGCTCCCGGATGGCGGCGAGAGGGACGAAGCTACCCCGAAGCAGCCCGTGCTCGAGCAACTCCGCCAGCCAGGCCGCGTCTTGGACGTCGGTCTTGCGGCCCGGCAGGATTTTCACGTGGCGGGCGTTCACCAGCAGGAGCTCGAACCCCCGCTCCTCAAGGACGTACCAGCAGGGCTTCCAGTACTGACCCGTGGCCTCCATGACCACCTGGGTGACCCCCTCCTCCCCCAGCCAGTCGGCCATCTCCTCCAGGCGCCGTGTGAACGTCGAATAGGTCCTGATCTCCTGGCGGCGACCGCCCCCCTCGGGCGTGCGCACGCAGGCCACCACCTCGTCCTTGGACACGTCCAACCCGGCGCATCGCTGCACCAACAGCTCCATCCGGATCACCTCCCCATCCGTGCGGACACGTGCCCGGCGGGACCGGCCGAATCAACGACGCTGAAAGACGTGCTCGCAGCGGACAGTTCGCGGTGCCGGGAAGGTCCTCGCATCAGTCTGAGTGACGGGCTCTCTCGCACCAGGGAAAGCCGAGCTTGGCCGGGCATGCGCCATTCTCATCCGTCGCGGCGGCTACCAGCCATGGGGGTCTGAGTGGGAAGCACTCAACCCTTTATCGGTCGGCCGCGCTAGCGCCTCCCAAGGCGGGGCAGGCTCGGACCGGACACGCGTCCGTGGTGGTCGGCCCAGCGTCCTTTGAGCGTGGGAGAACTCGCTGGTCACAGGGCGTAACCCAATAGATGCACCCCACACGGTCACTCCGTGAAGATTCGTGGATCACGCGCGGATGGGCCGCGCGAGGAGGCACACACGGAGGTGGACCGCCCATGGACCAAGTTACGCACCTCGGCCTGGACGTGCACAAGGACACCGTCGCGGTGGCCATCTTGCTTCCGGGCCAGACCGTTCCCCACGAGCGAGTCATCCCGAACACGCCCGAAGCGCTCCGCAAGCTCGTCGCTCGACGACGCAGCTCGGTAGTCGCCTGCTACGAGGCCGGCCCAACGGGCTACGAGACCCACCGCCTGCTGAGCTCGCTCGGCGTTCCCTGCGAGGTCATTGCCCCCACCCTGATCCCTCGCCGGGCTGGCCGACGCGTGAAAACCGACCGATTGGACGCCAGGAACCTCGCTCGCCTGCACCGGGCGGGAGAGCTGTCCGCCATCCGTGTGCCGACGCCCGAGGAGGAGGCCCTTCGTGACCTCATCCGCGTCCGCGAGGACCTGAAGGACGATCGGCGCAAGACGATGCACCGGGTGAGGCCCAATCCACTCGACCCCGGTCACACCAGCGACCTGCTCGACCACGCAGGTTCCACTTCACATGCCGCCGATCCCGGTCCCTTTGCAAGCCACTCCGGACAGGCCCTCGAACTGTACGAACGCGACGAGCGCGCCTTCGCGGTAGACCGCCCAGATGCCGTTCCAACTCCCTGGTCCGTCCGGCCAGGTCACTTGCACGACCGCGTCTCGACCAATGATGCCTGCCAGGTTCGCCCTGATGAAGGTGTCCGACCCAGGATAAAGGAACGGACCGTTGACGTCGAACTCTTCGCGGTCTTGCGTCGGGCAGATGAGTTGCAGTTGGTCTCTCGGAGGCACCTGCACCGTGAACAGCAACGACCACTCTCCGTAAGACCCGTCGGCCCATTCGAAGCGCAAACGAAGCAGAACCTGTTCATCGTCCCTACCCATCACGACGACAGGAATCCCTTTCGATAGAGGTACGGGTGCGTCGTACGGGTCGGTGCCGGGCCCCCACCCCCACGCCACGGTCTCCGCGTCACCCGAGAACATCACACGAGTGCCGGTCGGCACCGAGTAGGTGGGCGGAGCGGTGTTTTGCAGGACCGTCTCGAACTGTCCATCTCGCCACGCGCCGTAGGTGTTAGCCGGAAGAACGGACGCAGGTCCTCCCAGATGTTCGACCAGGCTCGGCCGTCCATCGGCTTTCGTCGCAGTAAGGGTCATGTCGGGGACCGTTAGGGCAAGAGGTGTCTCACCGGGACCGGGGGACGACTGCGACGGGTTGGTGGCAGGAGCCGGGCCGTTGCCGGCGGGAGCGTGCTCGCGAAGAGCGGTCCAAACGAAGGCGAACCCCACGAAGGAGATCGCGAAAGCGATGACGCCAGCCGTCAGCCGTTTCGCGAGTCGCGATGGTGCGGCGTCGACCGGTGGCAGCAATCCGGGTGCCCGCTGCTCTGCGCGTGCCCATAGGTCGGGGGCCTCGGCGAAGTCGAGGACGTGCAAACGCTCCTTGAGTTCAGGCATCTACTTCCTCCAATAAGTGGCGGAGCCGGTGCCGTCCTTGGCGAAGGTGGGCATAGACCGTCGGCGTGGTGATCCCGAGGACGGCGGCGACCTCACCAACCGAGCGATCCGCGTAGTCGTGCATCACGACGCACAGCCGTTGGCGTTCGGGGAGCCGTGCCAGAGCCTGCACGAGATCAACGACAGGTTCGGGCAGCATCGTGGTGCCCTCTACTGCGACGCCCGGCGGGCTATTGCGCTGACTCAGCATTCCTGCTGCGATCTTGAACGCCGCCGTCCAGACCCACGAGCGAACGGACCTGATCGCATCTCCCCGCCCTAACGCCTGGGCGAACGCCTCGGCGACGGACTCGGCCGCAACGTCGGGACTGCCCGTGTAGCCGAGCAAGGCCCGCCATAGGTGATCAGCCTCATCGCGGTAGATACGTTCCAGCGCCTCGTGCGGCGTCCTCACAGATGCATCCTGTCGCACGTGAAGTAGGGGGCGTTCGCGAGGCGAAAGTTATTAGTCGCGAGTCGACGTTTTCGATGATCGTCAAGCGCCAGCGGCCCTGGGTGCTGGATCAGGCGTTGACTAGCTCCCGAATCGGCCGGTCCGCAGGACCGCTTTCGAAGCCCAGAACGAGCCGAACTCCAAGAGCATGGGCCAGTCGTTGAAGCGTCTCCACGCTCGTCTTGTGGCGACCGCTCTCGATACGGGAGATCGCCGAATGGCTGGTACCGACTCGCCGAGCCAGCTCCTCCTGGGAGATCCCCAGAGCGGCGCGATGCCTGATGACCAGCCGGGCAAGTTCCTCGAACTGGGCAAGACGTTCCTGCTCAGCGCGGTAGGCAGAGCTTTGACGCGCACGCCTGGATCTCCCCTGCGTGGCCGTGGTGCCGATGGGACTCTTCCTCGCCATGCCTCCTCCTCGTGCCCGGTGACCTTACCATTTCTGATAAGCGACGGCAAGACTCAGTTCAGGGCGCATCGTGCCCAGCCGCCCGTGGAAGCCTGCGCTTCAAGGCGTCCATCCGGGCCTTGAAGTCGTTCCACCGCTGTTCAGCGATCCGGATCTCGGACTCGGGGATTGCTCCGGTGTCCTTTCGGAAGGCGTGCAGGAGGACGATCAGGTTCCGGGACCGTCGGTACAGCATCCGGAACAGTTCGCGCCCGTAGTGGCATCGGAGCTCTCTCAGCTCTCCGCGCACCTGGGAGCTGTGAGGGAAGGGAAGGTGCGGGCTCGCCGGCGTCAGCATGTTCAGACGGTCGATCTGGTTGTCGAGCGCTACCTGGCGCTTGGGATCCAGGCCGTCGATGAAGTCGTTGACCGGCTCGGACCCGTCTGGCGCTCGGTAGTAGATGGCTTGCAGGTTCGCCACCGCCCGATCGTAGCGGCCTATCGGAGGGCCGGGCGCCGCAGCTTCATGACCGTCGATCGTGAGCCCAAACTGGCGGTAACTGCTTGCGGCACGCCTTCGAACTCAAGGCCCTGGACCATTGGAAGCTCGGCTCATCATTCGACGAGCGCCTCTGCGGAGCCACGCGGGCAAGAGTCCGAGGTGATCTTCCACGGCCACGAGGAACGCGCCGAGAGACGGCGCCCGCCACGAACGCCGCTACCACAGTCGATTGAAGGAGCGATGGACTCGCGGTAGCCAGCATTGGCGAGCGGCGACTGGGCGTCCTTCGGCAGCCCGTGAGGTTGAAGGGTGCATTTATTCAGATCATGCCGCTGACCTGGGATTCGTTCCTTCTGCCCGTCATGGAAAGGCACCCCTGGCTCACAATCTGGCTGGTTCCACATCGGGTCTGCGGCGAGGCTCGCTATCCAAGACTTGAGTGCTTGAGACTCAAGAACCGGGCGTGAAGGGGGTCTCGCGCATGCTTTCGAGGAGGGCCTCGAGCTGATGCTGGCTGGGATCACGGTCTCCCTGTCGACGACGGCTGAAAACTGAGCACTTCTGGCCGGTGGTTCCTGCTCAGTTTTCGACCGGCGTTGACAGTCTCCCCGGACTCGTCGGGGAAGCGTGGTGACCACAGGCGAGCCTGAACCAGCGCTCACATCCGATACATCCACGTCCCCTCAGATCACGCGGCCCGGCCGCAGGAGGAGCACCAGGCCCAGCCTCCCTCCGGATCGAGATGGACGCGAGCGCGCCGGCCGCAGGAGGAGCACGTCCGGACCTGAGCGTTAGCGGGCTCGACCGGTCGGTGAGGCCCGGCATCGCCCCCGAGCAGCTTCAGGTAGGTAGAGAGAAGGGTGTCCTCATCGGGCACCAGACGCTCTCCTGCTGCTTCCACGCCTCCCCCGGTTGGCACCAGTGAAGAGGCTCCAAAGGGTCCACCACCGCCAGAGATCGCTCCTCGGTCAGGGCTCTTCAGACGATCACGAACTCGGCGCTTCATGGCCATCTCCTCGTAGCGGCGGTTCTGATCGGCTGCGACGGGGCGATACCGCCCCGTGATCCGTGCACCTTGCCGGGACCCGGCCTGCCGGGCGAGGGTGTGGGGTAAAGAAACTCAATCGGCCACTCCGACCTGGCCGTTCGCAAGCCGGCCGACCCGGCATCAGACTGCCCAGATGCTCTGGTCCATCCGGTACCGGCTTCTGTGCTGGCTGCTCC
>JBOGVG010000239.1:0-2781 GCA_050692435.1 Actinomycetota bacterium
ATCCCCGCCGCCGGCCTGGGGACCAGGTTCCTCCCGGCCACCAAGGCGCAGCCCAAGGAGATGCTCCCAGTGGTCGACAAGCCGGCCATCCAGTACGTGGTGGAGGAGGCCGTGCGGGCCGGCCTGAACGACATCCTCATCATCACGGGCCGGGGCAAGCGCTCAATCGAGGATCACTTCGACCGGTCGGTCGAGCTCGAAAACTTCCTGGAGTCCAGGGGGAAGTTCGATGAGCTGAAAGAGGTCCGGGAGATATCGGAGATGGCCTCCATCCACTTCATCCGGCAGCGTGACCCTCTGGGCCTGGGCCACGCAGTGCTTGTGGCCGAGGACCACGTCGCGGGCGAGTCCTTCGCCGTCCTCCTCGGCGACGATCTGATTGCCGGGAACACGCCCCTCCTCCAGGAGATGCTGCGGATCCACGAGCGGTACGGGCGGAGCGTGATCGCTGTGGTGGAGGTGGCCAGGGACGAGATCGGCATGTACGGCTCGATCGAGCCTGAGTTCGTCCAGGAGCGGCTGGCCCGAGTGGTCTCCATCGTGGAGAAGCCTTCGCCGGACGACGCCCCCTCCAACCTCGCGGCTATCGGCCGGTACGTGCTGACGCCGGAGATCTTCGACAGCATCCGGGCCGTGGAGCCCGGCAAGGGCGGCGAGATGCAGCTGACGGACGCCCTGAACGGCCTGGCCCAGGAACAGGCCGTGTACGCGTACGTCTTCGAGAACGGCCGGTTCGACGTGGGGAACAAGCTGGACTACCTGAAGGCAACGATCGAGCTGGCAGTGGATCGCGAAGACGTGGGCCAGGAGATCCGCGAATACCTGGCCGATCTGGTGCAGCGCAAGAAGATCCTGTAGGCGCTCCGTCGCGGCCCGGTCGGTAGACTGCCCGGGATGGCCACGAGCGCGACACACCTCCACGACCACGACAGCGGTGAGGGCCTGCTCTCGGTGGACGATGCCAGGGAAAAGGTCCTGTCCCAGGTCCAGCCGCTCTCCACCATCAACCTCCCGCTCACGGAATCCCACGGCTGCGTGCTGGCCGAAGAGGCGGTGGCCTCCTCGAACATCCCCGACTTCCCCTCGTCGGCGATGGACGGGTTCGCCGTCCGATCGAGCGACGTGGTGGGAGCGTCGCCGGGATCGCCCGTGGAGCTCACGATCGTGGGGCGGGCCCCGATCGGCCGTCGTCCCGAGGCGACCGTGGGTGGCGGGGAAGCGGTCCGCATCGCAACCGGGGCGCCGGTCCCCGCGGGTGCGGACACGATCGTCCCCATCGAGAATTGCGAGGTGGCCGGGGATCGAGTTGGGATCCTGGCGGCATCGCCGGAGGGGAAACACGTCCGTCCAACGGGAGAGGACGTGAAAGTGGGCGAGGTCCTGGTGACTCGGGGGCGCCGCCTCGGGGCCCCGGAGCTCGCCCTCCTGGCCACCGCAGGGTTCTCCCACCCCCTCGTCCATCCGCGTCCTCGCGTGGTCGTGCTCTCGACGGGGGACGAGCTGATCGCCCCACCCGGCTCGCCCGGTTATGGCCAGGTCCGTGACTCGAACGCCTACCTGCTCTTCGGTGCCCTCCGGGAAGCCGGCGCCGCGCCGGTCCTGGCCGGCATCGTTCGCGACGAGGTGGACCAACTACGCGACACGGTGCTCTCCCGGCTCGTTCAGGCCGACGCGTTCGTGTCCTCGGGAGGAGTATCGGTGGGGGAACGAGACGTGGTGAAGGCAGCGTTCTTCCGCCGGGGTGACGTCGAGTTCTTCAAGGTGGCCATGCAGCCCGGCATGCCGCAGGGCTTCGGCACCATCGAGGGCAAGCCCTATTTCGGTCTCCCCGGAAACCCGGTGAGCGTGTTCGTCTCGTTCGAGGTGTTCATCCGGCCGGCGATCCTGAAGATGATGGGCAGGGCGAACCTGTTCCGCCCTGAGATCACCGCCCGCCTGACTGCCGACGTCTCGGGGCCGAAGGGCAAGACGCAGTTCGCACGGGTGCTGGTGCGGCCGGAGGGGGATGGATACGTCGCCACGCCGACGGGCGGCCGCGGCTCGAACCTCATCGCCACCGTGGCCCGGGCGAATGGCCTGGCCATCGTCCCCGCAGGCGTCGAGACCGCGCCTGCGGGAAGCGACGTCACGGTCATGGTGTTCCGCGCACCGGAGGACTGATGGCGGCCGGCGACGCCGCGCGCATCGTCGACGTTGGCGGCAAGGAGGTCACGGACCGAGAGGCCGTGGCCGAGTGCGTGATCACGATGACCCAGGAGGCCTGCGCGCACCTCGAGGCGGGGACCCCGAAGGGGAACCCTATCGAGGCCGCCCGGGTGGCCGGCATCCTGGGCGTGAAGCGGACACCGGACCTCCTGCCGTTCTGCCATCCCATCGCGGTGACCGGAGCCGAGGTCGTCGTGGAACCCGACCGATCGAGCGGTCAGATCCGCGTCCAGGCGCGAGTTACCGCCCGCGACCGGACGGGCGTCGAGATGGAGGCGCTCACGGCCGCAGCCGTCGCGGCGCTCAGCCTGTACGACACGGCCAAGGCCTTCGATCGCGGTGCCCGCATCGACGGCCTCCGCCTGTTGGAGAAGACCGGCGGTAAGAGCGGCCACTATCGGGCGAGCTGAGGCCGGCCGGGGGCGCAAACGGCTTTCAAGGAATCACAGGCATGTGATTGAGCACGCCACATCTGGGTGCTAGCGTTCGAGCTCGAACAACATGTTGTGCACGTCGTGGCGGGCCGGGGAAACCGCGAACGAAGGGCCGTGCATGTGGGTTGGTTGACGCTTGCGG
>JBOGVG010000240.1:0-6812 GCA_050692435.1 Actinomycetota bacterium
CTCGCGGCCCGCCGCAACCCTTTAGTCATCCAACCCCTCTGCTCGCTGGGCTCGCCCTCAGGCCGGCGCGTCCAGCTCCGCCTCCGCCCGCTCGATGAGGGCGAACTCCTCCTCCGGTGCCTCGGCCACCAGCCGGTGGCGGCTGTACAGCCAGAAGTAGATGTAGCCCGCCAGCAAAACCCCGATGGTGACGAGCACGCCCGTCCGCGCCCCTTGCAGGTCGTAACCAAGCTGCGCGACGCCTGCCACGAGGGCGATCAACGCCGCGATGACCGCCCCCACGATGCCCACAGGGCTTCGGTACGGCCGCTGCACGTTCGGTTCCTTCACCCGGAGGATGATGAACGCGAGCATCATCAGCACGTACGTAGTTAGGGCGCCGAACACCGACATCTCGGTGACGATCAAGATGGCGTTCACCGGGTCGCTCTGACGGTTGGTGATGATGAGCGTGAGCAGCGCGAGGACCGCCGGGATGGCGATCGCAAGATACGGGCTCTTGCGTGCTCCCGTGAGCGACAGGAACCGCGGCAGGTATCCGGCCCGCGACAACGCGTAGATGATACGGCTGAACGCGAAGATGATCGAATGGAACGAGGCCACAAGTCCGGTGATCCCCACCACCGCAACGATCCAGAAGAAGTTGCTGTCACCGGCGTGTGCTGATCTGACGGACTCTGCGAGCGGCGCTCCCGCTTTCGAGAGGTCGTCGGCACCCAACACACCCCCGCCGACGAAGAAGGCCACACCGGCGAAGAACACCAGCGACCACATGGCCCAGATCGACCCCTTGGGCAGGTCGTTCGCGGGGTCCCTCGTTTCCTCCGAGGCGAGTGGCACGCCCTCGATGGCCAGGAAGAACCAGAACGCGAACGGCAGCGCCTGGAGGATCCCCTTGAAGGCACCGAACGGGAAGAAGGTGCTTTGCCCGGCCTCCGGAGCGATATTCGTGAAGTTCGATGCGTCCCAGTGGCCACCGATCAGCAGGACGGTGCCCCACAACAGCAGTACGACCACCGACGTGACCGTGATGGCGAACACCGAAACCAAGGTGGCCTGCACACCCGTCAGGTTGATGACCACGAAGATCGCGAAAGTGATAAGGGCGACCCACTCGATCGGCTGGAGCCCCAGGACGTTGGGCAAGTCATCGAATGGCGGCAGGATCGCGATGTTGGCGTAGATCGCCGCCGCGATGGCGGAGGTTGCGAAGACGTACTCGAGGATGGCTCCGATGCCGGTGGCGAACCCACCCCACACGCCCATCGTCCTCCTGGCGAACGCGTAGGGCCCCCCTGTTACAGGGAACGCGGTGGCCATCTCCGCGATGCTGTACACCATCAACACGTACATGGCGATGGCCAGGAACGTGGCGAAAAGGAATCCCCCGAACCCTCCGCCGGCGAAGCCGAAGTTCCAGGAGAAGTACTCCCCGGAGATGACGTACCCGACGCCGAGTCCCCAGATCAGGGCCACGCCAGCACGCCGGCTCAGCGCCCGTTCCTGCATGTACTCCCGGCCGACGTGCTCGTACTCGACGACGCCGACCTTCTCTACCCTGGGCTTCTCCTCCATCAGCCCCCCCTTCCGCCGGCTCGACGGAGAATCGACCGGCCGGCCTTTGTCTGACCAAACTACCGGATGCGGGCGAGCCTATGCTGCCCCGTTTCGCCCCGTCAAGCGGTCTTTCGGCCAGGATTGACAGGGCTTTGTCTGACAAATAGGGTGCCTCGAATGGGGTTCCCGCCATGAAGACGACAGAGGGCAGGCGGCTATGGTCCTCCGTCCGGGAGGACCTGGCCCAGCGGATCGCCTCCGGGGAGATGCCCCCCGGGTACCAGTTGCCCCCCGAGCCGGAGCTCGCGACGGGGTTGGGGGTGTCACGGGCCACCCTGCGTGAGGCCCTGAGGTCCCTGGAGGAAGACGGGTTCCTAACCAGGACCAGGGGGGCGGGTACGTTCGTCACCCACCGGCCTCGCCTCCGTAACAACCTGGACGTGAACTTCGGCGTGACCGACGCGATCCGGGCGGCCGGGATGGAGCCGGGGTCTGAGGCCAACGAGGTCGTCGAGCGACCCGCGTCACCCGAGGTGGCGAGGCGCCTCGCCATCCCGTCCGGCTCCCCCACCGTTGCCGTGGAGCGGGTCCGCACGGCGGACCGGCGGCCGGTCGTGTATTCCCAAGACATCATGCCGAGGGCCGTGGTGGGCGACCGGTCGGACCTCCTCGAGGGGCTCTCGGGCCGGTCGATCTACGAATACCTGGAGCGGGACCGGGGGATCGTCGTCCACCACGGGGTGGCGAGCTTCCGGCCGGTCCGGGCCGATCGGACCGTAGCCGGGGCGCTCCGGGTCATCAAGGGGGCGCTGCTCCTGTACATCCGCCAGGTCGACTACGACGATCAGGGCCGGCCGGTCCTGCTCTCGAACGAGTACCACCTGGCCGATGCGTTCGAGTTCACCGTGGTCCGCCGAGGGCCGGGGAGGAGGTTCGGGTGAACGCCCAGACCGGCACGTCCATGCGCCTGAAGCGCGTGATCGACCCCGCGGGGGTGTCGGTGATCTGCGCGCTCGACCACGGCATGACCTCGCCACAGTTCTTGGAGCCGCTCGCCGACATCGCCTCGAGGACGGCGGAAGCCGTAGCCGGAGGGGCCAACGTGATCATGATGAGCAAGGGCATGATCCGCATCGCCGCGCCAGCGTTCGCCCGCGAGACGGCGCTCGCGCTGCTCCTGTCGGCGTCGGCGAATCCCGACGGTGCACGTCCCGAGGTGATCCAGGTCGCCGAGGTCGAGGAGGCGCTGCGCCTCGGCGCCGACGCTGTGGTGCTGTTCACGGCGCTCGGCGGCGACGGCGAGCCGGAAATGATCCGAACCCTCGCCGCCGTGGGCCGTGAGTGCCAGCGGCTCGGCATGCCGTTCATCGCCGAGGCCGAGTTCCCCACGACGTACGCTTCGGTGGAGGACCTGAAGGACCGGTACGGGTTCGAGTACCTCCGGCGAGACGTCCGGCTCTGCGCGGAGCTCGGGGCCGACATCGTGAAGACGAACTGGCCTGGCGACCCGGACTCCTTTGCCAAGCTGGTGGAGACCACGTCGGGCATCCCGGTGGTGCTGGCGGGTGGTTCTCGGCTCGAGGACCGAGAGCTCCTGGTGCGGATGGAGCAGGCGGTGGCGGCCGGGGCCGTCGGGTGCTCGGTTGGGCGAAACATCTTCATGCACCGGTCCCCCGAGGCAATCACCCGAGCGCTGTCGCGCGTGATCCGGGAGCGTTGGAGCGCCGACAAGGCCCACGAGGCGCTCCTGGACGAGCTGGGAGGTGCGGCGTGAGGGCTGCCTTCATGCACGACGTCGAGGTGGTGAAGGTCGAGGAGACCGACGAGCCGCGGCTCGATCCGCAGGGCGCGATCATCGAGGTCGAGGCGTGCGGGATCTGCGGCACCGACGCCCGGACGTTCTTCAACGGGGATCCGCGCGCGCCCGCGCCCTGGGTACTGGGGCACGAGCCCGTGGGGACCGTGGTCGAGGTGGGGGATGGCGCCCGGCTTCCGGCGGGAGTGCAGAAGGGCACACGGGTCTTCCTGGGGTCGATCCTCACGTGCGGCGACTGCGCGTGGTGCACGGACGGGCTCGAGAACCTGTGCGAGCGCGAGGAGCTGTACGGGTACGCGCCGCACCCCGGGGCGTACGCGGAGTACGCGGCGGTGCCGCCCATCGCCACGAAGAACCTCATCCCCTTGCCGCCGGAGCTCCCCTCCGACCTGGCGACGGTGGCGGACCCGTTCGCCTGCGCCCTGAACGGCGCGGAAGTGCTCGACACCCGCTATGGGGACACGGTCACGATCATCGGGGCGGGGCCGATCGGCTGCTGGCAGTCGGTCCTGGCCCGCGACCGGGGAGCGGGCCGCGTGTACCTCACCGAGGTGAGCAAGGACCGGCTGGAGATCGCCCTGGAGGCGGTGGGACGGTTCGTCGACGATGCCTGGGTGACCGGCGAGGACAACGGAGTGCAGGAGCTCCTCTCCCGCACCGGCGGGGCCGGCGCCGACCGCGTGATCGTGGCGGCGCCGTCGAAGCAGGCGCAGCAGGCCGCGCTGGTCATGGCGGCCAAGCGGGCCCGGATCGTCTACTTCGCCGGCCTGCCCAAAGCCGATCCGGTGAGCCCGCTCGACATGAACGAACTGCACTACAAGGAGCTCACCATCCTCGGATCCTACGGCTGCACGCCCCGGCAATACCGCATCACGATGGACTACCTGAACCGGCGGAGGGAGGACCTCGGCCGCATCGTCACCCACCGGTTCCCGCTCGACCGGATCGCCGAGGCGTTCGCCACGATCCGGGCCGGCACCGGACTGAAGATGGTGATCGAGCCGGGGGTGACGGCATGAGCGGGCCCTACGTCATCGGCTGCGACGTCGGCAGCCAGGGGACGAACGCGGCCCTGTACGGGGCCGATGGGACCCTCGTGGCCTCCGCGTACGAGGGGCACGACCTGTCGTTCCCCCATCCCGGGTGGGCCGAACAGGACCCGACCGCCTGGACGAACGCCGTGATCGACACCGTGGGCAAGCTCGTGCAAGAAGTGCCCGAGGGCGCGAGCGCGATCAAGGCCCTGTCGTTCGGGAGCCAGCTCGACGGCTTGGTGGCCTGCGACGCAGGGGGGCGGCCCCTCCGCCCCGCGATGATCTGGATGGACCGGCGGGCCGAGGCCCAGGCCGCGGCGCTCGCGGAGCACATGCCGCCACCGGACTTCTATCACCACGTGGGGGCGAACCTCGACTCGTCGCACGCAGTGTTCAAGGCGCTGTGGATCCGCGACGAGGAGCCCGAGCTCTTCTCACGCGCCGCGCACTTCATGCCTCCCGGCTCGTTCGTGCTTCGAAACGTGACCGGCGTGCTCGCGGTCGATTACTCGAACGCCTCGTCCCTCGCGCTCCTCGACCCCAGGACGCGGAGCTGGTCCGAGCCGGTGCTCGAGGCCGTGGGACTGTCTCCCGCACAGCTTCCGGTGCTGGCGGCCGGCACGGAGGCGGTCGGCACCGTCACCTCCTCGTTCGCAGAGGCGACCGGGCTGTCGCCGGACACCGTCGTGGCGGTGGGTTGCGGCGACGAGATGGCGGCGACGCTCGGGGCCGGCGTGTACTCGCCGGGCGAGGTGTGCGACGTGGTGGGGACGGCGGAGCCCGTGTGCGCGGCCTCCGACGTGCCCCGGGAGGACCCCACCATGCTCGTGGAGTGCCACCCGCACGCCGACCCGGCGGCGTGGCTCCTGGAGAACCCGGGCTTCGTCTCCGGCGGCAACCTGCGGTGGTTCCGGGACCAGTTCGCCCCGCTCGAGCGCCAGTCAGAGGCCGATGGGAAGGGCGACGCCTACGACCTGCTCGCCGCGGAGGCGGCCAACGTTTCGCCCGGTTCCGAGGGCCTGGTGTTCCTGCCCTGCATGCAGGGAGCCATGACGCCGGAGTGGAACGGCGCCGCCCGTGGCGTGTTCTACGGGCTCACGCTGGCTCACAATCGGGCCCACATGATGCGGGCCGTCCTGGAGGGCAGCGCGTTCGGACTCCGCGACATCCTGGAGGCGATGGGGAACGCGGGGCTCCAGGTTCGCAGGCTGACCATCGTGGGTGGGGGAGCAAAGGGACCTCTTTGGCGGCAGATCAAGGCGGACGTCACCGGCCTGCCGGTGCGGATCCCCACCAGCGTCGAGACCACGTCGACGGGCGCAGCCATCCTTGCAGCAGTGGGTGGAGGGGTCCATCCGTCGGTCGCCGACGCGGTGGCCGCGTTCGTGTCCTTCCAGCCCGACGAGCATTGGCCCGATCCGAAGCGGCGAGAGGCCTACGAGCGCGCCTACCGGAAGTACCGCGAGGTGTACTTCGCCCTGAAGCCGGTGTTCGCCTCGGGCTAGGGTCAGCGATGGGTGAGCGCGGGCAGAAGAGATCGTGGCGGCCCCCCCGCGTGTCGTCCATGCCCTCGGTGAAGGAGGCGGCCCGGAGGTTTTGTCCGCCCTACGTCGTCGCCGAGGAGGCCCCCTGGGCGCTCCGGGTGAAGTTGACCGACCCATCCGGCCGCCGGCCGGACATCTCGGTCGGCCATCGGCACGAGCGCCGGCTGTTCCTGAAGGCCAACTACCTGTCGCTCTCCTCCACCGTCCCCGGGCACGGGCCCGAACGTGACGCCGAGCTCACGTTCCGTTTCCGAGGGCCCCTCTCGCGCCAGCGGACGAGGCTGGGGTGGGCGGCTCCGGTCCCCGGGGGGCCCGAATGGCTCGCGCGGGCCGAGGGACCCCTGCTCGAGGCCGTCCGGGGGATCGAGGCTGTGCAGTCGCTTCGGATGCGATGGTCGGCCGAAGAGGCCGTGTGGCGCGTACGGCTGGAGACGTTGTCGGGGTCGATGATGAGCGGCTTCATGACCCCGCTGCCGGTCGCCGTCCCATTCGATCAGCGCGAGGCGGATTCGTTCATCGCCCTCGTGGATGTCTTGGCCTCCCCAGCCTGACCCTCGGCACCCCGCCTACTCCGGCGTGACGTAGGCCGCTGTGATGCCACCGTCCACGACGAGGGCGGCCCCGGTCATGTACGAGGACTCGTCGGAGGCCAGGAACAGCGCCGCCTTGGCGATCTCCTCGGCCCGGCCGAAGCGGCCCATCGGGATATGCACCAGCCGGCGCTGCCGCCGGGCCGGATCCGCCAGCAGCTCCTGGAGTAGCGGGGTCTCGATGGGCCCGGGACACAGGGCGTTCGCGCGCACGCCCTGGCGGGCGAACTCCACGGCCATCTCCCGGGTCATGGAAAGCACGCCCCCCTTC
>JBOGVG010000241.1:0-52430 GCA_050692435.1 Actinomycetota bacterium
CGGTTCGGCGGGCTCCTGGCCGGCGCGGCCTTCGCGGAAGGCTGGGGGTTGTACAGCGAGCGCCTGGCCGACGAGATGGGCCTGCTCCTGGACGACGTGGAGCGCCTGGGGATGCTCGACGCCCAGGCCCACCGGGCCACCCGGCTGATCGTCGACACCGGGATCCATGCGTTCGGGTGGAGCCGGGACCGGGCCGTGACCGAGCTGGAGGAGGCCGCGGTCCCGCACGTCGACGCGGAGATCGAGACCGACCGCTACATCACCCTCCCCGGCCAGGCCCTCGCGTACAAGATCGGACAGTTCGAGATCGAGCGGCTGCGGACAGAGGCGACCGAGCGCGAGGGCGCTGCCTTCTTCCTGCCCGCCTTCCATGACCGATTGCTCGCGCTGGGCTCGCTGCCCCTTCGAGCCCTCCGCCGCGAGCTCGACGACGGGAGCGGCTCCGATCAGGTCAGGGCCTGATCGCGGACAGGAGCACGTAGTCCACCAGGCCCCGCCGCCACAGCAGCTCCACCTGGGCCAGCATGGCCCGGCATGCCAGCCGGAAGGACGTCGGGACGGCGTGGCCGTCCCGCTCGAGCTTCCGGCGGACGAAGGCCAGGGCCGGGCCGATGACCCGGTCCCCCTCCAGCCGAACGTCGAGCCCCCGGAACCCCTCGGCCTCGGCTGCGCCGGCGATGTCGGCGGCGGTGGCGACGGCGCCGGGCCCCAGGCCCCACGCTCGGAGCTGGGTCAGGCCGGCCACGAGCTCGACGGCGGTTCGCGGCATCCGCTGCGTGGCGACGTCGGACATCGTGAGGACGCCGCCCGACCGGAGCACCCGGAACGCTTCGGCGAAAAACCGGCCCCGCGACGGGAAGTGGAACGCGGCCTCCACGCTGATCACGCCGTCCACGCTGGCATCGCGGAGGGGGATCCTGGTCGCGTCGGCGTTCACGGGAAGGGCGCCGGCCGCGGCGAGGAGGCCGCGGCCGGCGCGCAATTGGGATTCGGTGATGTTCAGCGCGATCAGCCGCTCCGGCGCCGCCACCTCGGCGATCAGTGGATCCTGCGCCCCTAGCCCGTTCCCTACATCGAGGACGACCCCGCCCTTCGGAAGGTCGACGGCGAGGGTCTCGACCAGCCGCCGGACCGCGCGGGGCGCCTCGGCTTGGTCGGAGCCGTCGCCCTCCCACAGCCCCAGGTTCAGCCAGCCCTCGTCGAGAGCCAGGAAGAAGTCCGGCCCGATGCTGTCGTACACCGTGGCCGCCTGATTCCGGCCGTATCGGAGGAGCGAGAGCGCGTGGCGGATGCGCTCGCGGGTCCAGGTGGGGGCGTCCACGACTCCCACGGTACCGGCTCGGCGTCGGGTCGCAGGACCGCCAGCGGTTTGACGGCCCCCGGCCGTATCCGCGACGCTCGGCGCACCAATCTCGAGGAGGGCCCGTGGAGAGGACCGTGGACCGCCGCCGGCTGCACGAACTCAGGGACCGTGAGGTTGAGCGCTTCGTCGGCGAGCACCCCAGGTCCGGAGAGCTGTTCGAGCGGGGCAAGAGCTCGCTGCTGGCCGGGGTCCCTATGCCGTGGATGACCGAGTGGGCGGGACCGTACCCGGTCTTCGTGGAGGAGGCGGAGGGCGCCAGGTTCACCGACGTGGATGGGCACGGTTACGTCGACTTCTGCCTCGGCGACACCGGGGGCATGACCGGACACGCGCCGAAGGCCGCCGTGCAGGCCATCGCCGAGCAGGCGGCCAAAGGCATCACGCTGATGTTGCCCACCGAGGATTCGATCTGGGTGGGCGAGGAGATGGCCCGCCGGTTCGGCCTGCCCTACTGGCAGTTCTGCCTCACGGCGACCGACGCGAACCGATTCGCCATACGCCTGGCCCGAGCCATCACCGGCCGGCCCAAGATCATGGTGTTCAATTACTGCTATCACGGGTCCGTGGACGAGACCATCGTCACGATCGAGGACGGCGTCGCCGGTCCCCGGCCTGGGAACATCGGGCCGCCGGTGGATCCCACGCAGACCACGCGGGTGGTCGAGTTCAACGACGTGCCCGCCCTGGAGGAGGCCCTGACCCACGAGGACGTGGCCTGCGTCCTGGCCGAGCCGGCCCTCACCAACATCGGCATCGTGCTGCCGGACCCGGGCTACCACGAGGCGCTCCGCGACCTGACGCGGCGACACCGCACGTACCTGGTGATCGACGAGACCCACTGCATCTGCGCCGGGCCCGGCGGGGCGACTCGCGCATGGGGCCTGCAGCCCGACTTCCTCACGATCGGGAAGCCGCTCGCGAGCGGGGTCCCGGCCGCCTGCTACGGCATGAGCGGGGAAGTGGCGGAGCGGGCACAGGCGTTCATGGACACGCTCCCCACCACCGATGTCGGCGGGATCGGCGGCACGCTCTCGGGCAACGCCCTTTCCCTCGCGGCGATGAGGGCCACCCTGGAGCACGTCCTGACCGGCGAGGCGTTCGAACGCATGATCGAGCTGGGGAAGCGATGGGCGGAAGGCGTGAAGGCTTCCATCGCGAAGCACGGCCTCCCGTGGGAGGTCCAGCGCCTCGGATGCCGGGCCGAGTACTGGTTCTCGCGCACGCCCCCGTCCACGGGCGGCGAGGCCGCGGCGGCCGACGACCACGAGCTGGCCCAGCTCACGCATCTGTACGCTCTGAATCGCGGCATCCTGCTCACGCCGTTCCACAACATGGCGCTGATGTCGCCGGCGACGGCGGCGGAAGATGTGGACCTGCACTCGCGGGTGTTCGAGGAGATGTGCGCGGAGCTCGTCGCGACCTAGCCGGGGGGCGTCGTTGCAAGGTAGTCGCCTGAACGCCGTGGCGAGGTAGTTGCCCGGAGCGCTACGGCTCGCCCCGCAGGACGTCGCGGATCCGAACCCGGCCCTTGCGGAGGACCGCGTTCGAGTACATCCGGGTGGCCAGCGGGATCAGCCCGAGGGTCGCGCCCACGATGATGCCCGCCGACAGGAGCCCCTGCCACACCGAGAGCTGGCCGAGCACCATGCGCGATGGCATCACGAGCGGCGCCGAGAACGGCAACAGCGAGGCCACCGTGGCGAGCGTGGTGGACGGATCGCCGACCGCATTGATCCCGATGAGGAACGACACGAGGACCAGGATCGTGAGCGGGGTCATGGTGGTCTGGAGGTCCTCCTGGCGGGGCACGATCGCGCCGGCCACGGCGAACAGGCTCGAGTAGAAGAAGAACCCCAGCACGAACCACAGCACCACCGCCCCCGCCGCGGCGAGCGCTCCGGCTGGAAACGTGAGGGTCCCGGCGGCTCGGGCCACGGTGAGGCCCACCACGCCGATGAGCAGGAGCTGACACAGCCCGAGTAGCCCGATCCCCAAGATCTTGCCTCGCAAGAGCTGTGTCGGCCGGATCGTGGCCAGCAGCACCTCCACCACGCGGGACGCTTTCTCCTCGACCACACCCGACGCCACCCAGTACCCGTAGGAGAGCAGCTGCCCGTAGAGCGCGAGCACGCCAACGAACGCCACGACCGAGCTCTCCTCGCTTCGCTCGTCCAGGGGCTCGAGGGCCTGCACCGGGAGCGGCGGCGCATCGAGTGCCCGCTCGACCTCCTCCGGCGTCAGCCCCGCTGCCTGGAGCTCACGGGCGGTCCGCTCCCGTGTGGAGACCACCTGGATGACCGCCAAGAGCTGCTCGGGGGCGTTGGACATCACCACCACCCGCCTCCCGTCGACCAGCACCGCATCCACCGAACCGTCGCGAACCGCCGCGTTCGCCTGCATCTCGGACTCGAACGTCTCCAGAGACACGGTGAACCCGAGGGAAGGAGCCGTAGCCTCCACTGCACGGGCCGTGGCCACCGAGCGCTCCCCGGCCACGCCGAGCTCGAACCGGGTCTCGCCGCCCAGGAACGCGTTCACCAAGATGAACCCGACCAGGACGAGCAGCGTGATCGCCGTGGAGACGATGAAGCTCCGATCGCGCGCCCGCTCGACGAACTCGCGGCGGGCCACCAGCCGGAACGCGCCCCGGTCGCTCTCCACGTTCACTCCTGCACCGCCTTCCGGAAGATCTCGGTGAGAGAGGGCCGCACAACGCTGAAGAGGCGAACGTCGCCGGCGACCCGCGCCGCGTCGAGCACGTCGCGCTCCTGGATCGAGTCGGAAAGCTCGAGGATCGCCCCCTCCGGCAGCGCGTCGAGGACGCGGACGCCCGAAAGCCTCGCGTACCAGCTCGGATCGGCCCCGGCCACCTCCACCCGAACCAGCCGACGAGGGTCGGCGGCGCGGAGGTGCGAGATCTTCCCCGCTGCCACGATCCGCCCCCGGTCGATCAGCACGACGGACTCACACAGCCGCTCCACCAGGTCCAGCTGGTGGCTGGAGAAGACCACCGGCACGCTGGCCCCGGCCTGTTCGCGAAGGACACCCGACAGCACGTCCACGCCCACGGGGTCCAGGCCCGAGAAGGGCTCGTCCAGGACGAGCACCTCCGGCCGGTGGACCAGGGCAGCCGCGAGCTGCACCCGCTGCTGGTTCCCGAGCGACAGCGCGTCCGTCCGGTCGCGGGCTCGCCCGGCGATGCCAAGGATCTCGGTCATCCTCCGGGACTCCGTGAGCGCGTCGGTCTTGGACAGGCCGTGCAGCCGGGCCAGGTAGAGCAGCTGGTCGAGCACCCGCATCTTTGGGTACAGGCCGCGCTCCTCCGGCATGTATCCGAACCGCCGGCGCATGGCCACATCGACCGGCCTGCCCCGCCACCGGACCTCGCCGTGGTCGGGCTCCAGCACGCCGAGGGCGATGCGCATGGCAGTCGTCTTGCCGGCCCCGTTCGGTCCGACGAAGCCCACCATCTCGCCCTCGGCCACGGAGAAGGACACCGAGTCGAGCGCGACGACGTCGCCGAACCGGCGATACAGGTCGATCAGCTCCAGCATCCTGCCAGATTGTGGCAGGGCGTCAGTCGATCGTGAGGACGGCCTTGCCGGCTACGCGGCGCTGGAGCAGGGCGTCGATGGCCGATGCGGCGTCGCGCCAGCTCACGCGAAGGTCCACCCGCGACTCGAGCTCGCCGTTCGCGGCACGCGAGGCCAGATACGACAGCTCCCTTGCGCCGATCCGCCCGTGGAGCAGTTCCCAGGTTACGAAGTACCCCTCGATACGGGCCGCGCCCTTCCGGTACAAGGTCCGTACATCGAAATGGGTGGTCGTGTTCGCGGAGTTGCCGAACGAGATTATGACGCCGCTCGGCGCGAGCCGGGCGATCGCCGTTGCGAGCGAGGGCCCGCCGGCCGATTCCAGGATCAGGTCGAGCGGCTCACCTTCCGGCTCGAACCCGACCGCGATGTCATCCGCCCCCAGCTCGGACAGACCCTCGGCCCGTCTGGGGTGACCGATGATGGCGGTGACATGTGCCCCGCCCTGGTGCGCGAGCTGGACGGCGAACCGTCCGACCCCGCCGGCGCCCCCGGTGATCGCCACCCGCTTCCCCAGGAGGGAGCCTCCACGGCTAAGCGTGCCGAGGGCGGTGAGCCCGGCCACGGGCAGCGTGGACGCGACGTCGAAGTCCAGCCCGTCCGGGATCTCCGCCAGGTGGTCGGTCCGGACGGCGGCGCGCTCGGCCCACGAGCCGCCGTTCACCCAGGCGACGACGCGGGCTCCCTCCACCGGCCCCATCCCATCGGCCGCAGGCTCGGCCACGATGCCCGCCAGGTCCCATCCGGGGCGCCAGCCGTCCTCGGTCTGCTGCCGCAGTGTGACGCACTCCCCGCGGTTCAGCGAGACCGCTCGCACCTCGACCACGGCCTCGATCGCCGATGGCCGAGGCTCCGGCACCTCGCGGAGCTCGATGCCGCCGGGCATCCCGGGCGCGGCCACCAGCGCTCGCAACTCAGTCTCTCCAGATCCTCGCCCGGGAGGGAGTGATGCGAAGCGCAACCGAGTAATCATGGGCGAAGCTCTCCGGTGTCCACCCGAATCCCTCGATGAGTCGCCGGTACTTCTTGATGTATTCGGGGTTGGACGTTGCGGGGGCCGTGTTGGTGGCGATCTCGGCCCTGCCTTCGAAAGTCACGACGTCGCTTCCCTCCTCGCCCCCCTCCAGGTGGAGAGACGCGCGCGGGTTCGCCCGGATGTTGCGAAGCTTGGGCTTGTCCGGCTGGCTGTACATGTGGAACACGTCGCCGTCCCACAGAAACCACACCGGCGTCGACTGAGGTCGCCCCTCGGGCGCCACGGTGGTGAGCCACACGATCAGCTCCGTGCCGAGCCGCTTGCCGGCGTGCACATGCGTCCGCTTACGTGGATCCAGGAACGCCACCCGCGTAGCCTACGCCACGGCGGCCGCTGTCTCTTCCTCCGCAGGGTCGAGGGCGAGCGCCAGGACCTCGTCGATGGTCTCGACGGGATGGAACGCGATCTCCTCGCGCACCTGCTGAGGAACGTCGTCGAGATCTCCCTCGTTCCGCTTCGGCAGGATGACCTCCGCGAGTCCGGCCCGGTGCGCCGCGAGCACCTTCTGCTTCACGCCGCCGATCGGCAGCACCCGGCCTTGGAGCGTGACCTCGCCGGTCATCCCGACCGTGCTCTTCACCGGCCGGTCGGTCAGGAGGCTTGCCAGGGCGGTGACCATGGTCACGCCGGCGGACGGGCCGTCCTTCGGCACCGCGCCGGCCGGGACGTGGACGTGGAACCGCCCGGTCAGCTGCCCGGGATCGATGTCCAGCTTCGCCGCGTGCGACCGGACGTAGGACAGCGCGATCTCGCCCGACTCCTTCATCACGTCGCCGAGCTGGCCGGTGAGCGCCAGCCCCGGCTCGCCGTCCATACGGGTGGCCTCGATGAACAGCACGTCGCCGCCGGTGCCGGTCACGGCGAGGCCGGTGGCAACGCCTGGCACGCTGGTCCGCTCGCCCGCCTCGAAGAAGAACTTCGGCCGGCCGAGGTAGTCGCGGATGTCGGTCACGCCGACTGTCACGGGAGCGGTGGCCTGTGCGGACGCGATCCTCGTGGCGACCTTGCGCAGCACCTTGCCCAGCTCGCGCTCGAGGTTCCGGACGCCGGCCTCCCGCGTGTGGTCGGCGATCACGGCGAGGAGGGCCTCGTCGGTGATCTCGACCTCGTCGTCCTGGAGGCCGTTCCGCTCGATCTGCCTGCGCAGCAGGTGGTCGCGGGCGATGGCGACCTTCTCGTCCTCCGTGTAGCCGTCGATCCGGATGACCTCCATCCGGTCGAGCAGCGGCCCGGGGATCGTCTCCGCCACGTTGCCGGTCGCGATGAACAGCACCTCGGACAGGTCGAGGTCCACCTCCAGGTAGTGGTCGCGGAAGGTGTGGTTCTGGGCGGGGTCGAGGACCTCGAGCAGCGCACTCGACGGGTCCCCCCGCCAGTCCGAGCCCACTTTGTCGATCTCGTCCAGCATGAACACTGGGTTCTTCGTGCCGGCTTCCTTCAGGCCGCGCACGATGCGGCCGGGCAGCGCGCCCACGTAAGTGCGACGATGCCCGCGGATCTCGGCCTCGTCGTGGATCCCGCCCAGCGACACCCGGACGAACTTCCGGCCCAGGGCCCTGGCCACGGACTCGCCGAGCGAGGTCTTGCCCACTCCCGGCGGGCCGACCAGCGTGAGGATCGCGCCGGAGCCGCGCCCCACCACCTCGCCCAGGCCGCGTTCCTGCCGCAACTTGCGCACGGCGAGGTACTCGATGATCCGGTCTTTCACGTCGTCGAGCCCGGTGTGGTCCTGGTCGAGGATCCGCCGGGCCTCCGTGATGTCGAGGTTGTCATCGGTCCGGACGTTCCACGGGATCTCGGTGATCCAGTCGAGGTAGGTGCGGATCCACCCGTACTCGGGCGACTGCTCCGAGGTCCGCTCCAGCCGTCCCAGCTCGCGCTCGGCCTCCTGCCGGGCGCCCTCGGGCAAGCCGGAATCCTCGATCTTCTTCCGATACTCGGCGACGATGTCCTCCTCGCCTTCCTCCCCCAGCTCCTTCTTGATGGCCTCGAGCTGCTGCCGGAGCAGGTAATCGCGCTGGGTCTTCTCCATGCCCTCTCGGACGTCCTGGCGGATCTTGTCCTTCAGGCTGAGCTCGGCCAGGATCTCCTTGGCCCACGCCAGCACCTTCTCCAGTCGCTGCTCGACATCGAGCGTCTCGAGGACCTCGACCTTCTGCTCGAGCGTCAGGTCGGGCGAGTAGCCGCTCGTGTCGGCGATGGCGCCGGGGTCCTGGATGCCGCGCAGGAACTCGGCGACCTGCGGGACGCCGCGCGACTCCACGATGTTTTCTTGTACTGCCCGGTACTCCCGGGCGAGCTCCACGGCCCGGCCGGTGGGCCGCTCCTGCTCGGCGGCCGGTTCGACCTGGACCCAGGTGGCGTCGCCGGTGCCGGGGACGCCGGCGCCGATCACCGCCCGGTGCAGGCCGCGGATCACCACGGCTTCCAGGCCGGACTGGAGGCGCCCCACGTCCTCCACCTTGGCCACCGTTCCCACTCGCGCATACCGAGCCCCGGACCGGGGCACGAGCAGCAGCTCGGACCCAGTAGCCTGGGCCGCCGCCACGGCAGAGCGGGCCTCCTCTGACTCGATGGTGAGCGTGACGACCATGCCGGGAAGCACCACCCCGGTGGTCAGGGGCAACAGCGGCAAGACCTTCGTCTCGAGGGTGGACATGTTCGTTCTCTCCTGTTCGTTCCTCTGCATCTGCAACAACGGACCCGAACGCGGTGCCTATTCCCGTGCCGTAATCAAGATTACACACTCACAGCCGGGCACTCAGGCAGGACCCTTCGCGGCCGATGCCCGATCCATGCAGACGCAGCCGCAGGACTCAGGGGCGGGACGGGCGCCCGACCTCCCTGCCCGACTACGCGGCCGTCAACCCGGCCCCTGGGACACACTCCCCGCCTCTCCCGAAGCGCCGGACGCTCAAGCTGAGGGGCTGGTCGGCCTGATCCCCCTCGGTCGCTCAGGTTCGAGACGGGCAAGCCGATAGCTTGGGGGTCATCGACAATGCAGACCGACGCGACGGGAGCGGCGCCCGCGGGCCGGGACCCGCAGGGACGCGCCTGCCCGGGCTGCGGAACGCAGAACGCCGACACCGCCGGCTTCTGTTGGAAGTGCTACCGAAGGTTCGAGACCGGGTCGGGTGGCGTGACGGCCGGCAAGTACGCCCCTAGGCAGCCCGGGGCGGCGGGCCCGGATGTCCCCACGCAGCCCGGGGCGGCGGGCCCCTACGCGGTCCCCCGTCCCGGTATGCCCATGCCCCCTCCGCCCGAATCTCTCTCTACGCCCCGGCCGGAAGCGCGGAGTGCCGGCAAGGGCATCGCGACGTTCGCCGCGGCAGCCCTGGCCCTGGCCGTCGTGGGATGGTTCCTCATTTCGCGGCTGGGAGGGGGGCCGCCGGCGTTCCCCGAGTCCGTGGCGGGCATCCCCCAGGCCGACATCCCCCAGCTCGAGCAGCTGGTGGAGTTCGCCAAAGGCCAGGCGAACCTGCCCGAAGGCATCGACCTGGACCTGGCGATGTATGGGGACCCGATCAGCCCCAGGTTCGCGCTGATGTGGGTGAAGGGCGACGGGCTCGGCAACGCGCAGGACGCGTTCGAGGCGCTCTCCGGTGGGCTGGGCGACCTGCCCGGCGCCGGCCAGCTGAAGGTCGAGACCCGGGACGGGGTCACCTATGCGTGCGCCAGTGGCTCGGACTTCGGCGTGACCGGGCCCCCGGCCACGCTCTGCATGTGGCCCGATGACGACATCTTCTGGATGGTCCTCGACTTCCAGTCCGGCCCCACCCTCGAGCCCACGATCCTCCTCGCGGGGCAGGCGAACGACGCCATCGGGTAGCCGGGAAGAATCGGGCTCCCGGGTCGGTTCCCAGAACTGACCGTATCCTTGCCCGAACCCATCCTCAGAGATAAGGAGTTCCATTTGCCGCTGTTCGGATTCGAAGGCGAGAACGCCCGGGAGAAGGTCATCGTCCTGTTGACGATGTGCTTCGCCCTGGCCATGGCCATGCTCGACAACACCGTGGTGAACGTGGCGCTGCCCACGATCAGCCGAGACCTGAGCGCCGGGGTCTCCGGACTCCAGTGGATCGTCGACGGATACGTGCTCGCGTTCGCCTCGCTCCTGCTGACAGGAGGCATCCTCGGCGACCGGTACGGCCGGAAGAAGACGTTCCTCGCCGGGTTGATCCTCTTCACCATGGCCTCGATGGCGTGTGGCCTGTCGCAGACCACCGGCCAGCTGATCGGGTTTCGGGCCCTTCAAGGCATCGGGGCGGCCCTGCTGATGCCCGGAACCCTCTCGATCATCACGGTCACGTTCCCGCCGCACGAGCGGGCCCGAGCCATCGGCCTGTGGGCCGGGATGTCCGGTTTGGCCCTGGCCCTCGGCCCCACGGTCGGCGGCCTGATGGTCGAGACCCTGGGCTGGCAGTCGGTGTTCTTCCTGAACGTGCCGATCGGGATCGTCGCCTTCCTCACGGCCACCCGGACCGTGCGCGAATCGGTTTCTGAGGTCCAGCGGGAGCTCGACATCCCGGGCCTGGTGCTCGGCACGTCCGCGCTGTTCTCCGTGACCTACGGCCTGATCGAGGCGAACCAGAGGGGCTGGACCGACCCGCTCATCGTCTCCTCGCTCGTCGCGTTCGTGCTGCTCGCCCTAGCCTTCCTGGCGTGGGAGGTCAGGAACCCCCACGCCATGATGCCGCTCGGTTTCTTCCGGGTCCCGGCGTTCTCGGCCGGGAACGCCGTGGCCTTCTCGGTCTCCCTCGGGATGTTCGCCTCGTTCTTCTTCCTCAGCCTGTACATGCAGCTGATCCACGGCTACACGGCGTTCCAGGCGGGCATCCGGTTCCTGCCGATGACGCTGATGATCGTGGTCACCGCGCCGAACGCCGGACGGTTCGCACAAAAGCACGGCTCGCGCGCCCCCATGACGTACGGGCTCATCCTGGCGGGCGGCGGGCTCCTCGTGCTGGGGACGTGGCTCCAGGCCGACACGTCGTACTGGCTGATGCTGCCGGTTTTCGTTGCCATGGGCCACGGGATGGGCGCGACCATGGCGCCCATGACGGCCGCGGTGATGAACGCCGTGGGTCACGAGCGCGCCGGCCTTGGCTCCGCCATGACGAACACCTCCCGGGAGGTGGGTGGGGTCTTCGGGATCGCCCTGCTCGGGACGCTCCTCACGACGAGGCTCACCAGCTCGCTGGGGCCGGCCCTCGCCGGGCTGGGCCTGTCCCCGGATGAGCGAGCCTCGATCGCCGCGGCGGCCGGCCACGGGACCCTGGAGCCCTCCGTGCTTCGTGGCCTCTCGCCGGAGCAGGTCGCGGGGGTGCGGCAGGCATTCGGGCAGTCGTTCATGGACGGGTTCCACGTGGCCCTGATCGTCGGAGGGCTCGTGCTGTTGATTGCAGCCCTGGTCGCCAACCGGTTCATCCCGAGTGGCGCGCCAAGCCGCGAGGTCCAGCCCGCGGAGGGCGCGGTCGCCCCCGTCGTCGCCGAGCTCTAGCCGGCCACCGTGGTTTCACGAGCGGCCGGTCCACGTGCCCTAGTAGGGTTTGCGTCGGGAGGTCCGCAAATGGCCGACGAGGACGTCATCGCCAGGATCAACGAGTTGGCCCACGAGGAACACGCGCTCTTCGAGAAGGAGTCCGTGGGCAAGGCCACCACCAAGGAACGGGGGCGCCTGAAGGAGATCGAGGCCCAGCTCGACCAGTGCTGGGACCTGCTGCACCGGCGCCGGGCCCGCCGGGCCGCCGGCCTCGAACCCCATGACCTCGACTCCGCCCAGACTAGGATGGCGGGGGAAACGACGGTCGAGGATCGCCTGGCCTGAACATCGCGCGCTCAGGCGCGCGAGGCTCGGTACAGGCGCACCGGCCGGGAAACGTTCTTGAGCTCGACCGGGCCTACGTCATGGAACCGGATGCCCCCCGCGCCCGAGGCTTGCCGGACGTCCTCGCTCACCAGGACCTCGTTCGGGCCGGCCCGCCCGGCGATCCTTGCTGCGACGTTCACGGTTCTTCCGAAGTAGTCGCCGTCCTGCTGCACCACCGGCCCGGCGTGCAGGCCCACGTGAGCGGGTGGCAGCGCGGCCGCCGGGGCCAGCTCGACCATCTCGAGCGCCGAGACCACCGCCTCCCCGGGGTCCTTGAAGAAGAACATCACGCCGTCGCCCAGGTGCTTCGCGGGCAGGCCCCCGTGGTGCTGTGAGACGCCCTGCACCAGCCGGGCGAGGCTCGCGGCCAGCTCGGCCGCGGCCTCGTCGCCACGTTCCTCGGTAAGGCGGGTGTAACCGGCGAGGTCGAGGAAGCACATCGACGGCGGCCGCTCCAGCCGCTCGTGGACCCCCATGTCCTCCAGCGTCTCCTCGATGCGCCCGACCATGTCGTCGATCCAAGCGTGCTCCTGTTGGCGGTGGTAGATGTTGAGGAGGGCACGGTCGATCACGGCCATGAACTGCTGGCCGAACGTGTTCGCCGCCTCCATCATCTGCGACATGGCGATCCCCGAGCGCAGCAGCGGCTCCTCGATGTACGTGCGATAGACCCTGGCCTCGGCCTGGGCCGCGCGTCGCAGGCCTTCGCCGTACACACGCACCGTCCGGATGAGCGCCTCCTCGGGGATGCCCGCCGCTACCGAGATGGCGAGCGCGGGGAGCAGCTCGAGGTCGTCCTCCCGAACCGGGTCCTCGGGGACCGGCGGTGCCAGGCCAATCGCCTCGTGGACTGCGCGGACCAGGTCCATCGACAGGCCGAGCTCATCGCAGGCCTGCTGGTAGGTCTTGGCCGAGTACCCGGGCCACGCGTACTGGGGGGAATCGAGGAACGCGAACGACAGTCCTCCCTCGGCCATGGCCTTGCCGATGCCGTCCAGCGGAAGCCCGGCGCGCTCGCACGCCTCGAGCAGGCGGATCCGCCGGACGTCGGCGGCCCGGAACCGGGGGCCCTCGTCGTCCGGTGCCAGGATGCCCAGCTCGGCCAAGTGTCGTACGAAGGCCGGCCGGACACCCGCCCGTTCCGCGAGCTCCTTGTCCGAGAGCCGCTCCATCACGACCGTCAATCATCCCACCGCCGCTGTTACTCGGACTCAGTCCTCGTCGCCGCTCGGCGGCCTCTCTTCCATGGCCTGGACCAAGTCATCGAGGGCCTCGACGATGGCCCCGGCCCGGGACGGCGTGATCTCGTGCTTCTGCACGAACTCCTTCAGCTTGTCGGCGAACTCTTCGATCTTCCCCGCCAGGTCCTCGGTGTCGCCCTCCACGTAGGCCTTGCGAATCTCCTCGGCCCGGTTGAGCAGGTCTTCGGCGGCTCCTTCCGTGATCGGCCCGCCCTGCTGCGCATCGAAGATGGTCGCGACCAGGAAGGAGTAGGCCTCCGAGACGGTCGGGCTGGGTTCGACCGTGGGCGGAGCCGAGGGCGATGCGGCCGGAGAGGTTGCGGTGCCCCGGCCGGTGGGCTCGGCGCCCCGGGTGAGCAGCTGCACCGCGGGGACGAGGAGCAGGACGAGGATCGCGAGGCCCGCCACAACGGCCGCGCCCCGCCACCGGCGACGGCTGGTCAGCGTCTCCGCTTCGCCTCCCGGCTCGTCGAGCACCTCGGTCGGCTGGGGATGGCGGACCCCGGCCCCGTCAACCATCACCGGGATGGTCGTCGCTTCGGCCGCGGCTCCCTCGCCGTCCGGCGACAGCTCACGGCGAAGCTCGAGGGCGCTTTGGAATCGATCGTCCGGATTCTTGGCCAGGCACCGAAGCACCACGGCCTCCAGGCCCGTCGGCACGGGATGGAACATGGACGGAGGGAGCGCCGGTTCGTTCACGTGCTGGTACAGCACCGCCACCGGGGAATCACCGACGAACGGCGGCCGCCCGGCGAGCATCTCGTACAGTACGCAGCCAAGCGAGTACAGGTCGGACCGAGCGTCGGTCGACCCCCCTTGCGCCTGCTCCGGCGAGACGTACGAAGCCGTGCCGAGGATGAACCCGGTGCGGGTGAGGGTCTCGGCGTCGACGGCGCGGGCCAGGCCGAAGTCCATCATCTTCACCTCGCCCTCCGGCGTGAGCATGACGTTCGCCGGCTTCACGTCGCGGTGCACGATGCCCGCCTCGTGGGCGGCGGCCAGGGCCGCTGCCATGGCGTCGGCGATCTCGGCCACCCGGCGAGGCGCCATTGGGGCCTCCAACAGGATCGCGTCGTGGAGGGTTCGCCCCTCGACGTACTCCATGACGATGTAGTGCGTGTGGCCGTCCGAGCCGGTATCGAACACGGCGACGATGTTCGGGTGGGCGAGGCGCGCCGCGGCCCTGGCCTCTCGTCGGAACCGGGCCACGAATCTCTCGTCCCGGTCGTACGGCGAAGCCAGGATCTTCACCGCCACGGTGCGGCCGAGCAGGCGGTCCGCGCTCTTGTGCACCCTGGCCATGCCGCCACGCCCGATCACCGAGCCGAGTCCATAGCGGTCCGCAAGGACGACGGTCTGTCGCGCCATGTCTCGCTCCCTGCCGGAGGCACGCGGGCGGCTGGCCGTGACGGGCCGGCCGGGGCCCGTCCCAACACCATATCCGGAATAAGGGCTTGAGAAACTCGCCGGGCCTTTTGCGCAGGTCGCGAGCGTTGTTGGAGGTGCTGGGCCTGGCCCGCTACACGAGATCCTGCGGCAGCTCTGACGCCGGCCCGCCTTGGGCTCAGAAGTCGAAGAGCGGCCCCGTGATCGAGTACCGGAGCCCGTCGCCCAACGCGACGAAGGCCGCGAACAGGGCGATGGACGCCCCCAGGAACGTGAGGTTCCTGAAGAAAAAGATCGTCTGGGTCTGCTTCTGCATGGGGTCCTCGATCTCCCAGAACCGGTGGAAGTACCAGGCTGCGGGGATCACGAATGCCGGGATCATCAGCGCGCCCACGTCAGGCCAGATCCCGAGTCCGATGGACAGGGACGCGGCCACGAGCCAGACCCCGGTCGGCCAACCGGCCAGGTACGGGAACGGCATCTTGGTCGATCGCGAGTAGTCCTGCGCCATCCGTCCCTGCCGGATGTGGAACCCGACGCCCGCCACGGGCCCGAAGTTGATCACGAACAGGATCCGACCCACCAGCAAGATCAGTCCGGCAGCATCGCTCATGACGCCCCCTCCCAGGATGTACGGCTACTCACAACCATCCCGCCCCCCGGCGTGTTCCCGGGCTCTGTCCAGCGGAACCGGTCGGCTGCTACGGTCCGGGCCATGACCGGGCGCGCCTGAACCGGGAGCGGGGTGAGCGTACGGGCCTCGTGTTCGGCCTTTATGGCCAGATCGTCAATCCCGCCGTGCGACCGGTGCTGCGGTCGCCGCTGCACGGGGTGCTTAGTTGGGCGCTCATGCTGCTCACGTTTCGAGGCCGCCGGAGCGGCCGTTCGTACACCGTCCCGGTGCAGTACGCGCGGGAGGGAAGCACGGTCATCGTGTATGCCGGTGGCTCGGCAGGGAAGACGTGGTGGCAGAACCTGGCCGGCGGGGCGGAGGTGACCCTTCGCATCAAGGGGCGAGATCTCGAGGGATACGCCGTCGCGGTCATCAACGACCCAGAGGCCGTGACCGACGGCCTTCGGATCTGGCTCCGGCGGTTCCCCTCGAGCGCCGGGAGGCTCGGCGTGGCCCGCGACCCCGACGGCCGGCCCGACCCGCAGGACCTGGCCCGCGCCGCCGAGCGGATCGTCATCGTTCGCGTCGAGCTTCGCGAGCCGAGCCCAGACGCGTGATCGACCCCCGCGCGCGTACGTGCTCCTGCCTTCGACGCGCACGTCCTCGCCCGGGGGCGGTCGGCGCCGGCGAGGTGTCCATCGGCCAGATCGTCACCGAAAATCACGCCCTCTCCGAGGTTCTACGAGGCCGAGGACTACCACCAGCAGTACCACGAGAAGCGCGGTCTCGCGGGGTCCTGCCACACGGTCGCGCAGCGGTTCCGGTCAGCCGGCCAGTCCGTCGACTGCGTCCTTCGAGAGTCGCCGGAGCGCCTCGAGGACGCGGTCGACATCGGCCTCGGTCGAGAGGTAGTTGACGATGCCGGCCCGGAGGTACGTGGCGCCGCGGAGCTTCGTCGTGGACACCCACCCCTCCCCGCTCACCTCGAGGGCCCGCTGGAGCCGGTCCTGGTACGCGTCCAGCTTCGACGGGTCGAGCCCCGGCGGGACGTGGCGGAAGCACACCACCGACAGCTCCGGCTCCGCCGGCACCATCTCGAAGTCGCCGGCTTCGAGGCACCGCTCCGCCAGGTACGCGGCCAGGTCGTCGTTGTGCTCGATCAGCCGACCGAAACCCTCGGTCCCGAGGTGCTTCCACGACAGCCACAGCTTGAGCGCGCGGAACCGCCGCGTGCCCTCGATCGAATACGCCATCCAGTTGAGCGGAGCGTCCTCCGGGTTCGGGTACCGGTAGTACTCGGGCTCGCGGTGGAACGTCCGGAGCAGGTCCTCCCGCCGCCCGACCACGAGCGCGCCGATGTCGTAGGCCTGGAAGAACCACTTGTGGGGGTCGATCGTGACCGAGTGGGCGCGCTCCAGGTCCGGCACCCGGCCCGCGTCGCGCCTGGAGAAACGAGCCGCGCCGCCGTACGCCGCATCGACGTGGAGCCACATCCCCTCCCGCTCGGCGATGTCGGCCAGCTCGCTCACCAGGTCCACCGACCCGGTGTTCGTGGAGCCTGACACCGCCGCGATGGCAAACGGCAGCACGCCGTTCGCTCGGTCCTCCGCGATCGCCTCAGCAACCGGGGCGCCTCGAAGGCGAAACCGGGGGTCGGACGGCACGATGCGGAGCGTCTCCGGAGGGAACCCCAGCACGGAGAGTCCGCGTTCGATCGAGAAGTGGGCCTGGTCCGACGCGTACACGCGTACGCCTTCCAGCGCGCTCCCCCGCGGCGGATCCGCCCGCCCGAGCAGCCCAGCGAGGTGGACGTCGCGGGCCACGGTGAGGGCCATGATGTTCGCCATCACGCCGCCCGACGTGAGGACCCCCCAGCTGCCGTCGCCGAACCCGACCAGGTCGCGGAGCCACGCGGTGACCTCCTCCTCCACGAACGCTCCCACCGGCCCCGCTGCCCACACGTCGATCCCCTGGTTGAGCCACTGCGCCAGGACCTCGCCGCCGATGGACATGGGCAGAGCCGCCGGCGAGAAGTAGCTGTAGGCCCGGGGGTGCTGGGCGCCGAACGCGTACGGGCCGACCCGGTCTCGGAACTCGGCCAGCACCTCGCCCGAGGTCGCCGGCTTGTCCGGCGCCGGGGCCGGATCGTTCGATGGCCCGAAGAATGTTCGGCGCATGTCCGGGTAGGAGTCCGGCGCCACCGGACGGCGCATCGCCTCCTCGTACAGCCAGTCGAGCGCGGTCCCCCACGTGAGCCGGCCCAGTTCCTCGAGGGCGGCCCGAGCCTCGGCGGGTTCGCGGAAGCCGATCAACTCAGGTTCGGGATGCCACGAGAAGGGGTCGGGCACGCGCGGAGCCTAGCAAACGCTCCGCGTCCGCCGGAGGTTGTACGGTCGGGCGCTGTGGACGACCTCGAGAAGGCGCGGGCGCGTCGGTGGTGGCGGACCGGCCGGAGAGTGGGGAGCCTCACACGCGCCGCGGCGTTCGTCGACGACGTCGGATTCGCCCTGCTGTTCCCCAAGGCCGGCATGGCCCTCCCGTCGCTCTGGGAGGCGGCCACGGATCGCACGATCTCTCACCTCGGCGAGGAGTGGGGGCCCGACGCGAAGCGGGTGTGGGGATGGAAGGACGAGCTTCCGCTGCGGCGGCTGGCCTGGTACGGGAGGTTCCTGCGGGGACGTCCCTCGTTCCTCTCCCCGTCGCTGCTGGCCGACCTGTACCCGCGGCGCGGCCGACCGGACGACTTCGAGGAGTCGAACCTGTCACCAAACGCCTATCGCATCGCGCGAACATTGCTCCGGAGCGGCCCGCTGTCCACCGGCACGCTCCGCGAGGCCCTGGGGGTGGAGGGGCGGCGCGGTGGTGAGGCGTTCACGCAGGCCGTGACGGAGCTCGGCCGCGAACTCGTCGTCACGCACTACGGCGTGGAGGACGAAGGCGCTGGGTGGCCGAGCGCGATCCTGGAGCTCACGGCGCGGGCCTTCCCCATCCCCCGGCGGCGCGACCCGGAGGCCGCTCGCCTTCGCGCCGGGCGGACGTTCCTCGACACGATGATGGTCGCGTAGCCGGGCGAGCTGGGCAACGCCTTCGGGTGGGGGGCCACGGCGGCGCGGGGCGCGCTTCAGTCGCTGGTGTCGAGAGGCGAGGCCATCCGGGAGGGCAACGCGTACCGCGCCCTCGGGAAACGGGCGGCCGTCACCGGACCAGGCGGGACAGCCTCCGGTCGGCCAGGACCTTCCCGCCGGTCTGGCACGTAGGGCAGTACGCGACGTCGTGAGATTCGTAGGAGATGCGGCGGAGGTCGTCGCCGCACCGGGGGCACGGCGTCCCGTACCGGCCGTGCACCGTGAAGTGGTCACCGATCTTGGTGGGCAAGCCGCCCGCCCGCTGCCGCTCGATCTCGAGCGCCTCGGCCAGGACGTTCCGAACGGCGTCGAGCAGTGCCCTCCGCTCCTCGGGCCGAAGTGCATCGAGCGACGTGTAGGGCGACAGCTTCGCCCGGTGCAGGATGTCGTCGGAGTAGCCACGGCCGATCCCGGCCACCGTTCGCTGGTCGCGCAGGATCGTGTGGACCCGCCGGGTATCGTCGCCATCTAGGGCGAACCGTTCGAACTCTGCCGAATCAGGCTCAGGCCCGAGCTTGGCGAGAGGGCCGTTGTCGCCCTCGGCCAGCACCCACCAGCCGGCCTTCCGCTCCCTGCCGAACTCCTTCACCAGGACGGCTGGGCGCTCGTCGAAGAGCAGCCGGACGACGGCGCCCCTCGGGCGAGTCCGCTTCGGAGGGTCCTCCACGTCCAGCCGGCCGCCCTGCGACAGGTGCACCAGCACGCGGGGCCCGCCGAAGTCGAACACGACGAACTTGCCGCGGCGACCTACCCGCCCGAGCGTCGCCCCGGCCAGCGACTCTGGCCGCGGCGCGAACGTCTTCAGCGACGAGAACTGGAGCGCGTCGGCCCGGACGAAGGGGGCGCCCCCGACCGCGGCGTCGAGCCGCTCGACGAGCGCCTGGACCTCGGGAAGCTCCGGCATGGGTCAGGAGACGTCGGCCGCCGCGCGACGCACGATGTCGATGCATTCGTCGATGCGGTCCCGGTGGGTGCGGTGGGACAGGATGCAGCCCCGGATGGTGAACCGCCCGTCCACCACCGTGCTCGACAGGAACACGCGCTGCGAGGCGTTGATCCGCTCGAGCAGTCGCTTGTTCGGCTCGTCCCCTCCATCGCGGAGGCGGAACGGCACCACGG
Organism: Actinomycetota bacterium; assembly: GCA_050692435.1. Taxonomy (GTDB): domain Bacteria; phylum Actinomycetota; class UBA4738; order UBA4738; family HRBIN12; genus AC-69. The sequence continues at coordinate 19,346 of JBOGVG010000241.1, forward strand.
TGAGCTCCGGCTCCCACGGCATCTCCAGTTCCGGGATCTCCCGCAACCCGTCGTACAGGACGTGGGCCAGGTCGAGCTTCTCGTCGAGCGCCTCCCGGAACGCCGACACGCCGTGCAGCTTGAGCGGGAACCACACCCGAAGCCCCCGGAAGTCGCGCGACAGCTCCGGCGAGTACTCGGTGAAGTTCGGGATCTCGTCCTCGCCGGCCAGGTCCTGGAGGTAGGCGGCCCCGGCGAAGTGGGCCTCGCGCAGGCGCTCGCCGTCGCGGACGACGAGCGAGCCGGTCCCGTACGGCAGGAACATTCCCTTGTGGGGGTCGAGCGTGATGGAGTCGGCCCGGTCGATGCCCCGGAACTTCGCCCTCCCCCGCTCGGTGAGCTGGAAGAAGCCGCCGTAGGCCGCGTCGGCGTGGAGCCACAGGCCCTCCTCGGCCGCGAGGTCCGCGATGTCGGCGATGGGATCCACCGCCCCGGTGTTCGTCGTGCCGGCGGAGGCCACGACCAGGAACGGGCGGAGGCCGTCCCGCCGGTCCCTGCCAACCATCTCCCGAAGCCCGTCCACGTCCATACAGAGCTCCGGGGTGGTCGGGACGATGCGCACGCTCCGCTGAGGGAACCCGGCGAGCGCCGCCGCCTTCGTGACCGACGTGTGCACCTGGTCGGAGACGTAAAGCGAGCCGTCGAGGAAGTCGTCGGACAGGTTCGCCTTCCGCGCCGCGACGATGCCGGAGAAGTTCGCCATGGAGCCGCCGGAGGTGAGGATGCCGCGGGACGCCTCCGGGTAGCCGAACAGGTCACACAGCCACCGGACCACGTTGTATTCGATCTGCGCGACGATCGGCGCGGTAGACCACAGGTTGACGAACCGGTTGATGCCGGTGGCCAGGAGATCGCCGAGGCTCGCGGTGAACAGCCCGCCCCCGGGGATGAATGCGAGGTACCCGGGGCCGGTGGTCCCGTAGGACCTTGCCGCAGCAAGCTCCACGGTCTCAAGCAGCGGTTTGAACTCACCGCCTACCTGGGGTGGGGACTCGCGCAGGGCGCGGGCGGCTTCAAGGCCCCCGCTCTCCCCGCCCGCCGGGAGGTCGGGCTGCTGGCGGAGGAACTCGATCAAGTAGGCGAGGGCGGCCTCGCCCATCTCCTGCATCTGCTCCGGAGAGGGATCAAGGGGCAACATGCGGGTCATCCTAAACGCGGCGAGCGGGGCGGACGGTAGGCCTCGTCAAGCGCGCGGCAGCGGTGAGACCGCCTCGAGGAGGCGTTTGGACGCCGCGGCGACGTCGTCCACGGCCGCATCGAACGCGTCGGCGTTCCGCTTCGATGGGACGCGGTACCCGCTCACCTTTCGCACGAACTGGAGGGCGGCCTCCCTGACCTCTTGCTCGGTCGCGGGCCCTTCTTCGCTTCGCAGCTTCTTGATGCTCCGGCACATGGGTCGATCGTACCTGCTGTTTGCGCGGCCCCGGGCCACGCTGCTTGGGCGGCCCGGACCTCGGCTGCTTGCGCGGCGCCGAACCCCCGCCTACACTCCTCGAACACATGTTCGAAGCCCTGAAGCGACTCAATCTGCCCCAGCGAGAGGCTGTGGAGCACGTCGGCGCTCCCCTGCTGGTGGTGGCGGGGGCGGGCAGCGGCAAAACCTGGACGCTCGCGTGCCGGGTGGCTCGCCTGGTGGATCGGGGCGTGCGCCCCGACCGGATCCTGCTGCTCACGTTCACGCGACGGGCGGCCCGAGAGATGCTCTCCCGGGCGGAGCGGCTGACCGGGGAGCGCTCGGTGGGCCGGGTGTGGGGCGGCACGTTCCACTCCGTCGGGAACCGCCTGCTTCGCCTTCACGGCCGGGCCCTCGGGCTCCGTCCCGACTTCACCGTGATGGACCGGACCGACTCGGCCGACCTGATGGACCTCATCCGGGGCGACCTCGGCCTGGGAACGACGGAGCGCCGGTTCCCCAGGAAGGACACGCTGGCCGACATCTATTCGCGAACGGTGAACGCCGGCACCAGGCTCCGTGACGTCGTGGCCGACGACTACCCGTGGTGCGCGGACGACCTCGTCGGCATCCGGCGGATCTTCGAGGCGTACACGGCTCGCAAGCGCGAGCAGCACTGCCTCGACTACGACGACCTGCTCGTGCACTGGTACGCGCTGGCCCGAACCCCCGGCACCGGCGAGCGGATGTCCGGGATGTTCGACCACATCCTGGTGGACGAGTACCAGGACACGAACGCGGTCCAGGCCGACATCCTCGCCGCGACCCGTCCGTCCGGCGAGGACCTGATGGTCGTGGGCGACGACGCCCAGGCCATCTACTCGTTCCGCGCGGCCACCGTACGAAACATCCTGGAGTTCCCGGAGCGGTTCCTCGGCACCCGGATCGTCCGCCTGGAGCAGAACTACCGGTCGACGCAACCCATCCTCGACGTGTCGAACGCGGTCATCGCGCTCTCACCGCAGCGCCACGAGAAGACCCTGTGGTCCGAGCGGCCGAGCGAACGGCTACCGGAGTTGCTCACGTGCCTCGACGAGGCCGACCAGTCGGACGCGGTGTGCCGGGCCGTCCTGGAGCATCGGGAGCAGGGCACGATGCTGAAGGAGCAGGCCGTGCTGTTCCGAGCCGCCCACCACAGCGACCTGCTCGAGATCGAGCTGTCCCGGCGGAACATCCCGTTCGTGAAATACGGCGGGCTGAAGTTCATGGAGGCCGCCCACGTGAAGGACGCGCTCGCCGTGCTGCGGGTCCTGGAGAACCCGGGGGACGAGGTGAGCTGGTTCCGCGTCCTCCAGTTCCTGGACGGCGTGGGGCCCGCCACGGCGCGGGGGCTGGTGGCCGGGCTCGTCGCAACGGACGACGCGGGCGCGTCGCCGCTTGCCACGCTCGCGGAGGTCGCCGTGCCCGCCCAAGCCCGCCGGGAGCTCGAGGGCCTGGCCGCCGTGGCCGGGGATTGCTCTGACGACGTCCCGCCAGCGGCCCAGCTCGAGCGGGTCCGCCGGTTCCTCCAGCCGGTCCTGGCCCGCCGGTACCACCACGCCGAGACGCGCCTCCGCGACCTCGAACAGCTCGAGCAACTCGCCTCGGGCTACCCGACCCGCGGCCGGTTCCTGGCAGACCTGGCCCTCGATCCTCCGACCTCCACGTCCGACCTGGCCGGGCCACCCCTGCTCGACGAGGACTACCTGGTGCTCTCGACCATCCACTCCGCGAAAGGCGGGGAGTGGGACGTGGTCCACGTGATCCACGCCGCCGACGGGGTGATGCCCTCAGACATGGCCACCGGAGACGAGGAGCGGATCGAGGAGGAGCGCCGGCTGTTCTACGTGGCGCTCACCCGGGCCCGCGACGCGCTGTACGTGTACTTCCCCCTCCGGTACCGCCGCCGCAACCACGCGTTCGAGGACCGCTACCACCACGCGCAGCTCACTCGGTTCCTGCCGGAAGAAGTCCGCGGCCTGTTCGACCGGAGTGCAACGTTCGAAGACGCGGAGGTGACCGATGAGATGCCGGTCCCCGCGGGGACCGGGGCCGCTGGAGGCGTGGACGAACTGCTCCGCGGCCTGTGGGCCGATTAACTCCAGTCGGTGGGGCTCGCTCGCGTCGCGCCCTCGTGCACCCGCGCGGCGGCCGACAGGGCCTCCTCGACGTCCTCGGGCGGAGGCTTCTCCCCCGAGAACCGTTCGCGTTCGAACGTGCGCACGACCACCTCGGCGTCGAGCAGCAGCTCAGAGGGCAACGTCCGGCTCCGGCGGATGGCCCGGAGGAACTCGGCGGGGGTCTGATGCTCGGCCCGGGGATGGCCCCTGACCCGGAGCGTCTCCGAGAGCGTGAGGAACGCGCCCGCGGCCCCGGTGGGTGGCCCGGCCCGCCGACGGGCCGCGCGCAGGCGCCGGAGGGCGAGGCCGCCGAGCAGCACGAGCGCGGCCACCCCCACCGTGACCGGCCACGCGGACAGCGCCGCATGTGCCGCTACACCGAGGGCCGCGCCCACCTCCCGAGCCGCGGCTTTCACCGGCTCCGGCACCGCCCGGGAGACGAACCGGCCGACGGCCCGAAGGATCTCTGGCGCGATGATCCGGCCGCCCAGCCCCGGGGCCGCCGGGGGAACCCCGAACGTCGGGTCGTACTGCACCCACCCGACCTCCGGATACAGCACCTCCACCCACGCGTGGGCGTCGGACTCACGGACCTCGAAGTACCCGGTGAACGTGTTGCGCTCGCCCGGCCCGAACCCCGTGACCAGGCGGGTCGGCACGCCCACCGCCCGCAGCAGCACCGCCATGGCGGTGGCGATGTGCTCGCAGAACCCTTCGCGACTCTCGAACAGGAAGTGGTCCACGGCGTCCGCCCCCGGCGGGTCGGGCGGGATGTCGAGGTTGTAACGGGTGTGGCGGCGCAACCAGTCCTGGACGACCTCGACCTTGTCGTACATGGTCGTGGCTCCCGCCGTGATCCCCTCGGCCAGCCCCACCACCCGCTTCGGCAGACCGTCGGGGAGCTGCGTGTAGGTCGACAGGTCGGTTCCCCGAAATCCCGTCGGCAGTTGCCTCAGCAGCTCGGGTTGGGTGATGGGGATCTCGGAGATCACGCTGTACACCAGCCCCTGGTCGAGGAAGATCGGGGCGCGGATCGACTCGTACTGGTCGACGGACAGCTGCGTCGATGGGAAGAACACCTGCTGCGGCGCGTAGGCCGCGAAGACGATATTCGGCTCGTGCGACTCCACGTAGAACGTCGTGACCAGCCGCCGCGTGGGAACCGCGGAAGCACCGGTCGAGATCAGGAAGCTCTGGTCGTCCGATTGACCGATCGCGACCGCATCGGTTTCCGAGGCCGTCCACGCGGTTCCGTCGAACGTGTCGTAGACCTGTCCGCGCCACAATGCCGCCTGCGAGGAGCGGACGCGCATCACGACACGATCGGATAGGCGCCCCCGGGCCCGAAGGTCCACCCGCGACCCGAACCCCGGGTACGCGGACGGCGCGAAGTTCACCACCTCGCCGCCCTGGGCGGGCAGCCCCGGGTTCGCCACCTGACCGTCGAACCCCGGCACGGCCAAGGCGCGGCCGGCGGCGAACGGGGGGAGGCGAACCGACGTCCCGGGGAGCCGGGGCATGAACGCGAACACGACCGCAGTGGCCGTCACCACCACCACGGTCGCGGCCACCAGCGACCGGCCGACGGCGGGCCCCACGCCCCCGCCCCGGCTCCCGACCTTCCGCACGAACGACGGCTCGGTCGCTTCCCGGGATGCCGGGTGCTGGGACAGGTACAGCCACGCGGCGGCGAGCCCGCCCCACGGCACGAGGAACACCAGGAACCCGGTCCCGAACGAGAGCGCCCCCCCCTGCGCAATCAGGATCAGGCTGGAGACCATGGAAAAGGCCAGGTCCCGCCGGCGCGGCACGTCGAACGAGTGCAGGACCTGCACCCACACGAACAACGAGGCCAAGGGGATGCGGGCCTGCTCCACGGTTGTGGCGTTCCGCACGCCCTGGAGGAACGACGCGAGGGCCACCACGAGGCCGACGACCAGCACGACCTTCGTTGCGAGGCTGCTCTTGTGGCGCTGGACGTAGGAGAACGCGTAGCCGGCCGGGACGAGCAGCAGGCCACCCACCCACGTGAAGGCATCCATGGTCCCCTGCGCGAGCACCGCGACCAGGGCCACCATGACCATGGCCGCCACCACCACCCGCAGCCGGACGGAGTCCTCCGGCGGCTCCTTGGCCCGTTTCACGAAGCCGACGCGAACGGTTGCTGAAGACATCCGGCCAGGTCCTCCCCGGCGCCGACCCGGAACACCGTCACTCCCCGGGCGACGAGCTCGTTGGCCAGCCCGTCCACCTCCCGAGCCGACACCGCGGCGACCCGCGGGTCCGTTTCGAACGTGTGGGCCTCGACCAGTGCTACGGCCACCGACCCGGCCTGGGACCTGAGCCGGCCGGCCGCATCGGCCAACCCCGCGTTCACCCTCCAGGAGGGGACCGCCAAGAGCACGCTGTGGACTCCCCGGAGCCTGGGCCCCAGCTCGGCCACCACGGCCTCGAGTGGCATCCGCCCGAACGGTCGGAGCCCGGCCAGCCACCCGAGCAACCGGGCCGGGTCGGCCCGCCACAGCACATCGATTTGGCCGTCCCGCGCGGCCACCAAGCGCACGCCCTGCGCCCGGCCCAGCGCCGCCAGGGCCACCGACGCCGCCACCGAGCAGCACGCGTCGAGAGGCGTCTTCTCCTCGCCAGCGTCGGCCCAGGTGTCGACCACCACGGCCAGGCGCCGGGTGCGCTCCTGTTCGAGCTCTCGAACCATCACGTGGCCGTGCCGGGCGGTCGAGGGCCAGTGGACGTGACGCATGCTGTCGCCGGTCCGGTACTCTCGGATGCCGAGGTACTCCGGACCGGTCCCCCGCCGGGGCGCCGTGTGCATGGCGTACTCCGACGTCGGGACGAGGTCGAGGAGCGGGCTGCGGTCCAGCCGAACCACGGCCGGGTACACGACCGTTCGCCCCGGCACCTCGACGGATCGCCCGGCCTCGGCCACCCCGAACGGCGCGGCCGAGCGGACCGAGACCGCGGTGGACTCCTGGACCCCGCGGCGGGCGGCCCGCCGGGCCGTCCCGATCACCACCCGCTCCCCAGGCCCGAGCGGCGGCACCAGGACTCGGGCTCGCGCCACGTGGGGATCCTCGACCTCCAGGCCGAGCTTCATGGGCCGTCCCCGGTTCGTCACGACCAGCTCGACCATCACGTCGTCGCCCTGGAACGCCTCGTCGGGGCCCCGGCGTTCGACCTCGACGTCCCGAACCATGCGGAGGGGGAGCAGCAGACCCGCCAATGCGGCGCCGAGCAGGAGGGAAGAGAGCACCAGGAGCCAGCCGGCCTGGACGCTCGTCCCCACGCCGAACAGCAGCGCGGCCCCGACCACGAGCGCCGCGGCACGCCGGCGCGGCTTGGGCACCCCCTACGCCCTTACCGAGATACCCAGGGGCACCGGCACCCGGTCCAGCACGGAGCGAAGGACGTCCTGGGCCCGACCGCTCGCCACCCCGCCGTGGCCCTTCAGCATCAGCCGGTGAGCAAGGACCGCCGGAGCCAGGGACTTCACGTCGTCGGGCAGGACATAGGTCCGGCCCTCGGCCACTGCGCGGGCCTGCGCCGTGCGCGTGAGGGCGAGCATCGAACGGGGCGACGCGCCGAGGGTGACCTCGGGGTGGACCCGGGTGGCCTGCACCAACATGACCACGTATTCGACGACGGCGGGGTCGACGTGCACGTTTCGCACGGTGTGTTGGTGGGCCACGACCTCCTCGGCCGAGACAACCGGCGCCAGGTCCCCGATGGGGTGGCGGAGCATCTGGCGCCGAACAACGTCCTGGGCGGCCTGGTGCCCGGGGTAGCCGACCAACACGGTCATGGTGAACCGGTCGAGCTGCCCCTCCGGCAGGGGGTAGGTGCCGTGCTGCTCGATAGGGTTCTCCGTGGCGATCAGGAGGTAGGGCTCGGGAAGGGGGTGAGTGACGTTCTCGACCGTGACCTGCCGCTCCTCCATCGCCTCGAGGAGCGCCGACTGGGTCCTCGGCGTGGTCCGGTTGATCTCGTCCACCAGGACCACGTTGGCGAAGATGGGGCCCGGGACGAACCTGAACTGCTTGGCCTCCTGGTCGTAGACGGAGATCCCGGTGAGGTCGGATGGCAGGAGGTCGGGGGTGGCCTGGACCCTGCTGAAGGTGCCGTCGATGGAGGCGGCGATGGACCGGGCCAACATGGTCTTGCCCACGCCCGGCACCCCCTCCAGCAGGAGGTTCCCCTCGGCGAACAGGCAGACCACGGCCGCCTCGACGGCCTCACGCCCGCCGGCGATGACCCGCTCGACGTTGTCGACCACGCGCCGGAGCCCAGCGGACGTGCGGGCAGGATCGGGCTCGGTGGTAACCATCCCTCCAGGTTCATCGACGGTGCGCGCACGCTTGAACCGGCTGGTCGGGCTCGCCTGGGGAGGCTTGCAGCCCAGGCGCGCCGGGCCGTCAGGCCTCGAGGGAGAACCAGGCCGCCCGCCGCCACCGGCCGCCCAGACGGAGCAGGGCCTGGCCCAAGAACAGCCCCTCGTCCACTCGGACCAGCTCGTCCAGCACCCGGCGGATGGGCCACGCCGGGTTGTCCGGGAGGTCGTAGTCGATCCGCAGGACCCGGAGGTCCTGGTGGGCGGAGCTCTCCCCTGCGGAGGTGAGGAACCGGAAGGCCGTTTCCAGCCCGGGCGCGAAGCGGGCGATGCCCCGGTATCGCGGCCACAGGAGTCGGGCCACGAACCGACCCTTCACCGAGAACACGTTCTGGCCCTCGGCCTGGGCCGGGTCGAACGTCTTGCCCTTCCACGGCATCCACAGTCGGGCCAGGGTTTCGGGGATGAGGTCGAGGCCGTAGCCGAGGGTGGTGGCGACGAGGCGACCCCGGTGGAAGCCATCGAGCCCTTCCGGGACCGTTCCGGCGGCGAAGAGCCGCTCGATGTCGGCCAGGGCCCGTCGCCGGTCGACCGCGACCGTGGCGACCGCCTTCCAGTACGCGGTGGCGGAGAACTCGGACGCGCGCGGGTCGTGCATGGAGTGACGATGGTCCCACGCGAGTGGCCTCACGCCACCTCTCGTCGATCGCAGCGACCACTGGGAGGTACCGGAATCCCGCCCGAGCCCTAGCGGGAGTGATGGCGACGCCTGCGAGTCAGAGCCAAGGCGCCGGCCCCCACGGCCATCATCATTGCCGCGACCGCAACCAGCGCAGCGATCCGCGCGGTGGAGGCCTCCTCGCCCGGTCCGGGAGGCCCTCCCTCGGCACGGTTCGGGGGGGGCGGCGACGGAGATGACGTCGCACCGACTGTCACTCGAATCCGTCTTGGGCTCGTGTGGATCTCGTCGATGCCGTCGCTGACCACGGCCGCGATGTCGTAGGCCCCGGGCTCGAGGCGAGGCAGCCTTCCTCGCAACTCGGCGTGTCCGGACGGGAACGGCTTGAACGGGGACAGCGGGATCTCTTGGTTCTCTGCTAACAGCACCAGCCGAGCGCTAGCGGGGCGCTCCAGCTCCAGGGACCCAAGGATCGCTTCGCCCGGTTCGCCCGGCGGCTCAACCCGGAAATCGGTCACGGACAGTACGGGCTCGACCGATCCCGCTCGGCGGACGCGGAGATGCCTCCCTCCGGTGAATCGCCAGGGGCCCTGCGTGATGTGCAGGCCGGAGGCGTCCACCGGACCCGAAGGATCGATGGTGACGGAACGAAGGCCCGTAGCGATCCCTACTCGGATCGTGCGCGGTTCCGGGTAGGGTTCGGGCCTGAGGCCCCCATAGTAATAGGCCAGGATATCTGCGTAGCTCAGTCCGCCGAGGGCCTTCCCGTAGGCGCCCCACTGGACCATGCCCACGCCATGACCCCACCCTCGGCCTTCCAGTCGAAGGAACCTGTTGTTCGACCTGACCGAAAACCATCGGGAAGGAATGGTCTGAGGAAGCTCCCCGGTCGGGTAACGGGAAGGGTCGAGGCACGGTGCGGACGCATTGAGGGCGGTGCGGAAGTCGATTCGAGAGCTCTCGACGGTGGCTCCCCCACCGCTGATCATCAAGCGCTCGCCGTCCTGGGTGACCCGAGCGATGACCTGCCCCGACCACAGGCCGGCGTCGCGGAGGAACCGCGAGAGGTCAGAAAGTGGCATCGTGACCGACCAGTGCGACAGCGGTGAGGCCCCGTCGTCCCGCTCCGGTACGGAGCGCAGATAGGGAAGGGGCGCGCCCCCGAACGCCTGTGCGTTGCTCAGTGTGTGGCCATTCGACGTGGAGGAGTAGAAGGTCTGTGCCGGCCTGCCCTGATACAGGAGCACCTCGCCTCGGGTGGCATTCACCGCCGTCACCCATCGATCCCCCCACGGACCGGCCTCGACCCCCACGCCCCGATAGACCTGACACGCGTCGGTGGCGCAAAGGCTGTAGCCGAAGTGGCGGGCCGTCTCGTCCCGGAACTCCAGCCGGGAAAGCGCGTAGGACCTCGCCGCTACGACCTGGGCCTTCAGCGCCTCCTGAGGCCACGAGGGGGGAACCTCGGCGATGCCTTTCAGGTAGTCCTCGAAGCCCAGCTCGCCGATGACGAATAGGGAACCATCCACGTCCCTTCCCACTTCGATGGCCCCTCGGAACCGCGAGTGCAGGACCGGTTGCACCGGATCGATGCAGCGAGACTCGATTCGCGGATACGTGCCGTGCACGAGCAGCGTCGAGCCGCCCTGCGCTTCGATCCGGACCCGAGGCAGAGGATCTGCGCCAGCAATCGGAAGCCGAGCCGGTAGGACCGAGAGGATGAGAGCGGCGATGGCGCCGATGCCGGCGACCCGCTGGCGCACGGGGTCACGCTACCAGACATGCTCCGGAGACTCGCCTCCGATGGTGTCCAGGATGTCCTGGTACCCAATTTCGTCGCAACAGCGGATCCGGGAAGCGAGGTCCTGCCCCGGGGCCGACTACGTCTCCGACTCCTCCGTCATCGACGTGACGTCTGACGGGATCGGTTGGCCCAGTGCCTCCATGATCCCGCGCTCGAACCGTCACCCGCGACGGCCGGCACCGGGCTCCGCTCGCGACGGCCGGCCCTCCAGGTAGTCGCCCTAGGGCGCCAGAGCCGATCGGAGCCCGAACATCTTCCCCAGCGCTTCCGCCGGTTGTGGGGGGGCGAAGTAGTAGCCCTGAGCCAGGTCGCATTCGAGGCGCCGCAGTTCCTTCAGCTGCTCCTCCGTCTCCACGCCCTCTGCGACGGCCGGCAGACCCAAGGCGTGGGCCAGACTCACGATGGCGGTCACGATCGCGGAGTCCTCGGGATTCCGGCCGAGGCCGCTCACGAACGAGCGGTCGACCTTCAGCACGTCCACATGGAACAGTTTGATGTAGTGGAGTGACGAATACCCCGTGCCGAAGTCGTCGATAGCCAGGTGCACTCCAAGCTCCCGGAGCTTGTGGAGCATATGGAGGGTGGACGGCGCTGCGTCCATCAAGACCGTCTCGGTGATCTCGAAGGTGAGACTAGGCGGGTCCAATCCGGCCTCGCCGAGGACTTTGCGTACCGTCTCGTCGAAGTCGGCGCGGACGAGCTGCCGAGCGGAGAGGTTCACCGTGATCGTGGGGGCTGGCCCGTCGCCGTTCGCAGAGCACCACCCGGCCGCCTGGCGGCACGCCTCCTCCAGCACCCACACGCCCAGAGGGGCGATGAGCCCGGTCTCCTCGGCCACCGGGATGAACTCCTCCGGCGCCAGGACGCCCCGCTCTGGGTGTTCCCACCGGACGAGGGCCTCGAAGGACTGGACGCGCCGGTCCTCGAGGTGCACCAGCGGCTGATAATGCAGACGCATGTCTCCCACCTCGATCGCCCGGCCGAGCTCGTTCTCGGTCCTCAGCCGCTTCACCGTCCGGGCCCGCATGTCGTGGTCGAAGAGCTCATAGCGAGCCCGACCGCGCTCCTTCGCCCGGTACACGGCCGCGTCGGCGTTCCGGACAATGCTCTCCGGGCTGTCGGCGGCCCCCTTGGCGATCGCGATCCCCATGCTCGTGGTGACCACCACCTCGCTGGTGTCGAGATGGATCGGCTTGGCCACGGCGTTCGCCAGCCGGTCGGCGATCGTGACCGCATGGTGCTCGCTCTCGATCTGCTCACAGAGGATCACGAACTCGTCGCCGCCGAAACGAGACGCAGTGTCCCCGGGGCGAAGGGCTGCGCGCAGCCGGTCCGCCATGCGGACGAGCACCCGGTCTCCGACGTCGTGCCCGAAGCTGTCGTTGATCACCTTGAAGCGGTCGAGATCGAGGAACAGCACCGCGACCGAGCTCTCGTGTCGATCGGACCGGGCCAGGGCCTGGCTCAGCTTGTCCATGAACAACATCCGGTTGGCCAGACCCGTGAGCGGCTCGTGCAGGGCTCGGCGAGCCAGCTCCTCCTCGGCAAGCTTGCGCTTGGCGATGTCTTGGGCGCGCTCGGCGACGACGGCGGCGAGGACGAACGACGCGAACGCGGCCGTGGCGTTGAAGACCTGGAGTGTGACCATCCTCTCCATCAGCGTCCCGTCCGCGAAGGGGCCGGAGCCGCTCACCGCCGCCCAGATCGCGATGGCCGACGCGAGGAGCGCAGCCGGTGCGGCCCCTCGTTGCCCGAACCGCCACGCCGCCCACCCGAGGAAGGGGAACACGAGGTACTCGATCTGGAGGCGGCTCTGGAACACGAGGTGGGCGACGACCGCGAGACCGGCGAAGAGGAGGCCGGCCTCCGCCCGGCGACGCCACGTGGTGCCGGATCGAGGCCCGGCCGATCGAAGGCTCAGGAGGAAGGGCGCGACGACGAGGACGCCCATGGCGTCCCCCGTCCACCAGACCGACCAAGTGGGCCAGAACTCGCTCGGAGGGACGGAGCCCGAAAGCACCAGCGTCGTCGTTCCACCGGTCGCGCTGATGGTCATGCTCAGAGCGCCCAGGAGCACGACGGCCATCGCGTCACGCAGCCGGTCGAGCTCCTCCCGGAAGCCGACCTTCTGCAGCAGGGTGGCGGCGATGAGGGGTGCCAGCGTGTTCCCCACGGCGATGGCGCCGGCAGAGAAGAGCGATGGGCCGATGGGGGCGTTCACCAGGAACGCGCCCAGCGCGATCCCCGGCCAGAACTTGCGCCCGAACAACAGCAGGCCCACCAGGGCGATCCCGGTCGGCGGCCAGATCGGCGTGACCTGTCCACCGACGAGTGCCATCCGCAAGCTGAGGGATCCGGCGACGTAGTACACCAGTCCGAGGAGCAACGCCATGGCGAGATCCGCGGACCAGCGGTCTCGCCCTCGGCGGATCCGCGGGACGACATCCCCGCGCCTCGGATCGGGGAGCTGGGACCGACCGGGCGGCGCAACCGCCTCGCCGCCGGACCCTAGAGGGATCCGTGCCCGGACCGGGGAGGGCTCCTTCCCGGCATATGAAGGCGACATCGCTCCTCCGTTCGACCCAAGGTCGGGGAAGTCGTGCGGGAAGGCCCGAGCCGAACGTCGCGGCCAACCTACGTGAGACGGCGAACCCGAACAAGGGCCGTTCGGGCATCCCCAATTGGGAGCGGCGACCCCGGCTGTTTGGCCACGCGTGGACTTCGGAAGGCCCTAGGCCGAGCGGGCCACGATCTGCGGACAGGACTACCGGCGCTTCTTGAGGTCGGACAGGATCTCGCGCGCTGCGTTCGCGCCCGGCGCGCCGGTCACGCCGCCGCCGGGGTGCGCACCCGAACCGCACAGGTACAGCCCCTCGATCCCGAACCGGTACCGGGCGTGGCCGAGGAGCGGCCGCCAGGCGAAGAACTGGTCCAGGCCGGGCTCGGCGTGAAGCGGGTGCCCGCCGGACAGCCCGTACTCCCGTTCCAGGTCAGCGGGCGTCAGGACCTGGCGGGCCGTGACCAGGTCGCCGAGCCCGGGCGCGTGCTGCTCCATGGTCTTCACAACGAGGTCCCCCACTCGCTCCCGTTCGGCCTCCCAGTCCCCCTCACGCAGCTGGTGCGGCGTCCACTGCATGATGATGCTCATCACGTGCGTGCCCTCTCGCACGAGAGTCGGGTCCACAAGGGTCGGGACGGTGGCCTCCAGGTACGGCTCGTCGCTCACACGGCCGTACTTCGACGCGTCGAAGGCCATCTCCAGGTAGTCGATGCCCGGGGCGATCACGATCCGGCCCCTCAGCCGTTCGTCCCCGTCGGCACCGGCGAATGCCGGCAGGCCCGACAGCGCGAGGTTCACCTTCGACACCACGCCGGGTGTGCGGATGTTGCCGGCCCGCCACATCAGGTCGGGCCCCGCCACCACGGGGTCGACGAGGGTCGTGATGGTGCGCTTGGGGTCGGCGCTCGAGACGACCACGCGGGCGTGGAGCTCGGAATCGTCCGCCAGCCCCACGCCGACCGCCCGGTGATCCTCCGTCAGGACCCGCAGGACCTCCGCGCCGGTTCGGACTTCCGCGCCGAACGACTTCGCCGCCGACGCCAGGGCCTCGGCCAGCCCGGCCGGCCCGCCCGTGGCGAACGAGGACTGCCCAGCCGCTCCCCCATCGTTCCCGGCCGAGTCCCCGAGCAGCACCGCCGTGGTGCCCGCCGACCACGGCCCCATGGCCGTGTACTGAACGGCCCGTGAGGCGATGGCCCCGCGAACGGCGTCGGTCTCGAAACTCTCGGCCACGTAGTCGGCCACGGCCATGGGCAGCGCTCGGGTGGCCTCGCGTGCGGCCTTCCCCCCCAGCCTGCGGAATGCTCTGCCGAGCCGGACGCCGCTCATCGCGTCGGCGAAGGAAGGGCTCTTCAGGTCGGGCGGGGTCGAGGCGTGGAGGTAGGCCAGGAAGCTGGCCAGGGCCCGGACCCGCCGGTCGAATCCGGGGTATGCCTCGGCGTCATGCGCCGACCGCGATCTCAGCTCCTGGGCGGTCCTCGACGGATCCGCCCACAGCGTGAGCGGGGGACCGTCGGGTTGCGGCGCGAACACTCGGACGGCCGGCTCGATCAGCGCCAGGCCATGGCGGAGCAGCCCGAGGTCCTGGATCACCGACCTCCGCAGGCGCCCCACGGTATGCGCTACGCTCGGCGCCTTCACGCCGGGGGCCATCTCCATCGTGTCGAGGATGCCGCCCACCTTCTCCCGGCGCTCCAGCACGATCACGCGGTGGCCGGCCTTGGCCAGATAGGCCGCCGTCACCAGTCCGTTGTGGCCCCCGCCGATGACGATCGCGTCGTACCTCGCCGTCACGCGGCCTTCCTTCGAACCCCGGCCCTCCGCACCTTCAGCACCTCCAGCGCGGCGATCCGGCCCGGCGCGCCCATGATGCCGCCGCCGGGATGCGTGGCCGAGCCGCACATCCACAGGTCTCTGATCGGCGTGCGGTACCGGGCCCACCCCGGGACCGGACGGTTGAAGAACAGCTGCTCCAGCGAGAGCTCGCCCTGGAAGATGTTCCCTTCGGTGAGGCCGGTGACGTCCTCGATGTCTTTCGGCGAGAGCACCTGCTTGTGCAGGATGAGGTCCCGGATGGTCGGGAACCGCTCCTCGAGCGTGTCGATGACCGCTTCGCCGAACGCGTCACGCATCCCGTCGTCCCACGCCTGCCCGCCGGCCAGGTGGTACGGCGCCCACTGCACGAAGCAGCTCATGACGTGCTTGCCGGGCGGAGCCATGGCCGGATCGACGAGTGTGGGGATGATGCAGTCGATGTACGGACGGCCGCTGAACCGACCGTACTTCGCGTCGTCGTATGCCCGCTCCATGTAGTCGAGCGACGGCGAGAAGCTGATCGCGCCGCGAAGCCACTCGCCCGAGCCGGGCTTGCACGCCAGTTCGGGAAGGCCGTCAAGGGCCAGGTTCACCTTCCCCGACGAGCCACGGTACTTGTAGCGCTTCACTTCGCGCAGGAACTCCACGTCGAGGTTGCCGGGCTCGACGAGCTTGACGAACGTGACGTGGGAGTCCGCGCTCGACAGCACAACGCTGGCCGGGATCTCCTCGCCGGACTGGAGCGTCACGCCGAGGGCCCGGCCGTTCCGCACGTCGATCCTTGCCACGGGCGCCTCCGTCCGGATCTCGGCGCCGAACGAGCGAGCGCTCGACGCGATGGCGGCGCTGATGCCGCCGGTGCCGCCCCTGGGGATGCCCCACGCGCGGAACGCGCCGTCGATCTCGCCCATGTAGTGGTGGAGCAGGACGTACGCGGTGCCGGGCGACCGGGGGCCCTGGAAGGTCCCGATGATGCCGGATGCCGACATCGTGGCCTTCAGCGGATCGGTCTCGAACCACTGGTCCAGGAAGTCGGCCGCGCTCATCGTCATGAGCTGCACGAACGTCTGCTGGAGCCGCCGGGGCAGCTCGGAGAACCGCCGGGCCAGGCGGGCCACCGGCAGCCAGTCGAGCGGGTTGATCCGGCCTGGGTCGGGCGGCACTACCGACAGGATGGGCTTGATGAACCGGGCCATGTCCACCATGAGCTTCGAGTACTCCTCATAGGCCTCGGCGTCGCTCTTCGACCACCGTCGGAGCTCGCGGATGGTCCTGCCGTGGTCGTTCACCCGCCACAGCGAGTCGTCGTCGAGCGGCGTGATGGTGCCGTCGAGGGGCAGGATCTCCAGGCCGTGCTTGGGAAGCTCGAGCTCCCTGATGATCTCCGGTCGGAGCAGGGACACTACGTAGGAGAACACGCTGAACCGGAACCCGGGGAAGACCTCTTCGGTGACGGTCGCGCCGCCCAGGACGTGGCGGCGCTCGAGGACCAGGACGCGCTTGCCGGCGCGGGCCAGGTACGCGGCGGCCGTGAGGCCGTTGTGGCCTCCGCCGATGACCACCGCTTCGTAGCGCTGTGCCACCGATGCCTCCGGACTCAGGATGACCCTGGGTCGGCGAAGGCCGGGCCCGGGGCGTGCATACTCTACGCGGCCGGCAAGACAGGAGGGCCGCATGAGCGTGGGGACCCCGTTCCATTCCCGCACGTCGGAGCTGAATCAGAAGATGGCCTGGGGCGAGTGGTCCGGGTACTTCTCGGCCCGGGTGTACGCGGACCTCCACGACATCGAGTACAACGCCATCCGAGAGGCCGCGGCGGCCATCGACGTCTCGCCTCTGTACAAGTACGTGATCTCCGGGCCCGACGCCACTCGCCTGGTGGACCGGGTCATGACCCGTGACGCGACGAAGCTCGCCGTGGACCAGGTGTTCTACACGCCGTGGTGCGACGAGCAGGGCCGCGCGGTGGACGACGGGACCGTCACGCGCCGGGACGAGCGCACCTATTTCTGGACCGCGGCCGACCCGAGCTACCGGTGGTTCTCGCTGAACGCCCACGGCCTGGACGTCGAGATCTCGGATGTGTCCGAGGAGGTGGCCGCCCTGGCGCTCCAGGGCCCCCGGTCACGCGAGGTGCTGGAGGCCGCCACCCGGCAGGACTGGAACGACGTGCGGTACTTCCGGCACCGCAGGACGGAGATCGGCGGGATCGAGACGAACGTGACCCGGACCGGGTACACCGGCGACCTCGGCTACGAGCTGTGGGTGGACGCCGAGGCCGCCGTGGAGCTGTGGGACGCCGTGTTCGAGGCGGGCCGGCCGTTCGGGATTCGCCCCGCTGGGATTCGGGCCATGGACGTGGCGAGGGTGGAGGCCGGGCTGATCCTGATCGAGGTGGAGTACACGAGCGTTCGGCACGCCCGGTCCACAGAGCAGGAGTACTCGCCGTTCGAGATCGGCCTGGGCCGCCTGGTGGATTTCGGAAAGGCCGACTTCGTGGGCCGGCGAGCGCTCGAGCAGGAGCAGGAGCGGGGCGGCCCCGGGCGGCGCCTGATCGGGCTGGAGCTTGACTGGACCGGGATCGAGGCGCTGTTCGGGAGGCACGACCTCCCGCCGGCCGTGTCGCCCACGGTCCACCGGGACCAGGTGCCGCTTTACAGGGAGGGCCGGCTGGTGGGCCGGGCAACGAGCATCACGTGGTCGCCGATGCTGAAGAAGATGATCGGGTTCGGGTCGCTCCCGCCGTCGCTTGCGGCCCCGGGAACCCGGGTGTCGGTAGAGTGGGTCGTGGAGGGCGAGCCCGGCAAGGTCCCGGCCACGGTGGTCGAGCTCCCGTTCCTCGATCTCCCCCGCAAGCGCGCCTGAGCAAACCGTTCGCCCGGCGCCGGCGTCTGGGAGAATCGGACGCGCTGTGCGCGTTGGTTCGAATCGCTTCCTCCTCCTCCTGACGCTCGCTGCCGGCTTGGTCGCGGCTGCAGCCGCGTTCCTGAACGGATTGGTTGCGGCCGTGGTCGGCGGCGTCGTCGTGCTGGCCGGGGCCGTTCTGGTCGCCAGGAATCGGAGGGCCGCTGTGGAACCTCCGGACCCCGGACGACGACGGTTGCTGGGCCTTGCCAGCCTAGCGGGCCTCCTGCTGGTCGCCGGGGGCGCGGGTCTCGGCCGGGTCGTTCGGCGGCTCACCCGCCCCGACCCGAAGCCGGCGCTCGACGCCATGGCCAGAGACGTCGGAGCGGACGCCCTGGAGCTGGTCCGTCGGACCTACCGCCCCGGCCGATCCGGCGACCTCCAGCTCGTGCTGGCGCCGGGGTCGAGCTCCAACTACCCGCAGGAGTCGGTCTCGCTGCTGCCGAGGGACCCCCGGTCCAGCCACGCGCTGCCGTGGATGTACCTCGAACGCGTGCCGATCGCGGTGCTCGCGCCGGGCGTCGTAGAGCCGTTCGACAGCACCGAGCGCGTGACCCTGGCCGACCTCGCGCCCACCACCGCGCGCCTGATGGGATTCGATGGGTTCGACCCGCCGGACGGCACGCCGCTCCCCGGCATCCCCCGCCCCAGCTCGCCTTCCAAGCTCATCGTGACGTTCGTCATCGACGGGGGTGGATGGAACGTGCTGCAGCATTGGCCCGACGCCTGGCCGAACCTGAAGCGCCTCCTGCGAAGCTGCGCGACGTATCGGAACGCCATCATGGGGTCGTTCCCCGCGGTAACCGCGTGCGCCCACGCCACCATCGGCACCGGTGCGTTCCCCCGAACCCACGGGATCACCGGCCACAACATCCGCGACGGCGGCGGCGTGAGGAAGGCCTATGGCGAGCCGGGGAGCGCCGACCCCTCGGACATCCTGATCCCCACCCTGGCCGATCGGTGGACGGAGGCCACGGAGAACCGAGCATGGGTCGGCCAGATCGGCTATCAGGTCTGGCACCTGGGGATGCTGGGCCGGGGCGGCACCCCGCTCGGCGACAAACCGATGGCGGTGTACTGGGACGAGGCCCGCACCGGAACCTGGCAGCCGCACAACCCGGACCGGTACCGCCTGCCGAAGGCGGTGCCGCCGGGCACGGTGCTGGAAGAGCACCAGGCGCGCTACCACGACCCCGGCATCGACTCGCAGTTCGACCGGTTCGCCCCGGGCCTCCGGGCCGTGTGCTGCTCTCCTCCGATCATCCGCTACCAGGGTGACCTCATCGAGGCGGCGTTCGAGGCCGAGGGCATCGGGCGGCACGAGGCCACCGACCTGCTGTACGTGAACTACAAGTCGCCAGACTACACCGGCCACGTCTACAACATGGTGTCGCTGCGGACGAAGTTCGCCCTTCAGGCCGTGGACGAGCAGCTCGGGCGGGTCGCGTCCTACCTGGAGGCGAATTTCGCCCCCGGCGAATTCGCCCTGGTCGTGACCGCCGACCACGGCCAGTGCCTCACCGTGGACCTGGCCGAGGGGGTCCGGCTCGATCCCATCCAGCTCCAAGAGGACATCGACCGCGAGTTCGGCGACTCGGTGTTCGGGCTGGTGAACAGTGTGGTCCCGTCCGAGGTCTACCTGAACGAGCGGGCCATGTGGGACGCCGCCGTGACCCGCGACGACGTGGCGGCATTCCTCCGGGACTACCGGTACCGAGACAACATCGGTCCGTACGTGGGCCCGGATGCGATCGACCTCGGCCGCCTGGACCAGAGGCCCTTCGCCGCTGTGCTCTCCACGGACTTCATCGAGGGCCTGGGAGGGGGGGACCTCTCGAGGTTCGGTCCCGGCGCGTTCTTCGCGGAGTCGGACCCGGGCATCCCGGAGATCACCTGGTAACGCGCCTGCGCGCGCCCGGATGGTACCGTTCGCCCAGCCGACACGACCCGAGCGGAGGACGCCGATGGCCGAACACCGACTGGCCGCAAAGCTCGACCGGATCCTTCAGGGGCAGGTCCCGCTCCTCCGGTTCTTCACCGAGTCCGCCTGGTCCACGCGGGACCCGGACGACCCCGAGAACGCCGACTTCGTGGCGGGCAACCCCCAGGAGATGGTCATGCCCGAGTTCGTGGAGGCGCTCCAGCGGTGGGCCGTGCCCCGGGACAAGGACTGGTACGCGTACAAGTTCAACGAGCCCTATGCGCGGGCCGCCGCTGCGGCCGCGCTCCGCGACCGCCGCGGCGTCGCGTTCGAGGACGAGGACATCTTCCTGACCGACGGCGCGTTCGCCGGGCTGAACATCACCATCGGAACCGTCACCGATCCCGGCGACGAGGTCGTCTTCCTGTCGCCCCCGTGGTTCTTCTACGAGGCACTGATCATCGCCGCGGGCGCCACGCCCGTGCGCGTGCCCGTGCAGCAGCCGTCGTGGGACCTGGACCTGGACGCCATCGCCGCCGCCATCACGGAGCGGACCCGGGCCATCATCGTGAACTCGCCGAACAACCCCACCGGACGGATCTACACACCGGAGCAGCTCGACGGGCTGGCCCTGGTGTTGACCGAGGCCTCGAACGGGAACGGCCGCCCGGTGTACCTGGTGTCCGACGAGGCCTACTGGCGGATCGTGTTCGACGACCGGGCTTACTACAGCCCCACCGAGTTCTACCCGTGGTCGTTCCTGGTCTACACGTACGGCAAGACATTGCTCACGCCGGGCCAGCGATTGGGGTACGTCGCGCTGCCGCCGACGATGCCCGACCGGGAGACCATGCGGACGGCGCTGATGGTCGCGCAGCTCTCGATCGGCGGGAACGGCGTGCCGAACGCGGTGCTCCAGCGCGCGCTGGCCGACCTGGAGAAGCTGTCGGTCGACGTGAAGGCGTTGCAGCGACGTCGGGACCGTGTGGTGGAGGCGCTGCGGGCCGCCGGCTACGACGTGCACACGCCGGAGGGAACGTTCTACCTGCTGCCGCGATCGCCGATCGAGGACGATGTCGCCTTCACCGAACAGGTCGCGAAGGACAAGGTGTTCGTGCTGCCGGGAACCTTGGTGGAGATGCCCGGATGGTTCCGCATCTCGGTGACGGGGAACGACGAGATGGTGGAGCGGGCGCTGCCGGTGTTCGAACGGGCGGCGAAGGCGGCCGGCTGACGCCGTAGCGGCCGTGCCGGTCGAGCTCTCGCCGGAGGACCGCGCCCTGCTGGACGGCCGGCGTGGGGAGGCGGCCCGCCTTTCCATGCGCATCGTGGCCGAGATGGCCGAGGTCATGGGGGCGGACCGGCTGATCGACGTGGTCTCGGCGCACGTCGACGGGTGCCTGTATCACGGTCAAGCCGGGCTGGACTTCGCCGAGCGGCTGGTGGCCGGCGGCGCGAGCGTCTCGGTGCCCACCACGCTGAACGTCGGATCGCTCGACCTCCTCCACCCTGGCCTGGTTCGCGAGTCGCCGGAGCGAGCAGCGGCCGCCCGCCGCCTGATGGACCTGTACGTCGAGATGGGGTGCCGCCCTACGTGGACGTGCGCGCCGTACCAGCTTCTCGACCGCCCCGGGTTCGGCCAGCATGTCGCGTGGGCGGAGTCGAACGCCATCGTGTTCGCCAACTCCGTGCTGGGGGCGCGGACGAACCGGTACGGCGACTTCATCGATGTCTGCGCGGCGATCACCGGGCGCGTGCCGTTCGCCGGGATGCACCGCGACGAGGGCCGACGGGCGGAGATCGTGCTCCGCCTGTCCGGGATCCCCGATCGACTGCTCGACGAGGACGTGCTGTACCCGGTGCTCGGGCACCTCGTCGGGCGCGAGGCCGGCACCGCGGTGCCGGCCATCGTCGGGCTCCCCCCGGACGTGGGCGAGGACCGGCTGAAGGCCCTGGGGGCTGCGGCCGCCTCCTCGGGCTCGGTGGCGCTGTTCCACGCGGTCGGCGTGACGCCCGAGGCGCCCGCGCTGGAGGCCGCGCTGGGCGGAGGCGCACCCGCTCGGGAGGTCGAGGTCACGGCGGAGATGCTCCGGGCGGCCCGCGACGAGCTATCCA
Source organism: Actinomycetota bacterium (assembly GCA_050692435.1). Taxonomy (GTDB): domain Bacteria; phylum Actinomycetota; class UBA4738; order UBA4738; family HRBIN12; genus AC-69. The sequence continues at coordinate 41,077 of JBOGVG010000241.1, forward strand.
CAACGTCCCGAACCGACCTGGCCGCGGTGAGCCTTGGCACCCCGCATTTCTCGATCGCCGAGTTCGAATCGCTTGTGCCGCTCCTCGACGGCGCCCGCGCGCATCCCGGCGTCGAGCTCTACGTGTCCACCGGCCGCGACGTCCTGGCCGACGTGGAACGGCGCGGCTGGCTCCGGCCGATCCAAGAAGCCGGGGCACAGGTGGTCACCGACACGTGCACGTACATCACGCCGGTCATCCGCGGCTCGGGCGGCCCCGTGATGACGAACTCGGCGAAATGGGCATGGTACGCACCGGCGAACATCGGAGCCGAGGTGGTTTTCGGCAGCCTCGAGGAGTGCGTCCGGTCGGCGGTGCTGGGGCGGGTGTGGCGCGACGAGCGCCTGTGGGCCGATGGCTGACGGCCGAAGCCTCGTCGCCGGCGAGGCCACCGGGGCCGCACTGGTCCTGGACGAGCCGCTCAGCCTGTGGGGCGGCTTGGACCCGGAGACGGGCAGCGTGATCGAGGTCCGCCATCCCCAGCACGGAGCCAAGGTGTCCGGGCGGGTGCTCGTGATGCCGTCCGGGCGCGGGTCCAGCTCGAGCCCCAGCGTGCTGGCGGAGGCCATCCTGGCCGGCACCGCCCCCGCGGCCATCGTCATGCGCGAGGCCGACCCCATCGTGGCCCTCGGGGCCATCGTGGCGCGCGAGCTCTACGGAAGCACGATCCCGGTCATCGTGGTGGACGAGGAAACCTACGGGTCGCTTCGGACCGGCCTCACCGTGACTGTTCGAGCGGACGAAGCGCGGGCCATTGTGGAACCGACATGACCTTCTTCGACGACCGGTGCGCCGCGACACGGTGTGGGATGAACGGGGACATGCAGGGCATCATGACTCAGCAGAACGCCCTGCTCCGCGACGTGCCGCCCGAACCATGGCCGGCCCTCAGCCGTAATCCCTAAGAGGGAGCTACACCAACTCCTTCAAGGGAGGTGGTTGCAATAGACCGCAACATCCTCTCGCATCGCGCGCGCAGGCTCGCTCTCGTCGGCGTGGTCGCCCTTCTCGTGGTCGGCGGCGCCCTGCCCGTTGAGGCCACCCCCCCGTTCCCATCCCGCCTGAACGTGGAGCTCGGATCGGCCGCGGGGCTTGCTCCGGACGGTCAGTCGGTCGGTATCGGCCTCCTCGCCAGGTGCCCCGAGCGGTGGACCGTACTGCGGGCAACGCTCACCGTGTTGCAGTCTCAGGCATCAGGAGAAGCGTCCTTCCCCCTGACGTGCACCGGTCTGTTCCAGGGATTCGCGGTCACCGTGGCATCCTCCGGTGCCTCGTTCCAGCTGGGAGAGGCGCAGGCCACCGCATCCGTGCTCATCAAGCGGGGGCGGACGGAGCAGACCCAGGACTCGGAGGTCGTCCGGGTCGAGCCGACCGTTTTCGTCAACCTTGCGGACACCGCGCTGCTCCAGGGCGGAGGCGAAGCGGTGTTGATCGACGTCACGGTCGCGTGCCCTGTGGGCTCCACCGGGCAGCAGTCATATGTGAACGTCTCGCAGGCTCTGGCATCGGGCAACGGCACCTACGTGCCGGTGTGCGATGGCCAGCACCACACCTTCACGGTAAGAATTCAGGCGTCACAAGGGCTGTACCGACCCGGTAGCGCCCAGGCTCTCACCTTCGCGTTCGTCGCGGTGGGCGTCGATTCCTTCGCTGGTATCGACGACGGTCAGATCCAGATCGTCGCGTCCTGACCGAGTGGCCCCGGCCCGGAGAAGGAGGACGGCGCCGACTGCGCCGACCGCGATCCGCGAAATCAGGTAGGGCGGGTCGAGCACAGGGGGTACGAGGACTTTCGCGTGTTCCTCGGTTCACACCGTGGTCGATCGTGAACCTAAGGGGCGTTATCCGAACGCCTGGCACGGTCTGGTCGCTCAGCTCCAGGACCTCATCAGCGATCTGGGCCATCCAGAAATAGCGGATCGCGTCGGATGGCCAGCATACTGCGCTGTTCTCGCGGGCGGCTGTGCTGAGGGACCGCCGCTCGCGCAGCGTGCTTACCGTCGAGACTCGCGGCGGTGCTCGTCGCGATCCTGCAGGTGACCTGGGGGGGCGATGCCGACGTCGCTCAGAGCCGGTCGAAGGAGGCGCCGTGTTCGAGGTCGAGAGCTCCGCCTCCTCCGAGGGCGAAACCGTCCCCATCCAGTTCACTTGCGACGGCGACAACATCTCGCCACCTCTCAGCTGGTCGGGGGGTGCCGTGGGCGAAACCTGACGATCTTCCGTCGGAGGGTTGACATTCGAACGTATGTTCGATAGTGTCCTGTTTCCTCCCCCGTGACCGAACGAGGTCCGGGTGCCCCAGCACGAGGAACGCAGCGACGAAGAGCTGATCGACGCGGTCGATGCATCGCATCGAGAAGTCTCACGGATCCAACGTGAGCTGCTTGGCCTGATCGCCGAGGTCGATCGCCGTGGGCTCTGGCGTGGCTCGGGGGCTCGCGACATGGCGCACTGGCTCGCGATGCGCCAGGGCATCTCCCAGTGGAAGGCCCGGCGATGGATCGGCGCCGCGCACACCCTCGAGCACCTGACCGACCTCCAGCACGCGCTCTCCTCGGGCGAGCTCGGCATCGACAAGGTCGTCGAGCTGGCTCGGTTCGCCTCGTTCGAGTCGGAAGCCGGGCTGACCGAGTGGGCGAAGTACGTGTCGTGCGCGGCGGTTCGCCGCAAGGCAGATCTGGAGGTTCGGCGGGCGATCGACGACGTGCGCCAGGCGGAGCGGGCGCGCTTCCTCAACTGGTGGCACATCGACGACGGCGATCGACTGGGTCTCGAAGGCGAGCTGCCGGCGGCTCAGGGAGCGGTCGTGGTCCGCGGCTTGCAACGCGTGGCCGACTCGCTTCCCGTCATGCCGGGCGAAGAGGATCCGAGCTACGCCGAGGCGCGGCGGGCCGACGCCCTCGTCGCCCTGTGCTCCAACCGCATCGCCACCGACGCCGACCCCGATCGCGCGACGGTCGTGGTGCACGCGAGGCTCGGCGACCTCATCAGCACCGATGGCTCCGCCGAGATCGAGGACGGCGGGCGCCTCCACCCGGAGACCGCGCGGCGCTTGCTGTGCGACGCTCGCATCCAAGGCGTGCTCGAGGACGAGCACGGTGAACCGGTGCGTCTGGGCAGGCTGACCAGGGAGCCGTCGCTGGCGATGATGCGCCAGCTCCGCTATCGCGACGTCGAGTGCCGCTTCCCCGGCTGCGGCTCACGGAGGTTCACGCAAGCTCACCACGTCGTGTGGTGGAGCGACGGTGGCACCACCGACCTCGACAACCTCGTCCTCGTGTGCTTCTTCCATCATCGGCTGGTCCACGAGCACGGATGGACGATGGAGCGCGACCAGGACGGAGGCGTTCGCTGGTTCAGGCCGGACGGCAGCCGTCAGGTGCCGCCGAGCTCGTTCGGTGTGGGTCCGCCCATTTCCTCGGGAACCCGCGTCCGAGCGTTGGCGCGAGCCGGCCCTCTCGAGCCCACGTGAGAGGCTGCGCATCAGGTTGCGTGTGGAGGTGGGGGGACGGTATTCAAACCAACTCACCGCGCTTCGACAGCTTCTCGTGATTCTCGGCTGAACCACGCTTAACGCTCACGGCTACCGGGGGACAGATTCGTAGAAAGAACCGCTGCCCAGTGGCTTCGGCCTCAGGCCGCGACCCCCTCCGAACCACCGTAGCGGAGATTGGGGCCGAAGTCCGGCATCGCTCCCGCCTCCACGGTCCGCTGCCATTCAGCAAGGCGTTCGATCCCTGAGGTCCAGAACACCGCGCACTCCCTGAAGTAGTCGAGGACCCCTTGCCGTTTTCCCCGCTCCAGTAATGCCTTGGCCAGCGTCATGTTCGGCCCGAAGGAGTTCAGTTGGGGAGACCCCCTGGCTCGTCCGGCATCTAGGAGGTGTTCCGTCGCTCCATCCTCGTCCCCGGCCCGGAGTCGGACGTGGCCAAGGATAAGGTGACCGTGGTGGACGAGATTGCCTTCGTCCCACTGTCCACTACGGGAGCGAGCCTGCTCAAGCAGTCGTTTGGCCTGAGCCTCTGCGGCTTCGGAGTCACCTTCCGCCAGTGAGCGCCAGGCAGGTTCGATCCGGGATTCCTCTGGTCTCCACTCGTCGGAGCTCGGGCTGAAGGCCCGGAGAATCAGCTCGAACGCTCGATGGCTGACGTACCACGTATGCTCACGGTCGTCTCTCACGGCTCGGGTCGTTCGACGGAGGAAGTCCCCAAGCCTCGGTTCGGGGATCGGATCTATCGAAGCCCGCAGCTCCTCGACCGCGTCGCGCTCGAAACGATCCGAAAGTTCCAATGCCTTTGCTACGACGGCCGCCTCATCCGAGGTCAAGTCCACTTCCTTCGCCACCGTTGCGTCCTCCTGATTCCGAAATCAGCAGTAAGGGCGCCACCGAAGATCCCCCGCCCGGGTCAGCTACTACCGGCCTCCTCGGAACTCGCCAGGCCTTCATCGACAAGGCGCTGGAGATCTACGTGCGATTCCGCCCTAATCCAAGCTCGCTGACCTTCGTAGTTGAAGCCCCATACCGTGTCGGGCGGGATGTGGCGCGCAACGTAGGCAACCACTGACTGCGCTTGCTCTCGCTCGATCCACACTCGCTCCCCATGTTCGATCTCTCGCTGCGCCGGCAGTGGAGCATTTGGCACCGGCACGCCCATGTCCCGAAGGCGGTCGATAGTCCGCTGCCTACTGGCACCCATCCGCGCCACAAGTTGGGAAGAGACGGTCATCGGGTCCCACAACAGGGCGATCAAGACATGCTCAGGAGTAATCGTGCCGTCACCGAGGGCGGCTGCAAGTCCCTCGGCTCTTCCCCTCATCGAGTAGAAGGCCGGAGCAAAGGTGATTCTTCCATCCCATTCGGCTTCCGAGTCTCCAGCCGTTCGGATCTGCTCCTCGATCTGGCTGGAGCCCAGCCCTTCGGCCTCCAGCGCTCGTCGCGCAGGCGGATCGTTAGGGAGCCCGCTCACGGCAAGCAGGAACAAGTCGTCTCCGGCGACTCGGCGGCCGAGGCGCCGAGCCTGCGCGGCGACTCCTGCAAGAATCTCTCGAGGCTGCCCCGGAACCTGCCCCCACACTCCCTTCACGGGTTCATGGTATCCGTGACAGGGCGAGCGCAGGCCCGTCTCGCCTGTCATCTGCCTGGCCAGCCGTCTTCACAACAACTCTCGCGCGATGAGCTTGCTCACCTACCTCTCGAAGCCCCTGCGGAAGCGTTCAGCATCCTCATCGCTTCGCCTGGCCTCCCTCTCGTAGTCATCTGCTATCTCGCGCAGGATCGCGGCAGATCGTGGCCACTCATCACTCAGGCGAGCAGCTTCCTCTCTGTACTTGCGCACGAGATCCCTCTCCTGGACGCCACCCTCAGTGAGTCCCCGCGTCGTGACGCCCCGCTGGTTGTGGACGTTTGTTTGGAGTCCTTCCTCGATCTTGTCGTTCTGGAGGGTCTCGAGAAGCGCCCTGACGGCTCGACTCGGCCACACACCGTCCTCATCCGGCGGACTGTGGGCGAGTACCTTGCCGATATGGACGTCGCCTATGTCCAACCTTCTGGCCTTGGCTAACAGCTCTCTGGCCCTTTCAACCCATTCGTTGAGCAAGTCCCCGTCGATGGTTCCCTCGGATGTCAACCCGGGAGGACGCTGCCAGTGGGAGAGAACTCGATATGCGTTCGTGGCAATCCGGGCGGTCTCCCCGGGGACTTCTACATCGTCGTCGCGCGGTTCGTCGCTTGCTCGAAATACCCTGCTGATCAGCTCCACGAAGAACGCCGGATCCTCACTCATCAGACGGTGGAGGGTGGTGAGCCGCCCTTCGAAATCGAGGGCTGATGCGTAAGACCACTCCAGACGGGCAACGCGCTGCCACTCGAGCTCGGACGACTGCAGGAACTCGAACAGCTGCAAGATGTCATGTCGGTCGAGTCTGCCGACATCGGGAGCATCCTGCTCGAGCAGGTTCTCCAGCCCGGTCGCAATCAGCTCTGCGACCTCGACACCCTGCTCCTCACGCAAGTAGAGGTTGAGAAGTTCGAGGGCCGCCTTGTTGCGGCCGACAGCTATGAGGCGTCCGGCCGCATAGGAAGCCCACTCGAAGTCCTGACCGAGTCCGTAGGGAAGGAAGTGCCGCCAGAACTCGTCGGCCACCTCGTCACCAAGCTGATCCGCCCGTTCCCATGCCTCCGGAAAGCTGTGTGTGGCAAGAAGCAATCGCGCCTCTTGCGTGGCGGAGAGCGACTCAGCCAGCAAGGGATCCAGCCACTCCCATGACCTCTGTCCGAAGCGGCGGGTCGCGTATCCCACTGCGAGATCCACTTCAGCGGCTTCCGGGGAAGCGAGTAACTTGAGAATCCTCGCTTCGTGCGGTAACTCGGCATCTGCCAATGCGACTCCGACGCCCCAAGGGAACTTGCTCTTAGCGGCAAGAGCCTGGATACCGGGCCAGCCAACACGCTCATCCACAGCCACAACCGCGTCCCGCCGCAGATCGTCGAGTCGCTGTCGGTACCCCTCCCAGTCGTCGTCTCCGCGGTGCTTCTCCGGGAGGTCGGCATCTGCTCTTCGAAGAGCCAGCCATGCTCCTGAATGGGATCTGTGGGCGTGAATTGGTGAGCAAGGGCCTCGAGTGCGTCGAGCTCCTCGCCAGGGAGCGCCCAATCGGCATCCGAGAAGCGCCTGTGTCGGGCGATGAGACTGCGCAGTTGGTTCCACACCCGGGGCGCCGAGGACCCAAGGGTTCCGCTCGCCACAGTCTGTTCGAGTTGTCCGCGCACTCTCGATCGAGCCGGGGGCGGGAGATCGTCGAGCTTGTCCAGGAACTCGATCCAGCGGTCGGCGCTATCCCCGACGTCTTCAAGAGCTCGATTGACGACCTCGTCGATAAAGGACCAGTACTCGGGCCTTGTGACGGCGAGTTCCTGAGGCTTCCACATTCGGTATTCCGGCTCATGCGTGGGCATCGCAACGGCGTAGTGCTCAGGAAGCATGGCGAGGAGCAGTCGCCACGCGATGTCCGGGTGCCTCTTCCGAAGACCGTCGATCGCCGACAGACGTCGGGCGGCATCGACGGAGTTCTGAGGATGCCAAGGACAGAGGATCTCGCTGAGGCTGTTGAAGGGCCGGTTGGAGAGACGACCTCCAGGATCGAGCTCCGCCAACCTGGCTAGGAGATCAACAGCTTGCCCGAAGTGCTCCGGCGACCAGGCTGCCGTCTCGAGCGCCCAAAGCAGACCTGTGTGCGGTGAATGAGCCGCGAAGACCCCACCGTCGCCCTCATCCATGAAGACCTTGCGAAGGACTGGCGAGGCACCCTGTGTCCCGTCCCTGACGGCGTCGAGGAACCGACCAGGAGCCGCTTCCGCCAGCAACGGCAGAACATCCTCGAGAGAGGCCCACAGCCTCCCGAAGTCATCTTCGTTCGCGGCATCAAGGACCTCACGGACCAGATAGCCAGCCCAATCTTCGCCGGTCGCGCCCTTTCCGGCATCCACTCGGTCGCCGAGCGCGCCGAGGAGCGCGAGGGTCGTGGCGAGGCCATGCCTGAGGTCGCCTGAATGCTCACGAACCTTGCCGTGGATGGAAGCCATCCAGCGCTCACCCGGTTCGAGGTCGTAGGCGGGGTCCGGCGCGAGGAGCACGTCCCGAACCGCCACTTCGAACGCTTGGAGGTCCTCCACTCGCAGCGTCTCGCGAATGAGAAGCCATGCGTCATATGGCGATACCAGCCCGGTCGAGCTGCCGACCGAGCCGATTATGGGATCCTCGGCTGCCGCTAGGCCCGCAAGGTCGTCCTGAAGATCCGCATAGTTGCCGCCGAGCAGTGTCCCCACGGCCTGCTTGTCGCCATCGCGAGACTCATTCCATCGCCCGACGAGGAGAAGACGTCGGACAATCCTCTGGACCGGAGCACTGGACCACGGCGGACGATGAAGTTCGGGCTTCACCGCCAAGCGACGCCTGAGTGCGAGGATGCTGAACCTGGCAAGGCGGCCGGCCTCGTCGGCTTTCTTCTCCTCCAGACCAGCTTCCTTCAGGATCTCCGCAGCCGCAGAAGAGTCGACAGGCGGCAACTGGATGTCAGCGACGGCAGGACCGACGACCGGCACGATTACGTCATGGCGAGATGCGCCGGTGGCCTCTTTGGCCACTGTGTCCCCGATGGGCACAAGTACAAGCGGAGTCGGATGACCCTCGAGCCTCCGCCAGGCGTCTACCTGGTCGACGAACGCGATGCGCGAACAGAGCGCCCCTCCATCTGACTCGGCCAACCTGCCGCCTACCGAGACGACGAACGCGAGCACCTCGTCCAGGCTGGACCCCCGAACTGTGATGAGCTGTGGGGGTTGGCCCAGTTTTTCCCCAAGCTGGTCAGCGACCTTATCCCGCCCCGCAAGGACCAAGGAGTAGGGCAATATGGGATCCGTTGCGGTGGCCCAGGCTTCGAACCAGTTCTCGGCTGCTCGCAGCCCGAACGGCGTCAGCCCAAGATGCTCTGAGATCCATGCGTGAGTGACGGGAGCGCCTTCCAGCCACGTTTCGATCTTGTCGACGTCGTAGAAGCGGACCTCGCGCCACTTCCCCTCGGCGTTGCGGGCAGCTTCCCAGTCGTCGCGGCCACCCCATCGGCGGACGTTCACCCCGACATAGGTACATTCAGCCGGCGTGGCCGACCCGGGCACCGAATCCCGGCTCTCATAGTCCCTGTCGGCCTTCTGTTTGACCTTCTGGTTCGCAGAGATCTCCCATACCGAAAGGCCGTCGGGGATATGAGGCGTGGGTTTGGTCGAACGGACCGTCCCGTCCCACCCTCCAATTGACACGCCGGCACCAGCCCGAAACCCAAGGGTTACGACGCCATGCCCCGTCTCCATGATGAGCCGACGGATCAGGCGTGGCAGGTCAGCTCGGACGTTGAAGCTGTCCGCCCAGCGAATGAGATCCTCTGCATCCACGAGACCAGGCCTTGTCATCGCGTCCTCGCCTCCTCACCCGAGGCCTCTGCGGCGCTCTAGGCCATAGCGAATCTGCTCGATCGAGTAGCGAGCTCACCGATCCGTCGAAGCGCGCTGGCCCGGTCCCTCTTGCGCTCGATGGCATCTCGGTAGAGGCGCTCGAAGATACCTTTCACCTCCGGCGTGAGCACCCACGTAGTCATCGCACCATGGTATGTCCGGGGGACCTGAGGCTCGTCATCGGGGGCCTCGACAAGATCAAACGCCCAAGGTGGAGCCGGCCGCAGCACGATCATGAGGCCCGCGTTCCGAAGCTCCCCGAATTCTCCCCATTGGCGAACGTCACGGTTCGGAGTGGTTCCGCGCCTTTGAAGAGATGGAGATGGTCGCACCTGGGACTTGGCTCGCCGGCGGAGCTTCCGGCTGCGGAGGGATCGCCACCGCTGTCAGCGACTCACGCGACGCTGCACTCTTTCGAGCTGCGTCGGGCGCTGGACCAGGGTCGGCCGGAATCGCTCAGGCTCCGGACCCGGGCACCTCGCCGAAGATGAGCTCGGAGAACTCGAAGGCGAAGGCGCACCGCCATCCGGACGCTCGGCCGCCGGCCGAGTCCGTCGCCCAAGCGATGGCCGGATCATCATCCGGCGGGTCCTCCCCCGCGGTCCTGCCTGCCTATGGTGCACGAAGGGTGGCCGGATGACCGCCCGGGATCACGCTCCACTTCGTTCACGTTCTTCTTCTCAATCCAGTTCATCGGTAGCTGGCTACGCGCACCGGCTGACCAGACGGGACTTCGAGATCCTGATCGAACTCTACGAGCACAGGGTCCTTACCACTCCGCAGATCTACGAACTTCACTTCGACACCCACACCAGAGCCTCCAAGCGGATGCTTCAGCTCTACCGCCTCGGGCTAGTGGAACGGTTCCGTCCTCACACCCCAACCGGCTCCGCTCCCTGGCACTACACGCTCGACGAGCCGGGAGCGCGCCTGGTCGCCGCGCGCCAGGAGATCGACTACGACAAGTTCCGGTTCAAGAAGGCGCGGATCTTCGACGTCGTGGGGAGCCCCAGGCTCCGCCACCGGGTCGAGTGCAACGGCTTCTTCGCCCGCCTCGCCTTGGCCTGCCGCAGACGGGGATGGAGGCTCGAGTGGACCGGGGAGCGGCGAGCCACCGCTTCGTGGGACTCGGTCATTTCGCCGGACGGGATCGGCCATATCGAAGCGGGAGATCGCGAGATCTCGTTCTTCCTGGAGTACGACCGGGGGACCGAGAACCACGATCAGCTGGGGAACAAGACCTGCCGCTACCGCCTCGTCGGCCGGACCGCCCGCTCGGAGGACGCCCTGCTGTTCGTGTTCCCAAGCGCGGCCCGGGAGCGCTACGCGCGGAGCGCGCTCGTCGGCGCGAGCGTCCCTATCTCAACGGCCGTGCGGGCCGACACGCTCCGCCGCCCGCTCGGGCCGGTGTGGCTGCCGCTTCACGACGACTGCCGCCGACCGATCCTCGAGTTGCTCCGGGTGTCCCGTGACGAGCCCGGGTGAGCGCGGGCGGCAAGGCCCGTCTCGCCGCTCGAAAGGCCCAGGGCGCGACAGCGCCCCGGGATACGCTCCTACGTCCTCAGGCCGGCCGGCCCGAGGCTCCGGCGCCGGGCGCCCTGCGACCGCTGGCTCGGGCAGAGAGGCACCGCGAGGACCGGCTGCCAGCAGCCGTATGTGCTCGCCGGCGACGCGGAGGCGCTCGTCGAGGATATGTACCGGCGCGTCCAGCTGCCGCCGTCGTGGGTCGATCGTCTCACCGAGGAACTGGAAGCCGAGATCGTCGAGCGCCAGGCCGAGACCTCAGAGCGGCGCGTGGTCCTCACGAAGACGCTCGCCAGGCTCGCCGAGGAGCGGGGCAAGCTCCTTCAAGCCTTCTACGCGAACGCGATCCCGCTCGAACTCCTCAAGAACGAGCAGGACCGCATCGGCGTAGCGGAGCAGGCTGCCAAGGCCGAGCTCGCGGCCGCGGAAGGCAATCTGGAGGACTGGGACGACGTGCTTCGCACCGCCATCCGGCTCGCCGGAAACTGTCACGCCGCATACATGAAGGCGCGGCCGTCGGTACGCCGTCGCTTCAACGACGCCGTGATCGCGGCCGTCTACATCAGAAATCGCAAGATCGGCCGGGCGGAGTTCTCGGAGGTCTTCGCGCCTCTCTTCTCTCGCCCGAGTTCGAATAAGCCCCTGAAAGTGGACCCAAGGGTGTCTGAGTTCACCAGATAGTGGACACCTGTGTCGGAGCATCGTGGACACCTATGACGGGGGTCTGCGATGGATCTGGCTCGGTACCTGGTGGACGCGGTCGTGCTGGAGGGGCGGAGCTACC
>JBOGVG010000242.1:0-10919 GCA_050692435.1 Actinomycetota bacterium
GAAGGCCTGGTCCATCGCCTCCAGCCTACCGGCGAGCGGCCGCTCGCCGGCAGGGTGGCGCCGCGACGATGAGGCCGAAGGTCCGCGGCTGGCCCTGGGCGCCCGTTGCGCTGCATAATCCGCGGAGGTAAGGAGTCGAGAGAGTGTTCGTCGAGAAGGAGGTGGCGGAGGTTTCGGCGCCAGTCTGAATCCGGCGCCGTTATGACCCTGCGCCGACACCAAACAGCCCTACAGGAGGCCCCATGGACGTCGTGACGTACCGCCCCGATCCCTCCGAGTTCGCCTGGACGTTCGGGGGGGTGCCCCCGGTCCGCAAGGTGAAGCCCGGCGACCTGCTCGAACTGTGGACCGAGGACGCCTTCGGGGGAAAGGTCCGGGGGCCGGACGACGTCATCTCCAAGGTCATCGAGTTCCCGTTCGTGAACCCGCAGACCGGGCCGTTCTACGTGGAGGGCGCGGAGCCCGGCGACACGCTGGCCATCCACTTCGTCTCGATCGAACCCTCTCGGGACTGGGCGGCATCGTGCACGGTCCCGCTGTTCGGCGCGCTGACCTCGACGCACCAGACCGTCACGCTTCAGGATCCGCTCCGCGAGGTGGTGTGGATGTACGAGGTTGACAAGGCCCGGCGGACCGTCACCTACCGGGCGCGGGCCGGCGACTACTCGGTCGAGCTCCCCATGGACCCGATGCACGGGACGGTCGGGGTGGCGCCGGCCGCCTTCGAGGCCCGATCCTCGCTCGTGCCGGACGCGCACGGAGGCAACATGGACACCCCGGAGATGCGGGCCGGGGCCACCTGCTACCTGGGTGTGAACGTCGAGGGCGCGCTGTTCTCGATCGGCGACGGCCACTGCCGCCAAGGCGAGGGCGAGACGTGCGGGGTCGCGGTGGAGGCGGCCATGGACAGCGTCATCGAGATCGACCTGATCAAGGGGCGGGCCACGCCGTGGCCCCGGATCGAGAGCGACGACCACATCATGTCTACCGGGTCGGCCCGGCCGCTTGAGGACGCGTTCCGGATCGCTCACACTGACATGGTGGCGTGGCTGTCGGAGGAGCAGGGATTCGAGAGACTCGACGCCTACCAGTTCCTCACCCAGGTATCGGAGAGCCCGGTGGCGAACGTGTGCGACCCCAACTACACGTTCGTGGCCAAGGTCCCCAAGCGCTACCTCCCGGGGATGGACGCTTACGCGGGCATGCACGAGCGCTTGAAGGAGGCCGCGAGGGAGTACAGGCGCTAGCTCGGCGGGCCGCCGCCGAGCTCGGGTCGGTCGTCGTCCGCTTCGTTCCGCACGGGCCTGGTGTCGACGGCCCGCCGCCGCCGGGCCTCGAGCTCGACCTCGCGCTGGAACGCCTGCATGCGGTTCCGGAACCACCACCACCCGGCCCACAGCATCACCGTCGTGGCCAGGACGAAGGAGAGCACCAGGATCAGCGCGACTTTCAGCACGGCACCGAGCACCCCGAAGACCGCGGCGACCACCAGCAGGATCAGGATGAATGTGATCACGAGCTCATCCTACGACCGCCCGGGCGAACCGTTCGATCCGCCGGGCCACGGCCTCCGGACGGTGGATCGGGATGTCGTGGATCCCCTCGATCCATTCGAAGCGCACGGAGCCGCCGATGCGCCGCGCAACCTTCGCGGCGCGCTCCTTCTCCTCCATGAACCCGGCCGAGTCCACCGAGCCGGGGGCCGAACGGACCCCGAGCACCAGTGTGGGGACCCGGACCCGGCGAAGGAGTCTCACGGCATCCTGCTCCCACAGCGCCCGGAGGATCCGGAGGTGGTTGGCCCGCGACAGCCGGGGGTGGATGGTGCCGGCCCGGTCCACCCGCATCAGGGACAGAAACACCGCCTCCACCTCCGGCGTCAACGCCACGGCGCCATGTGTGAAGGCGCGCATCCCGCGGCGGAACTCCTCGAGCGGCATCCCCCTTAGCTCGGGCGGCGCCAGGGTCGTGCGCGCCGTCTTCCAGTCCATCCGGTCCCGCATGCTGAGGAAGCCGCCGTCGATCAGGACGGCGCCCCCTACCCGGGGCCTCTCCACGGCGAGCTGCAGCGCTACATTGGCCCCCCACGAGTGGCCGACCACGATCGGACGGCCCAGTCGGAGCGCGCGGATCACCGAGGCGGCATCGGCCGTGAGGCGATCGAACCCGTAGCCGCCTGGGGGCTTGCCGGACAGGCCGTGGCCGCGCTGGTCGTAGGCCACCGCGCGGAACCGGTGGGCCAGGCGAGGCGCCACCAGGTCCCAGATGTGGGAGGAGGAGGCCAGCCCGTGGAGGAGCAGCAGGGGCGGACCGTGGCCCGGCCACTCCCGGACCGCCAGCCGGACCCCGTCACCTTGGACGGTCGTCGTTCGGACCATCGACCGAGCCTACCGCGGGCCTCCGGGATGCAGACTTCACGTTCCGCCGGGCGTGGCGATGGGCGGACCCGCCTGAACGGGGCTCCGATTTCGGTCGCGGCAGGGACCCGCAGCCGCTCACCCGCGGGCTCCCCCGGCACGCGGTTCGAGGTACGCTGAACCGGCGTTCAAGCGGTCAGGATCGACGGAGGTCCTCGTCCCATGGCTCAGGAGCTCCAGAACTACGTGGACGGCAAGTGGGTTGACGCTCTCGACGGCGAGCGGTTCGACGTGTTCAACCCGGCGACCGGTGAGGTGGTGGCCACGGCGCCCGATTCGAAGAAGGCCGACGTCGATCGTGCTGTGGACGCCGCCCGGCGTACGTTCGACGAGGGGGCGTGGTGGCCGCGCACCAGCGAACGCGATCGAGGGCGGATCCTGCTTCGGGTCGGGGAGATCGTCCGCCGCGAGCACGAGCGCCTGGCCGAGCTGGAGGCCCTCGACAGCGGCAAGCCCATCGCCGAGGCCCGCGAGGACATCGCCGAGGTCGCGTTCATGTTCGAGTACTTCGGCGGGTGGGCAACGAAGATCGACGGCGAGATCCCGCCGGTGGGGCCGGACGCCATGAGCTTGGTGGTGAAAGAGCCCATGGGTGTGGCGGCGTGCATCACCCCGTGGAACTACCCGATGATGATGGCGACCCAGAAGGTGGCGCCCGCCCTGGCCGCTGGATGCACCGTGATCCTGAAGCCACCGGAGCAAACGCCTCTCACGGCGCTGGAGATCCCCAAGATCCTGGAGGAGGCGGGTCTGCCGGCCGGCGTGCTCCACGTGCTCACGGGATTCGGCGAGACGGCCGGGGCGCCGCTCGTGGAGAGCCCGCGAGTGGACAAGGTGGGTTTCACCGGCTCGCGAGAGGTCGGCAAGATCATCATGAAGAGCGGCGCGGACACGCTGAAGCGCGTGACGCTCGAGCTCGGCGGCAAGTCGCCGAACATCGTGTTCGCCGATGCCGAATTCGATTCGGCCATCGAGGGAAGCTGCAACGGCATCTTCTGGAACCAGGGCGAGATCTGCTCGGCCGGGTCGCGGGTATTCGTGGAGAAGTCAATCTACGACGACGCCGTTTCCGCCATGAGCGAGCGAGCCAGGCGGGTCCGATTGGGCTCGCCCTTCGATGTGGACACCACGATGGGTCCTCTAGTCTCCGAGGAACAGAAGGACCGGGTCGAGCGATACATCGAGATCGGGGAGAAGGAGGCGAAGCTCGCCGTGATGGGCGAACGGCCGAGCGATCCAAGGCTCGCCAACGGGTACTTCGTGCCGCCCGCGATCTTCGCCGACGTCGCGAACGACGCCAGGATCGCCCGGGAGGAGATCTTCGGGCCGGTCATGTCGGTCATCCCGTTCAAGGACATCGACGAGGTCATTCGGCTATCGAACGACAACGACTACGGCCTGGCGGCGGCGGTCTGGACGAACGACATCAAGAAGGCCATCAACACGGCGCGGGCGCTTCGGGCGGGCATCGTGTGGATCAACGACTCGCAGCCGGCCCCCACTGAGATGCCTTGGGGGGGGTACAAGCAGTCCGGCATCGGGCGGGAGCTCGGCAGGGAAGGCGTCGAGGACTACCTGGAGAAGAAGTCGATCTACATCAACCTCTCCCACTAGGCCACGATCGCGACCCGGATGTCCGGGCCGTCAGGCGTACCGGGGGCGGGGTGCGCTATCCTGCGCCACATGGGCGGGGGCGAGGTCAAGCTGGTCGATCTGGTCAAGCGGTTCGCCGACGTCACCGCGGTCGGCGGGATCAACCTGGAGATGCGTCCGGGCGAGTTCTTCTCGCTGCTCGGGCCGTCGGGATGCGGCAAGACCACGACGCTCCGGCTGATCGCGGGGTTCGAGCGTCCCGACGAGGGCCAGATCCTCCTGGACGACGTGGACATGGCCCAGGTCCCGCCTCATAGGCGGAACGTCAACACTGTCTTCCAGAACTACGCCCTGTTCCCCCACCTGAACGTGTTCGACAACGTGGCGTTCGGCCTGAGGTACAAGGACGTCTCGAAGCAGGAGATCAAACGGAAGGTTCACGACGCCCTGGCCCTGGTCCGCCTCCAAGGTCTGGAGAAGCGGCGGCCGTCGCAGCTCTCCGGCGGCCAGCAGCAGCGCGTGGCGCTCGCCCGGGCCCTGGTGTTGGGCCCGGCGGTCCTGTTACTGGACGAGCCCCTCGGGGCCCTCGACGCCAAGCTCCGCAAGGCCCTCCAGATCGAGCTGAAGGCTCTCCAGGAGGAGGTCGGCATCACGTTCATCTACGTCACGCACGACCAGGAGGAGGCGCTCACCATGTCCGACCGGCTGGCCGTGATGTCGAACGGCCAGGTCGAGCAGGTGGGGACGCCGGACGAGGTGTACGAGGAGCCCAGGACCGTTTACGTGGCAGACTTCCTCGGAGTGTCGAACCTCATGGACGCCCGAGCCGAAGGGCCCGACGGGAGTGGCCGATGCCGGATCCGTCTGGGGGAGTTCGAGCTCCTCGCCGGGCAGGGCGAGAGCGACGCCCGGGGCGACGCGAAGATCGTGATCCGGCCTGAACGGGTGGGCCTGGAGGCGCATGGCGGGACGGGCCAGAACCGCATCCCGGGCATGGTGGAGCGGGTCGTCTACGTGGGCTCGATCCTCCAGGTCATCGTGCACCTCGCCCCTGGACAGACACTCCAGGCCTGGGTGCAGAACCAGGGGGAGGGGCTCCCGTACGCGCAGGGGGCGTCGCTCACGGTGCATCTTCCGCCGGACGCAGTCCGCGTCTTGATCGACGGTACCGGCGTGGGCGAATCGGTCGCGGTCGCCTAGCCTTCCTCCGCTACGTCCTCAGACCCGCTCGAAGCTCGGGAGGCTCAGACCTGGGCGGTAAACTCCTGGACGCCCGCGCGCTGCCCCCGCGAGAGGTAGCGGTAGGCGATGTATCCGAGGGCGATGGCGACGGTCGACGAACCCAACATGAACGTGGCGGCCGCATTGACGGCGGGGGTCGCCGCACCCCGGGCCACCGTGTAGATCTTCAGCGACAGCGGCTCACTCGAGGCCGGACCGGAGAGATACCGAACCGTGACGAAGTTGTCGACGGTGTCGGCGAACACGATCGCGAAGCTGGCGAAGATCGCAGGGTATAGAAGCGGCAGCAACACGCGGCGGATGGCCTGCCTGGGAGGGGCGCCGAGGTCCATGGCCGCCTCCTCGTACTCCTTCCCGATCGACAGCAACCGGGCCCGCACGATGATCACCGGGTAAGAGATCTGGAACGTCACCAGCCCCAGGACCTGCGCGGTCGTGCCCAGGTGGACGAAGGTCAGGAGGAACCGGACGACCAGGAGCATCGCTACACCCAGGATGATCTCCGGCAGCACGAACGTGAGAAGCATGAGGAAGTTGGCCGGACCGGAACCCCGGCCCCGCCAGCGGTCGAGGCCCAGGGCGAAGGAGACGCCGAGCGGTACGGCGATGAGCATGGTGATGACCGAGAGCTTCAGGGTTTGAGTAAGGGCAGTTCGCAGTGCCTCGTCCTGGAACAGTGACTCGCCGTCGGGATCGTCGAACCACCAACGGAGCCCGAAGGTCTGGAACGTGGTGTTCGAGCGGCCCGCGTTGAACGACAACAGCACGGCGATGGCCACGGGCACGATGGACCAGGCGAGGTACGCCCAGGTGAGCGCCTCCAGAAACCTCGGCTTCCTCCAGGGATCCTTCCACCAGCGGCGGAATCCCCTCGCGACCGGCTGGGACGTGGCGAGCTTCGGCATGCCGGCGCGGGTGGCGACGGTATCGCTCACTCCGCCCCCGAGGCTCTCTGGGTGCTCCGCATGTAGTAGAGCATCGGGACCATGAGCATGATCATCAGGAGGACCACGATCACCGCCGCCTGCGGGCCTTGTCCGGGGGAGCCGACCGCATCATCGATGAGGTTGCCGATCATGGTCGTCCTTGGCGAGTTGGAGAGCATGTTGTTGGTGTAATAGTCGCCGAACATGGGAAGCGAGACGATCACGAGGCCGGCCAGGATGGCAGGCCTGGACAGGGGCAGAGTCACGCGCAGGAAGGTACGGACGGGGCTGGCTCCCAGGTCGCGGCCGGCCTGGAGGAGATCGGGGTCGATGCGGTCCAGGAACCCGTACAGCGGCAGGATCATGTAAGGGATGTAGCCGTAGACCAGACCCAAGATCACCGTCATGGGCTTCCCCTCCAGCCAGTGAACCGGCTCGGGGATGAGGTTGAGGAACTGGAGAAGCCGGTTCACGTAGCCCTCGTCCTGGAGCAGGTTCACCCAGGCAAGCATCCGCATGAGGTAGCTGATCCAAAACGGCGAGATCAGCAGGACGAGGAGGAGGGTCTTTCGCCGCCCCCCGAATCGGGAGACATAGTAGGCAACGGCGTAGCCGACGACGAGGCATATCGCGCTGGCGACGGCGACGTAGAGGAAGGTGCGGATAACGGCGGGCCGAAGGAACGCGTTGCTGCCGAAGAGCTTGCCGAAGACGTCCTGGAAGTGGGTCGTCGTCCAGTACCACGGCTGCCACACGGGGAGCGGGTTCCGGAAGAGGTCGACCGTGCCGAAGGCCACGGACAAGATGACGTAGAACGGCAGGACGAACAGGACCAGCAACCAAACTGTGCCCGGCACCGCGAACGAGGGCCAGAACCACCTGGGGTACCGGACCCCGCTCCTCTCGCTCGGTTCGGCCTTCGATCGACGCCGACCGAGGGAGGGTGGCGGCTCGACGGCCGTTCCTGCCTCAGACACCCGCTTTGAACTCTTGCCAGGCGTCGTGCCAGAGGGCGTCGACCTCGGGGCTTAGCTCAGCGAGGCGGTACCCCACGTCGAAGTCCTCCTTCCGGACGACCGCCCTCTCCATCCACGGCAGCACGTACTGTGCCGGCTCCGCCCAATTCGAGATCTTGGAGTAACGGCCCTCCGCGCTGGTGAGCGTGTCGGGGTCGGCGCGGTTCTGCGGCGGCTGGTACCCGACCCAGGAGAAGTTGTCCATCGCGGGTTTGAAGTCGAGCAGGTAGTTCAGGAAGTAGTGGGCTGCGACCGGGTGGGGAGCGTTCTTCGGGATGGCGATGAGGTCGTTGTCCACGACGCCCACCCGGTCGTCCGGGAACCAGTACCCGAGTGTCGTGTACGTATCGACGGTGTAGGTGGGGACGTAGCCCCACCCGGCGGCCATGTCGCCCGACCACGCCTGGTGGAGGTGATACTCGCCCTCCGGGAGCTTCTTGTAGGCGCCGTTGATCGAGTTTCGGACGTTCACCAGGTCGACCATGGCGATGAGGTCGTTCTTGGCGATCTCGATCTCCTTGGGGTCCCCCGTGTTGATGTCCGTGATCCCGTTCTTGAGCAGGGCCAGGGCGATGGCGTCGCGGTAGGAGTTGTAGACGCCGACCTTGCCGCTGTACTGGGGGTCCCACAGGATCTCGTAGGGGTTGGACATGCCCTGGATGGTTTCGTCCGAGATGTGATCCCTGCGGTACCCGATGCCGGTGGTGTACACGACGTAGGGCACCGAATACCTCCACTCCTGGTCGTAGAACGGGTTCTGGTACACCGGCCACACGTTCGCATCGAGGTTCGGGATGTAGCTGTGGTTGAGCGGCTGGAGCAGATCCGCCGCCACGAGCTTGCCGAGCACGTCGTACGTGGGGAAGAAGACGTCGATCTGGAGCTGGCCGGTTTGCATCTTGGCGACCGCCTCGTCCATGTTGTCGAAGGTCGTGATCTCGAAGCCGGCCAGCCCGAACTCGTCCACGAACTCCTGGACGACCGGCTTCCAGACGTACTGGTCCCAGTTGAAGATCTGGAGGACGGCGTCCTTCTCGGGCCGCAGGCCGTCCGGGATCGGCTCGCCGTTCAGGGGAAGCGTCACCGGGTTATCGGGCCGAGCGACCTTGAAGCCGCCCTCCCCCTCGATGGCGCCTGGCCTCTCGCAAGCGGCGAGGATGGCTGAGAGGCTTGGAAGGGCTACCGCCGCCCCGGCCGACCGGCGGAGGAAGTCCCGGCGGCTCATTCCGCTCTTCCAGCCCTCACGCGGGTGTCGCATCACGGCGTCCTCCTAGGGTTGACTGCTCATTCAAAAGCACAAGTAGCACACGACCGGGGCCCCCGCAACCCACTCCCCTCATGCATGGGTCGCCAAACGTGGGAGGAGGGGAGCGGGCCCGGCCGGAGTGGCCGAGGTAACGGAGGTCTCCGACCGGGGAATCGAGGTGATCGTGCTCCAGACTCGCGACCACCTCGGCCTCGAGCTCGTCGCGGCCCGCGTTCGGACCCTGCGTATGATGCGCGCCATGGGCGAGACCGTGGTGCTGGAGGAGACGATCGGCCTCGTCCGGCGGCTCACGATGAACCGCCCCAAGGCGCTGAACGCGCTGAACAGCGAGCTCATCGAGGCGCTGTCTGGGGCCCTGGCGAAGGCGGCCGGGGACGAAGGAGTGAGCGTGCTGATCCTCCGGGGGGCGGGCCGCGCGTTCTGCGCCGGCTACGACCTGGCCGAGGACGCCGACGCCGGCCCCATGGACTCCGCGGCATGGTTCCATGAGCTGGAGCGCTCGGCGGAGCGGATGCTGGAGTTCTTCGACCATCCCAAGCCGGTCATCGCCCAGGTCCACAGCTACTGCCTGGCCGGCGGGACCGACCTCATGCTCTCCTGCGACCTGTGCGTGTCCTCCGACGACGCCTTCTTCGGCTACCCGGACATCCGGTTCGGCTCGGGGGTCGTGACGATGCTCCTGCCGTGGGTGCTCGGCGCTCGGAAGGCGAAGGAACTGATGTTCACCGGCGAGGACCGGATCCCCGCCGACGAGGCCCTCCGGATCGGATTGGTGAACCGGGTGGTCCCTCGTGACGAGCTGGACGACGCCACGCTGGCGCTGGCCGAGCAGATCGCGAAGAACGAGCCCCTGGTGGTCCAGGCGACCAAGCGGGCCATCAACCGGGTGTGGGAGGTCTCGGGGATGCGTGAGGGCGTGGCCGCGGGCGTCGAGCTCGACGCGGTGATCGAGGCCGCCAACCTCCGCCAGCGCGACGAGTTCCGTCGCATCACGAAGAAGGAGGGCCTGAAGGCCGCCATCGCCTGGCGGGACGCTCGGTTCCGCGGTGAGGAGGCGTGAACCCGAAGGCACTCCGGCCGCTGATCTCGCCGAGTTCGATCGCGGTGGTCGGCGCGTCGGAATCCCCGGACTCCTGGGCGCCCGAGGTCTTCCGGAGCCTCATGCACCTCGGCTACCGGGGCGAGCTTTACCCCGTCAACCCCAAGTACGACGAGGTGTGGGGCCGGCCGTGCCTGAAGTCCGTGCTGGAGCTGCCGCGCGGTGTGGACCTCGCCGTCGTCGTCGTGCCGGCCCGGGTCGCGGTTCGCATGGTGGACGACTGCGGAACGGCGGGGGTCCGAACCGCCATGGTCGTCTCCAGCGGCTTCGCGGAGGCCGGGCCGGAGGGGCAGGCGCTCCAAGCCGAGCTGCGGAGGGTGGCCATGCAGCACCAGCTTCCGGTCCTCGGTCCGAACGTCGAGGGGTTCGTGAACTACGTGGACCGGGTGGCGCCCTACGGCACCACGCCGCCCCCGGACCCGGTCCCCGGCGCCACGAGCGTCATCTCGCAGAGCGGGACCGTGGCCTGGACGATGGCCCAGATGGCCTCGGACCGCGGGGTGGGTCTTCGGATCATCCTCGGTGTTGGGAACGAGGCGGTCGTCGGCCTGGGCGACATGTTCGCGTGGGCCGCGTCCGACCCTCACACCGAGTTGGTCGTCACCTACGCCGAGACCTTGCGCGACGTGGAGAGCATCGCTCGCGGCCTGGACGCCCTTCGCCGGGCAGGGAAGCCCGTCCTGGTCTGCGCCCCGGAGGGCCGGAGCGAGGCGGCGCGGCGCTCCATCGTGGCCCACACCGGCGCGCTGGCCGGGGACACCGCGCTCCGCGACGCGTGGCTCCGCGGCCTGGGCGTCATCCTCGTCGCCGAGCCCGTGGAGATGTTCGAGGCTGCCGTGCTGCTGTCCCACCATCGGAAGCTCCGGGCCCCCGGGGTCGCGGCAGCGCTCCAGTCGGGCGGCGCGTGCACGCTGTTCGCCGAGGCAGCGGGGGCGGCCGGGCTCGACCTTCCGGAGTTCACCGCGGCCACGAAACGGCGCCTCCGGAAGGCCCTGCCGGCGTTCGCCGGGCAGAACAACCCACTCGACGTGACCGGCCAGGCCGCGGTGGAGACCGAGATGTTCGTGGGCGCCCTCGAGGCGCTGGCCGGCGATCCCGGCGTCGGGTTCGTGGGCTTCGACGCGTTCCCGCCCCGCCTGGAGTCGGAGGGCGTGTGGGCCGAGCCGGTGCTGGCCCGGGCCCGCGAGCTCCAAGTGGATACCGGCGTGGTGTTCGCGTCGGTGGCGATGAGCCCGCTCGCGTACGGCAAGGCGGCGAGGGAGTTCGTGGACCGGGCCGGCATCCCGTTCCTCCAGGGGCATCGGGCCTCCTGCGGCGCGATCCGAGTGTTGGTGGAGCTCCAGGGCGCGCGCGACCGGG
>JBOGVG010000243.1:0-13731 GCA_050692435.1 Actinomycetota bacterium
CTCGTTGGCGTGCTCGTACAGCTCGCGGGCGGCGGCGCCGTGCCGCGGGTGCTCGAGGATGGCCGGGAACCGCCCCTTCAGCTCCCACGCCGTGAAGAAGAACGTCCAGTCGATGTACGGGCGGAGCGTCTCGATAGAGGGCTCCACCACCCGTAAGCCTGTGAACGCCGGCACGGCGAGGTCCTGCTCGTGCCACACGATCGGCGTCCGGTTCGCCTTAGCCTCCGCGTAGGACAGGAGAGGTCGACGGTCCCGTTCGGCGTGCTGCTCCCGGAGGCGCTGTTGCTCCTCCCGGTTGGTCCGGTCGAGCTTCGCCCTCCGCTCGTGGTCGAGGAGGTCGGAAACCACGCCGGTCACGCGGGACGCGTCGATCACGTGGACGGTGGGGTTGCCGTACTCGGGCGCGATCCGCACCGCGGTGTGCTGCTTCGAGGTCGTGGCCCCCCCGATCAGCAGCGGAAGGTCCAGGCCCCGCCGCTCCATCTCCTTGGCCACGTGCACCATCTCGTCGAGCGAGGGGGTGATGAGGCCGGACACGCCCACGATGTCGCACCCCTCGTTCACCGCGGTGTCGAGGATCACGTCTGCCGGCGCCATCACGCCGAGGTCGATGACCTCGTAGTTGTTGCAGCCCAACACCACGCCCACGATGTTCTTGCCGATGTCGTGGACGTCGCCCTTCACGGTGGCCAGCACCACCTTGCCCTGCGAGCGATCGATGGTCCCGAGGCGCAGCTTCTCCTCCTCCATGAACGGCTCGAGGTAAGCCACCGCCTTCTTCATGGCTCGGGCGCTCTTCACCACCTGGGGCAGGAACATCCTCCCCGAGCCGAACAGGTCGCCGACGATCTTCATCCCCTCCATCAGGGGCCCCTCGATCACGTCCAGGGGCCGGGGGTAGTGGGTCCGGGCCTCCTCGGCGTCCTCCTCGATGAAGTCGACGATGCCGTGCACCAGACCATGCTTCAGACGGTCCTCCACGGTGCCCTCGCGCCAGGACAGGTCTCGCTCGCGCTTCGTGCCCTCGCCCCGCACGTTCTCGGCGAAGGTCACCATCCGCTCCGTGGCGTCGGGCCGGCGGTCGAAAATGATGTCCTCGACGTGCTCGAGGAGGTCGGCCGGGATGTCCTCGTACAGCACCAGCTGGCCGGCGTTCACGATGGCCATGTCGAGGCCCGCCTGGATGGCGTGATACAGGAAGGCTGAGTGGATGGCCTCGCGGACCACGTCGTTGCCCCGGAACGAGAACGAGAGGTTCGACACGCCGCCCGAGATCCTCACGCCCGGGCAGCGCTCCTTGATGATCCTGGTTGCCTCGATGAACGCCTTGGCGTACTCGTTGTGCTCCTCGATCCCGGTGGCGATGGCCAGGATGCAGGGGTCGAAGACGATGTCCTGGGGATCGAAACCCGCGTCTTCGGTGAGCAGCCGGTAGGCGCGCTCGCAGATCTGGACCTTGCGCTCCACCGTGTCGGCCTGTCCCCTCTCGTCGAACGCCATCACCACGACCCCGGCCCCGTACCGCTTGGCCTTCCGGGCCTTGTCGAGGAACTCCTCCTCGCCCTCCTTCAGACTGATCGAGTTCACGACGCCCCTGCCCTGCACGCACTTCAGGCCGGCCTCGATCACCGACCACTTCGAGCTGTCGATCATGATGGGGACCCGGGCGATCTCGGGCTCCGTGGCGACGAGGTTCAGGAACGTCGTCATGGCCTGCTCGGAGTCGAGCAGGTCGGCGTCCATGTTGACGTCGATCAGGTTCGCCCCGCCCCGCACCTGCTCTAGGGCCACCTCCACGCCGCCCTGGTAGTCGCCGGCGTCGATCAACCGGTGGAAGCGCCTGGACCCCGTGATGTTGGTGCGCTCGCCGATCATCACGAACCCGGTGTCGGGCCGGATGGCGAATGGCTCGAGGCCGGAGAAGGCGGTGAGACGGGGGGTCTCAGGAACCTTCCGAGGGGGCAAGCCCTCCAGCGCCGTCGCCACCCGCCGGATGTGCTCGGGGGTGGTGCCGCAGCACCCGCCCAGGATGTTCGCCAGGCCGGCCTCGGCGAACTCGCGGAGGTACTTCGCGGTGGTGTCCGGCTGTTCGTCGTACCCACCGAACGCGTTGGGAAGCCCGGCGTTCGGGTGACACGTCGTGTAGACAGACGCCACCGTGGCCAGCGCCTCCAGGTACGGCCGCATCTCGGCCGCGCCGAGCGAGCAGTTCACGCCGACACTGAACGGTTCCGCGTGCTCCACCGAGGTCCAGAAGGCCTCGATGGTCTGCCCGGACAACGTTCGCCCGCTACGGTCCACGATCGTGACGGAGATCCACCGGGGGATGTCCGGTGCCACGTCCATGGCGGCGGCGATCGCCGCCTTCGCGTTTAGGGTGTCGAAGATCGTCTCGATGAGCAACAGGTCCACGCCCCCGTCCCGCAGGCCACGGATCTGCTGGGCATAGGCCTCGTAGACCCGGTCGAACGTGACCTTTCGGTAGGACGGGTCCTCGACCTTGGGGGACAGCGAGAGCGTTACGTTGAGCGGGCCGACGGATCCGGCGACGAAGCGATCGTCGAACCGCGCGACCGCCTCCCGGGCCAGCCGCGCGCCCGCCACGTTCATGTCGTACACAGCGTCCTGGAGGCCATAGTCTCCCTGTCCGATCGATGTGGCCGTGAACGTGTTGGTGGTCGTGATGTCGGCCCCCGCCTCGAGGTAGGCGTGGTGGACCGAGGAGACGATGTCGGGTTGCGTCAGGTTGAGCAGGTCCGGGTCGCCCTTGACGTCCCGCGGGTGGTCGCGGAAACGTTCCCCCCGGAACTCCTCCTCGGTGAGACCCCGTCCTTGGAGGAGGACGCCCCACGCGCCGTCCAGGATGACGATGCGCTCTGCGAGGAGTCCTTCGAGGCGCGCCCGGGCCGTTTCGATCGTTCTCGTTGGCACGGCCATAGACAGCCCATGCTAGCGCACACCTGCGTGTGACTGCGGCCCCTTCCAGCGGAAACACGTCCGTCGGGCCGCGTGCGGTAGGCTCCGGCTCGATGCGGGGGGAACGTGAAGGATTCTCTTGACTCGCTGGCCGATGTGGTTCCGCCGGCGATCGCCTCGCTGGGGGCCCGGACCCGCCCGGCGCCGAGCGGCCGTCGCCGCGATCGGCCCCTCGGCAAGCGCGGCCGGGAGGTCCTGGCTCGGGTCCCGCTGTTCGCCGGCCTGTCCAGGCGCCACCTTCGCCAGGTCGCGGAGCACGCGGACGAGGTGGGGTTCCGACCGGGCGAGACCATCGTGGAGGCCGGCATGCTTGGGGGCGCGTTCTTCCTGATCCTGGAGAGGGAGGCCAAGGTCACCAAGGGCAAGCGGACCCTGGTCAAGCTGGGGCCGGGCGACTTCTTCGGGGAGCTCGCGCTGCTGGACGGCGGGCCGAGGACGGCCTCGGTGGTCGCGACCACCCGCATGGTCTGCATCCGCATCTTCAAGCGGGCTTTCGACCGGCTGGTCAGGGAGGAGCCGAGGGTGGCGGCCCAGATTCTGGCCGTGCTGGCCGGCCGGATCCGGCGAGCGGAGAAGTCGATCACGGGCTGATGCTGGCCTTCGTCGTCGACTACCGATGGCTGGTATTCGTCCACATCGTGGGAGTGCTTGGGTTCGTCATGTCTCATGGCGTGTCGATGATGGTGGCCCTTCGGCTGCGCACGGAACGCGACCGGACCCGGATCGCGGAGCTGCTCCAGTTCTCCGGCACGTCCGTCATGGCCTCCTACGTCTCGCTCGGGGTCCTGCTGATCGGCGGGGTGTGGGCCGGATTCCGGTTGGAGTGGTGGGACCACGGGTGGATCTGGGTCTCGCTCGGAGTGTTGGTGTTCATGATCGTGGAGATGGGCGCCGTGGCCCGGCCCTACTACCAGCGGCTGAAGGAGGCGGTGGAGCTGCGGCCCTCGGGGGTTCCCCGGAGGAGCGACGAGGAGCTTGACGCGATGCTCCGCTCGCGCCTCCCGCTCTTGAACACCGTCTTGGGCTACGCGTCGCTTGTGTTCATCACGTGGCTGATGATCTGGAAGCCGTGGTGAGGCGGACCTAGAGGTCGGTCGGCTCCAGCGGCTTCGCGGCCGGCCCGTTCACCACCTCGCCCGTGGGGGTGAACCGCGAGCCGTGGCAGGGACAGTCCCAGGTCCGCTGCCCGGGATTCCACTTCACCGTGCAGCCCATGTGCGTGCACTTCGCGGACAGTGCGTGCACGGTGCCCTTCTCGTCCCGGTACACGGCGACCCGGTGATCGCCGGTCACCACGATCCCGCCCTCGCCATTGCCGATCTCGGACAGGCTCTGGGCCACGGTCCGGGCGATCAACACGTCGCAGGGAGCGTACTCGGAGACCTTCTTCGGGACCGAGGACAGGAACAGACCCTTGGCCCCGGTAAGCCCCCGGTTGCCCACCACGATCAGGTCGAGGCCCTCGCTCGCCGCGGCCCCCGTGATGGCCTCGGCGGGGTCGCCCCCGAGGATCAGCAAGGTGGCCGACCCGGACCCCTCGCCGATCGTGGCGGCCGTGTCCCGGAGGATCATCTCGCCGGTCCTGGGGTGGCCCACGAACGCCAGCGTCACGGAGGCGCCGAGCCGCGTGGCAAGGGCGTAACCCTTCCGGGCAGCGCGATCGGCCGTGGACGAGCCGTCGGTGGCCACGAGCATCCGGGTGTACGGCATCGTCCCGGCCTCCCGTCGCTCGGCGGGGCGCTCCCGCACCAGCAGGACGTCGCAGGGCGCGCGGCGCGACACCTTGCTCGCCACGCTGCCGATGATCTGCTCGCCGAGGGACAGGCCCCGGCTGCCCAGGACGATCAGGTCCGCCTCCTTCACGTCCGCCACCTCGACGATCTCGTCGGCGGGGGCCCCGTCCCTGAGCACCACCTCGGGCTCCAGGTCCTCCGCCCTCGCCGCGGCTACAGCCCGTTCCACCGCGGACTGGGCCCGTTCGGGCCGCTCGTAGGTGTGGACGATGAACACGCTCCTCGCCTTCGAGGCCCGGGCCAAGGCGGCGCCGACGTGCTCGGCACTCTCAGCGAAGGGCGACCCGTCGGTCGCTAGGACGATGCGCTTATAGGTCATCCGATCGGTCCTCCGGCGTCTCGGCGCAGCCTAATCTACCGCGCGACCTGTCCGAAGCCGCTCCGCGCGCTACGCTAGATGGCAGAACCCCTGAGCAGCGAGGAGGCCGGCCGGGCACCGCCCGGCAACGACCATGGCGAAGTCGATCGAGGAGAAGGACCACGTCGTCATCCGGTTCGCCGGCGACTCGGGCGACGGCATGCAGCTGACCGGTGACCGGTTCACCAACGCCACGGCGGTCGTGGGCAACGACCTGGCCACCCTGCCCGACTTCCCGGCCGAGATCCGGGCCCCCGCCGGGACGGTCCACGGGGTGTCTGCGTTCCAGATCCAGTTTGCATCCGAGGACATCACCACGCCGGGCGACCACCCGAACGTCCTGGTAGCCATGAACCCGGCCGCCTTGAAGGCCAACCTGCACCTGCTGGAGAAGGGCGGGACGGTCATCGTGAACGAGGACGCCTTCATCCAGCGAAACGTGGACAAGGCCGGCTACCCCTCGAACCCGCTGGAGGATGGCACCCTCGACGGCTACCAGGTGTACAAGGTGCCGATGACCTCCATCACGGTCCGGGCGGTGGAGGAGCTCGGCCTGTCCCGCAAGGAGGCCGAGCGGTCCAAGAACATGTTCGCTTTGGGCCTGGTGTCGTGGATGTACGGCAGGCCCGCCGAGGTCACGCTGAACTGGCTGCACAAGAAGTTCGGCGACAAGCCGCAGGTCTACGACGCCAACGTGGCGGCGTTCAAGGCCGGCTACAACTTCGGGGAGACCACCGAGCTGTTCGCCCACTCCTACCAGGTGAAGCCGGCGCCGGTCACGCCGGGCATCTACCGAAACATCACCGGAGCGGCGGCCCTGGCGCTCGGCCTGGTGGCGGCGAGCGAGCGAAGCGGGCTGCCCCTGTTCTACGCGAGCTACCCGATCACGCCGGCCTCGGAGCTGCTGCACGAGCTGTCGCGGCTGAAGAACTTCGGGGTGCGAACCCTTCAGGCCGAGGACGAGATCGCCGCGGCCAACGTGGCCCTCGGCGCGGGGTTCGCCGGGCACCTCGGGGTGACCGGCACCAGCGGTCCCGGCATGGACCTGAAGGCCGAGACGCTCGGCCTGGCCGTGGCCCTGGAGCTTCCCATGGTGATCGTCGACGTCCAGCGGGCGGGTCCGTCCACGGGGATGCCGACGAAGACGGAAGCCGCCGACCTCCTCCTGGCGATGTACGGGCGGCACGGCGAGTCGCCCATGCCGATCATCGCGTCGCACTCCCCGGCGAACTGCTTCGACGTGGCTATCGAGGCCTGCCGGATCGCCGTGAAGTACCGGACGCCGGTGATCCTGCTCTCCGACACCTTCCTGGCGAACTCCTCGGAGCCGTGGCTGCTCCCCGACGTCGAGAGCCTGCCAAGGATCGACCCCGGCTTCGCCACCAAGCCCAACGCCGGCACGGAGTTCCTGCCGTACCTGCGGGACGAGAACCTGGCCCGTCCGTGGGCCGTCCCCGGGACGCCCGGCCTTCGCCACCGGATCGGCGGACTGGAGAAGGAGGACGGTACCGGCGACATCAGCTACGAGCCCGAGAACCACGAGCGAATGACCGAGCTTCGGGCGGCCAAGGTGGCCAAGATCGCCGACGACATCCCGCCCTTGGAGGTGGACGACCCTGACGGTGACGCCGAGCTCCTGGTGCTGGGGTGGGGCTCGTCGTGGGGAACCATCCGGGCCACGGTCCGCCGGGCCCGGGACCAGGGGAAGAAGGTTGCGGCGGCCCATCTGGTCCACCTGAATCCCCTCCCCAAGAACACGGGCGACGTGGTGCGAACCTATCGCAAGGTCCTGATCCCCGAGATGAACACGGGCCAGCTCGCGCTGCTGATCCGGGGCCGGTTCCTGGTGGACGCCATTTCGTACTCGAAGGTCCAAGGCCTCCCGATCTTCGCGGAGGAGCTGGAGCAGGAGATCCTGAAGGTGATGGCGGGATGAGCGACGTGGAGCGGGAGAGCGGCGGCAACGGCCAGGGAAACGGTGGCGACGGCGAGGGTGTCGTGGGCACGCTGACGAAGAAGGACTTCACCAGCGACCAGGAGGTCCGGTGGTGTCCGGGGTGCGGCGACTACGCCATCTTGGCCGCGGTCCAGTCGTTCATGCCGGAGCTCGGGATCGCCCCGGACAAGACGGTGTTCGTGTCAGGGATCGGGTGCGCCGGCCGGTTCACGTACTACATGGACACGTACGGGGTCCACGGGATCCACGGGCGGGCTCCGGCCCTCGCCACCGGCATCGCCACGGCCCGGCCCGACCTCGACGTGTGGGTGGTCACGGGAGACGGCGACGGGCTGTCGATCGGCGGCAACCACCTGATCCACGCCCTGCGCCGGAACGTGAACATGAAGATCCTGCTGTTCAACAACCAGATCTATGGCCTGACGAAGGGCCAATACTCGCCGACGAGCGAGGAGGGCAAGGTCACGAAGTCCACGCCGTTCGGCTCGGTGGACCACCCCTTCAACCCCATCGCGCTGGCGCTCGGCGCCGAGGCCACCTTCGTGGCCCGGACCATCGACAACGACCGCCAGCACTTCACGCAGGTTCTGCGGCAGGCCGCCGCTCATCGGGGCGCGTCGTTCGTGGAGATCTACCAGAACTGCAACGTGTTCAACGACGGCGCGTTCGACCTGCTCCGCGAGAAACCGCAGGGCGTGCACAACCAGATCCGGCTGGAGCACGGCGAGCCCATCCTGTTCGACGAGGAGAACCGGTGCGTCGCAGTGGGGGAGAACGGCCGGCTGGTCGTAGCCAACGTGAACGAGGTGTCGCCGGACAGCATCGTGGTCCACGACGTGCACGGCCGGCCGTCGCTCGCCTTCGCGCTGGCCCACCTGTCGCACGGGCCCTCCGAGCCGACGTGCATCGGCGTGTTCCGGGAGGTGGAGCGGCCGGTCTACGGCGAGGCCATGGAGCAGCAGATCGCGACGGCCACCGAGCGCCTGGGCAAGGGAGACCTTGGGAAGCTGCTCCACGCCGGCGACACCTGGACCGTGAAGTAGCTTTCGGGCGGAGGCCATCCCCGCCGAGCGTCAGATCTCGTCGCGCGGGCGATAACGGGCCATGGCGGACTCTGTGGCCGTCTCCACTCGACGGAGCTCGTCGACCAGCCCCGGGAGCGTGTCCGCGAACCAGGCCACGTCCTGCTCGGTCGTGTCCCTCCCCACCCCGATCCGGTAGCTCGGCGTGTTCGGCGTGCCCATGTGTTCGAGGACCGGGGAGGGCTCGTTGGAGGCGCCCGAGCAGTTCGATCCCACCGACAGCCGGAACCCCCGGTCGTCCAAGGCCATGGCCAGGATCTCGGCATCGACTTCGGCCACCGAGAAGCACACCAGGTGGGGCACCCGCTGCGTGCGATGGCCGTGGACCCGGACCCCGGGCACGCCCTCCAGGAAGCCCCGCAGCCGGTCCGTGAGGGACCACTGGAAGGCCGCCTGGTCGGCCGTGTCCTGCCGGGACGAGTCAAGGGCGGCGGCCATGGCCGCCACGCCCGGCAGGTTCTCCATGCCCGACCGGCGCTTACGCTCGCGGTCGTCACCGCAAGGGAAGGCCACCAGGGGAACCCCCCGTCGCACGTAGAGCGCGCCGATCCCTGGCGGGCCCCCGAACTTGTGGGCGGACAGCGAGAGGAGGTCGACCTCCAGAGCGCCGGTGTCGATGGGAAGGCGCCCCACCGTCTGGCACGCGTCCGTGTGGAACAGCACTCCGGCCTCTCGGCACAGCCGGGCCGCCTCGGCGACGGGCTGCATCGTTCCCACCTCGTGGTTCGCGTGCTGGAGCGAGGCGAGGAGCGTGCCGGGCCTCCCGATCTCCGCCGCGAACGCGTCGACGTCCACCCGCCCGGATCCGTCCACCGGGACCATCGCGACCTCGAAGCCGTCGGACTCGAGGGTGTGGGCCACGCCACCCACGGCCGGGTGCTCGACGGCGCTGGTCACGATGCGACGCCCGAGCTCGCGGACGGGCCGGGACCCGCCCCAGATTGCCAGGGCCACCGACTCCGTCCCCCCCGAGGTGAAGACGATCTCGTCGGGTTGGGCCCCGATGGCCGCCGCGACCGTGGCCCGGGAATCCTCGAGGATCGTCCTGGCGGCCCGGCCCGGGCCGTGGAGGCGCAACGGATCTCCGAAGGCCTCGGTCGCGTCGAGCATGGCTCGACGGGCGCGTTCGTCCATCGGCGTGGCCGAACCGTGGTCCAGGTAGGTTTCGGTGGCCATCAACCCCCGCCGGGAGGGAGGAATCAACATCTGGACGGTAGAGAATGCGCGGCTCTATGATAGCCGCAGGCGCGAACCACCAGACCTCCGTGGAGATCTCCATGGCCAAGCAGGCGCAACGACGCGACGACGCAACGCCCGACGAGCCGACCCCGAAGTCGTCCACTGCCCGTAGCTGCGCGGTCTGCGGAACCAAGCTGTCCACGTACAATCCCGGGCCCAACTGCTGGCAGCACACGATCGGCTATCCGTGGCGGGGGCCAACGGCAAAGCCGAAGTACGGGCCGTAGCCCGGAGCTACGGCACCGGGGGCTCCGCGTCCCGAAGGAACGCGTACGAGTACAGGACCGCCGCGATCACGCCTCCGGCGACGGGCCCCAACCAGTACACCCACCAACCGTCCCAGGTCCCCGAGACCAGCGCGGGTCCGAAGGAACGAACTGGGTTGGCCGCGGCCCCGGTGAGCGGCCCCGCCGCCAGGATGTCGAATGCGAGGACCAGCCCGACGGTGAGGCCGGCGGTCTTCGCGAACGGGCCTCGTTCGTCGAGGATCGTGCCGAACATCGCGTACACGAGGAAGAAGGACAGGATGGTCTCGGTGAGGACTCCCTTCCCGCCGCCGACGCCGGTGGCCAGCAGCGGCGTGCCGAGGTTCGCGGCCCTCCACACCGCTGGGGGGATGACCAGGCGGAGCAGGAGCGCGCCGAAGATCGCCCCGGCGAGCTGGGCCACGAGGTAGACCACGGCCCGGGCCGTCCCGATCCTCCCCACGACCCAGACCCCCACCGTCACGGCCGGGTTCAGATGGCCGCCCGAGATGTGGGTCGTCACCGAGACCATGACCGCAAGGACGAACCCCGAGGCGAGGGCCATCCCCACCAGGCCGCTTCCGTAGGGTCCGGCCACTACTGCCGAGCCCGCCGCTACGAACACCAGCGCGAACGTGGCCACGAACTCGGCCACGGCGGCCTTCCCGGTGCTTCCCACGTATCTCCTCTCGGACCCCGCGGACCCTATCGGACGGGTTCGAGCGGGGCAAAGCGCGCACGACCCCTTGGTAGGATGCGCCCCGTGAAAGTGCTGCTCGTCTCCCCCGAGCCGGAGTCGCGTGAGCTGATGCGCCTGGCCGTGGCCAGCATCGAGCGCCGGATGGGCGGGGAGCTGGAGTTCGTGGATGCGGCGGACGGGGAGCAGGGGCTTCGGATTGCGTTCCGGGAGCGGCCCGATGCCGTCGTGGCGGACGAGTTCGCCTCGCGGATGGGTGCGTTCGCGTTGGCGAAGGACCTCCGCGGCGCTGAGGAGCCGTATCCGGGGGCCATCGTGATCGTCCTGGAGCGGCGGCAGGACTCGTGGCTGGCGAAATGGTCGGGTGCCGACGCGTGGTTCGTGAAGCCCATCGATCCGTTCGAGCTCGCCGACCGGTTGCTGGAGCTCGTGAGCACGAAGGGGCGCGCGTGAAGATCAAGGGGACGTGCCGACGGTGCGGCCGGGAGTTCCTGGTTGAGCAGGTGATCGGGAACGGGGGACGGTGCCCGTGGGATGGGAAGCCGTTCCAGGCCGACTACGCGGTCGTCCTGGTGGATTCGCTGCGGGACGCAGAAGCCGCAGGGAACACGCTGGAGAACGCGCTGGAGAAGGTGGCGGACCTCGGCCCCGACTTCGTGCTCGACGCCGACTCGGTGATCCGCCGGATCCGCGAGCATGTCGAACGGCTGGAGCGGAGCCACGGTGACTGAGGAGGCGGTGACGGCCGCGGAGGCGAACGCGTATCGCGTCGATGTCCGGCAGCACGACGACTGGACCGTCGCCATCCTCGATCCCGCCGGCCGGGAGGTCTCGATACGGGCGTGTCGCGACGAGACCGAGGCCTGGACGCTCGCCTCGACCGTTCGGCAACACATCCACTGGCTCTCGGAGACGAAGTTCCGCGAGTACTACCTGCTCCCGAAGCAGGAAGGGGAGGGGCGCTGAGATGGGATTCAACGCCATGCAGCCCGGGAAGGTGAAGCGGGCCGACATCCTCATGCTGGTCTCCGCGATCGTGGTGATCGTCGCGCTGGTGGTCTGGGCCGTCCGCTAGACGTGGACGAGGCGGAGCTCGCCGGGCTCGATTTCTGTTACGTCACGACCACGGGGCGGGCCTCCGGCCGGCCCCACACCATCGAGATCTGGTTCGCGCTGCACGAGGGCAGGATGTACATGCTGTCCGGCGGCGGCGACGCCAGCGACTGGGTGAAGAACATCCGCGTGAACCCCACGGTCGGTCTGCGGATCGGCGACCGCGACATGATCTGCCGGGCTCATGTGGTGGAGGACCCCGAGGAGGACGCCCTGGCGCGCCGGCTTCTGGTGGAGAAGTACCAGCCCCGGTATCAAGGCGATCTCGACGAGTGGCGTGAGTCGGCGATGCCGATCGCGATCGAGCTTCCGGAACCGAGCGGCTAGGCCTCGTCGAAGCCGATCGAGAACAGCCGCTCCAGGTCGTGCTTCGAGTAGACCTGGAACGCGATGAGGGTTTCGGTTCGGACCACACCCTCGACCTTGGCGATACCCTGGGGGATCACCGTGGCCAGGTCGTCGTGGTCGACGACCCGCACGATGGCGACGAGGTCGAACTCCCCGGCCACCGAGTAGACCTCGCTCACGCCGTCGATGTCCGCGATCGCCGACGCGGCCTCGGGGATCTCGTCGATCTCGCACTGGATCAGCACGACCGCGTGGACCATCTCAGTTCCCTTCCTCCCGCCGGCGCCGCGAGCCCTACCCGATTCGTCTCCCACCCGCCGGGCGCTCCGCGCCTCACCCGCGCTCCAGCACCACGGCCAGCCCCTGCCCGCCGGAGATGCACAGTGTGGCCAGGCCAAGCGAGTGGCCCATCTCGCCCATCTCGTAGGCCATCGTCAGGATCACGCGCGCGCCGCTCATCCCGATGGGGTGGCCGAGGGCGATCCCCCCGCCTTTCGGGTTGAGCTTGTCCCGGTCGAACTTCAGGTCGCGCTCGCACGCGATGACCTGGGCGGCGAAGGCCTCGTTGATCTCGATCACGTCGATGTCCGAGAGCGACAGGCCGATCTTCTCCAGGACCCTCTTTGTGGCTGGCACGGGGCCGATGCCCATGATGGCCGGGTCCACGCCCACCCAGGACATCCCGATGATCCGGGCGAGAGGCTCCCGGCCCTCGGCCCTGGCCCGCGATTCGGACATCAGGACCATGGCCGCGGAGCCGTCGGTGATGCCGGAGGAGTTGCCGGCTGTCACGCTCCCGTCCGTGCGGAACACCGGGGGCAGCGTGGCCAGCTTCTCCAGCGTCGTGTCGGGGCGGGGATGCTCGTCCTCGGTGACCTTGATCATCGTGCCCTTCGGCCCCGGGACCTCCACCGGGAACACCTCCTTCGCCCGCCGCTCCTTACCCGCCAGTGCCTTCTGCTGCGATTCCAGGGCGAACTCGTCCTGCTCCCGCCGGGAGATGTCGTACATGTCGACCAGGTTCTCGGCGGTCTCGCCCATGACCAGGCCGCACAGGGGGTCGAGGAGGCCGTCTCGGTACATCGCGTCGTACGCGGTAGCGTCGCCGATCCGGTAGCCGGTGCGCATCCGGTCGAGGAGGAATGGCACGCGGGTCATGTTCTCCATGCCGCCCACCAGGACCACTTCGGAGTCACCGAGCACGATCTGCTGGGCGCCGAGCTGCACGGCCTTCATGCCGGAGCCGCACGCGATGTTGACGTTGTAGGCAGAGGCGTCCTTCTGCACGCCTGCCTTGACGGAGACCTGGCGACCGGTGTTCGGCCCGTTCCCGGCCTGCCGCGCATGGCCGAAGATGGTCTGCTCGACCTGGCCGGGCTCCACGTTCGCCCGGCGCATGGCCTCCGCGGCGGCGAGCGCCCCGAGCTCGACCGCGGTGAGGTCGGAGAACGCGCCAAGGAACTTGCCGATCGGCGTGCGCGCCCCCTCCAGGATGACCGCTGCTTCCACGGGCACAGTCTAGCCGCGGGCAATGTCCGTGCCGCCGACGCGCCGGTCGGCGGTGTGGAGCCGTCCGAGGAGCCGGTGGCCGCGGCCGTCCCGGAGCACCAGCTCGCCCGAGCCGAGCAGCCATTCGTCGGCTCGCGCCCGGGCCAGCCCCTCCGCGAGCGCTTGCAGGCGGTCGCCGGCTGGAGCGGCCTCTTCGTACCGCTCTCTTTCGGGGAAGTGGTTCATGCGGGCCTCGAGCGCTCTGAGGAGCTCGCCCGGAGCCGAAAGGGAGGAGAGGAGGCTCCGGAGAGCTCTCCGTAGCGCTCGATGGTCACGCGCCCGTCGCAGGGCGCGAGGCACCGGCCCATCTCGGCCAGGGCGCACGGCGCGAATCGGGTCGAGGCGCGCATGGACTTCGCGCATCGCCGGATGGGG
>JBOGVG010000244.1:0-4851 GCA_050692435.1 Actinomycetota bacterium
GCCTTGAGGTGCAGCCCGAACGGATCCCCGCAGGGTGGTCCAGGCCGAGGTCCGAGGCCTCAGCGTGGCAGACGACCGCGTGCACCCTCCTTGGGTCGGCAAGGGTCTCCCGCCACGGATCCAGGAAGCCTAGATAGACGAGGTAGACATCTTGCCCGTCCCGACTAACGTGCCGGAGGGTCTTCGCGGGTGGCAGCCGATCTCGGCCGCCCCCAGGTCCTCGTACGGTTAGCAGTTGCGGGGGTCGGTCCGGGAGCTCGAGCGTTCGTACGGTGCTGCTCCGATCTGCCCCGAGACCTCGGTCTCCGTCAAAGCCTGGGCGAGCACCCGCACGCCGTCGCGCAGCACGTCGACATCGTCTTCTATCGGCAGCCTGCCGAGCGATAGCCTAGGATGGGCCGCAGCGGACGACCTCGCCGGCGAGGCACTCGTCGGTGCCACTCCAGTAGTTGTAGAGGTGATCGCGGCCGGGGCCGCCGTCGAGGCGGTCATGGCCCTCATGCCCGTACAGATAGTCGTTGCCGTCGTCGCCCTGGATGCGGTCGTTCCCCGGCCCGCCCTCGAGGAAGTCCCCGCCATCCCCGCCGACGATGACGTCGTCGCCTCCGAGGCCCTCGATGTCGTTCCAGCCCGCATCGCCGACGAGCACATCGTTGAAGTTGGAGCCCTGAGCATCGTCGACACCGGCCAGGGCGTCCATCCCCTCCCCCAGGGCGGTGCCAGCAGCCAGATCGACCCTGACCGGGCCCGGGGCGTCGATGTAGGAGACGAGGTCGAAAACCTGGCCTCCGCCGTCAAGGCTGTCATCGCCCGTCCCGCCGCTCAGCAGATCGTTTCCCCTGCCGCCCATCAGGCGGTCGTCCCCCGGACCTCCGCAGATGCGATCCTTGGCGCCCAGGCCGCGGATCACGTCGTCTCCGCCGAGCCCGAGGATGATGTCCTCCCCCGGCGTGCCGCGCAACACGTCGTTCTGGGGAGAGCCCACGATGTCGGCCGTCCTCCCCAAGCATTGCTCGCCCGCCGCACCCACCCGCAGGTCGACCTGGCCGGTGAACCGCCCGAGCCACCACTCGAGCAGCTCGGGCGCACCGATGTCCGGGAAGGGGATCTGCATGGCGTGTGCAAGGACCAGGTGCCGATCGTCGGTCCAGGTGATCTTGGGCTGGAACTCGGCGGCGGTGCAGAAGAGGTGGCCGGCCCCCCGGCCGTCGACGAGGTACATGAACTCCGACGACGCCTGGGTGGCGCAGTTCGTCCCGTGCCGGCCCCCCCAGACCCAGTGGCCCCAGTAATCTGCGTCCATCGCGTCCGCGGTGGGAAACAGCAGGTACGTGAGCCAGACGCTCCCCGCCTTGTCCTGTGGCGCCGTGGGAGGTTCCCACGAGCAGAACACGCCGGCCACCGCAGCAGGATGACCTGCGGTTGCCACGTGCGTGAAGCCTCCCACGAACGGACTCTCCTCGTACTCCTCGACGCACGGCTTGACGTCCTCCGGGATGAGCGCGAGCAGCTCCCGGGCAGCACCCTGCTGCCGCTCATGACGTCCCCCCGACGGCAAGGTGCATGCGAAGGCCAGAAGCGCGATGGTTGCGACGAGCAGCGACCTGATCGTCACCCGTTCGATCCGCATAGAACGAGCCATCGGCTGACCCTCCCGCTCGGCTCCTCGTGTCCCATCATCGGGAGCCGAGGTTCGGTCGAACAGGTGGTAATCGCCTCATCTCGAGAGGGCGATAGTACCCAGGTTCGCCTAGGTCAACAGGCCGCCGTGAACCGCGATGTCGAAGGCCGTGAGCCTGTTGGCGCAGGACTCAGCGGAGGATCAGCGTCGAGTTGTCGGGCGTCACGACCATGCCGTTTGGGAATGCGACTCCTTCTGCGACCTTTCGAGCGGAGCCGTCGGGGGTGACCAGGCGAGGATCCCGGGGGCGAACTCGCTGCCTGGAAAGTCAAAGCCGATGTTGTTGACGTAGGCGTTGCCCCGACCGTCCACGACGATGTCGTTCCACTTGTGGTCAGCGAGGGCGTCAGAGTTCGGCATGGGTCACCAGCGAGCCGTCGGGCTCCCTGCGCAGGAGAAGCCGTGGGGTGCATTTATTCGGTTCAACCTCGTGAGCAGGGCATTTGGACCAGGCTCAGAAACAGGGCTCGGCCTGTCCGTGGAAGCTGCCGGGTTTCCCGGACCGCAAACACGAGCGTCACCCGGCGGCAGGTCCGGTTCCAGGCGGTTCGGCGGTCCAGGCTAATTCGCACGACCGTCGGGGACACGTACGTCCGAACGTCGACGCCAGTGGGGATCGCCACGATCGTGGGCCTCGGTAACGGGCAGGGCCTGCCGGTCGGTCTCTCGTACCTGCAGGATCCCTGCGGGCGACGAGCGGCCGGTGTTCGAACGCATCCCCGAGGGCGGCTTCATCGGCGACGTGCGTCGCTACCTGAGCGTCGGACCCGACGACCAGATCTACTGGATGCGCCTGCTCGAGGACGGGCTGCAAATCTACCGCCGCGCCGACGTGCAAAGGTCGCGAGAAGCGACGGCTGGTTTCGAGATTGCCTTTGGTCTTGTTCGCCGGTCTAGCTGGACTCGGCACCGCTCTGCCGGGCTTCTGATAGGGCGCCTGGACCTCCGCAGATCGTTGTGACCCTCTCGTCGAAGGACAGCTCGTGCGTGCCA
The DNA here is from genome assembly GCA_050692435.1 of Actinomycetota bacterium. Lineage (GTDB taxonomy): Bacteria > Actinomycetota > UBA4738 > UBA4738 > HRBIN12 > AC-69. The sequence continues at coordinate 2,675 of JBOGVG010000244.1, forward strand.
TCATTCTGTGACGGAAGGGCGCTCATTGCTCCACCATCCGTGCAGCGGGTCGTGTAGAAGCGACCCGGTAAGCCCGGTCAGCGTCCAGGGACGGCCAAGTGCGCGAGCCGACGAAAGGCCAGTGTGAGTACCGCCGCCCTGGACGCGCCGAGGCCCCGGCACCGCCTTTAGGGACAAGCCGCCTGGACGGCCGATCAATGAGCAAGCGGCGACGGGACCTCGACCGGAGCAAGTGAACCACGCGCGGCCCCGGGAAGGAGACAGGGTGCTGTTCGCAGGCTGGGACTGGGGAAGCGAGTCCCACGCGGTCACCGTTCTGGACGAGGACGGCAAGGTGGTGGACCGGTTCTCGCTCGGTCACGACGAGGCCAGTCTCGCCGCGGCCCTCGAGCGCCTTGCCGGCGTGGCAGCGCCGGCGGAGGTGCCGGTTGCGATCGAGACGACGTCGGGACTGCTGGTGGATCGGCTTCTCGAAGCGGGCCACCCCGTGGTCCCGATCCACCCCACGCCTTTTACGCCACCAGGCCACGCTGGGGAGCCTCCCGAGCCAAGTCCGATCCCGGTGACAGCTTCAAGCTTGCCGACTACCTGCGCACCGACGGTCACCGCCTGCGCCGGCTGGAGCCGCTCGATGCCGCGACCGAGGAGCTGCAAGCCCTGGTGCGCATGCGGCAGGACCACCTGGCGGCCCGCGTGGGCGCCGCCAACCAGCTGCGCGCGCTGCTCGAGCGGCACTGGCCGGGAGCGGCGGTGGTCTTCGCCCGGGTGGACTCGGAGATCGCGCTGGCCTTCTTCGAGGACTACCCAACCCCCCAGACGGCCGCCCGCCTCGGGGAGGCCCGGATGCGGATGTTCTGTCGGCGACACTCCTACTGCGGACGTCGAGACCCAGCGGAGCTCCTGCGGCGGCTGCGGGCCGCCCCCGTGGCTGCCTCGGGGCTCGATGCCCAGGTGCTGGCGGAGGCTGTCCGGGCACAGGTCCGGCTGCTGCGCACGGTGCTTGGCACGATCGCCCACCTCGACCGGGCGATCGGCGCGGCCCTGTTGGTTCACGCCAAGGCTCCCGTGCTGGCGCCCCTGCCCCGCATCGGCGAGCTGAACCTGGCGCAGATCCTCGCAGAGGTCGGTCCCGTCCTGGACCGGGCCGTGGACGTGGAGCACGCCTGTGCCGAACTCGGAGCCGGGCCGGTGAACAAGGAGTCCGGCAAGGGCAAGAGCGTGCACTTCAGGTGGGCGGTGAACACGCGCGGCCGCCAGGCGCTCAGCATCTTCGCCGACAACTCCCGACACGCCTCGCCATGGGCCGCCAACCTCTACGCGGCGGCGCGTGCGCGCGGCAAGCGTCACCCACACGCCATCCGGATCCTCATGCGGGCGTGGATCCGTGTGATGTGGGCGTGTTGGCACACCCGAACCGCGTACAACCCCGCGCTGCACGGCGGAGAGAGGAGGCTCGCGGCGTAGAGGTTGACTTAGGGAACTCACACCCTGCCCTCGAGGAGCCGATAATCGATGATCGGGCGCACGCGAGGTCGTCCGAGGAACGCCCACGAAGTATTCCGTGATGGGCGGTTCGCTTTGCGCCCGCGGGGACCCGCAGGCAGCGGACCCGATGCCTTGCCCGTGGGCCAAGAGGCCATCGAGTTCTCGTGAGTCGGCGGGGAGGGTGAAGTCCCGGACCGACCGGACGACGAACGTACCCCCCTCCAGGCGGAGCGCGGTCTCGTGCACCGTCCACGGGTCCTGCTCCCCGTTTCGATCGGCCGACCGCTGGACCACCAGGAGGTAGCCGTCTTCCCCTCGCTCGCACGTGACCCAATCCACGTAGGTGGAGTGGAAGCTCGTCCCCTGGAACCGAACAGGCCCCGGAGGGAAGCGGCCGTCCGGATCGCCCGGTGGGGCCACGTCCAGCCCAACGAGCCCGTCCGAGGTCAGCCGGTACACACCGAACTCGGTGAAGGCGGCGCCCTGGGACACGGAGAGCGCCAGCTCGGACCGACCGTCCTCGTCGAGGTCCGGCGCCGCGACGGCAGAGCAGAAGAACTCCTCCTCGCAGTCGGTGAAGGCCAGATCGACCCGGGCGCCGGAAGTGAGAAACACCGACACGCGTACCTTCGCGTCCTCAGGGCAGATCGCCGGGGGCCCAGGTACGTACACCAGGGCCGTATCGAGGGTGC
>JBOGVG010000245.1:0-18642 GCA_050692435.1 Actinomycetota bacterium
AGACCCAGGAGAGCCGACGGGCATCTGGCGTCGCGTGGATCTCGAACGTCACGCTGTCGGGGAACATCGCGGCGCCCGGCGTGCCCTCGGGGACCAGTGGGAACGAGCCCTGGACGACCTCCGACACCCCGGTCGCCCCTTGGAGCGAGGAGACGAACGGCCCGAGATTGCCGTTCTCGGCGATCTCCTTCACGCCCAGGCTCGCCGGTTCGCCGACCGTGAACGCGTCGACGCTCGTGCGGTGCGTGGCCACGGCAACCGGCGTGAGCGGTTGTCCGCCCGTCAGGTTCGTGATCGTGACCCGATATCTACGCTCAGGTGCTGAGGCACTCGCCGGCACGACGAAGGCCAGGGCGAGCGCCGCCATCGCCAGCGCGGTTCCAACGGTTTGAAGCGCTGCGCGCATCCGCATCCCCCCGTTCCTCAGATCTCGGGCGGTGTCGGTCACCGCCCCAGACCACCATACGGCGGGAATCCTTACGGGTTCCTTTCGCAGTTGCGAACTTCTTCGAACACGAGGGCCTGTGGGGCGCGAAAACCGCGACGGCCGGGACGGGCCGGTGATCCGGCCCGCAGGAGGCACCGGAGGCCTCCTTCCTGCAGAGCTACGTCACCTTATCCTTGGGCCCCACACCCTTCCTCAGGCAGGCCCCACGGTCACCTCTGCGGGCTCCCCGGCGGCAACGCGGCCGATGACCCGGCGCACGAACGGAACGACCTCCCGCGCCACCGCGTCCTCGTCATCGGCGAAGGGCAGTGGGCACTCCCCTCAAGGATGACGACCCGCGCGTCTGGGAAGACCTCCCGCTTCCGCTCGGCGAGCGCGACCGGCACGTAGGGATCGTGCTTGCCCCAGACGACGAGGGCCGGACGTGGGATAACGATGAAGCGTTCACTCGACAAACGCGACCGTTACGTGAATCGGGAGGTGGTCCGAGGCGTCGATCGTGCCGATCCGGAACGACCGGATCTGCAGGTCGGTGGTCAGCCAGACCCAGTCCGGGCGGTCACAATCAGACGTTGGTTGGGAGGACGTCGTCCGGCAGGGGTCCCCGGTGGCGGCAGAGGCGTCAACAAGGCCGGCGTTGCGAAACAGGGCGACCGAAGCTTCGTCGTCGAGCTGCATATTCATGTCCCCGGCGATCACCGCGGGGGTCGATCCCCCCCAGGCATCGAGAACGGCTCTGATCTGCTCCAGGGAGTCGGTCTCAAGATGGGTGCCGACGACGATGAGCTGAGTCTCCCCCACATCGACTCGGACCGCGAGGTAGCTGCGACCCTGGCTCCCGGGGACGGGGGGCAGTGGGCCGGAGCTGATCGGCTGGATCGGAAGCCGAGAGAGGATCGCATTGCCGAACTGACGGTCGGCCGAGGGTTGGTAGCGGTAAGGCATGTCCAGCCCCGCCTGAAGGTAGGCGAGCACGTCAGCGGTTCCCATCACCGGCCATCCGCGCGCGGCTTCTTGGATGATCACGACGTCTGGGCCGCTCGAGGCGATCTCGCGGACGATGTCGTCGGGGCGATGCATCGCGTCGATCCCGATCGCACCACGGATGTTGTAGCTCACGATCCGGACCTCCGGACCCGGGATCGGCCGCGCGTCGGTCGTCGGCCTGGATATCCACAGGAAGCCGGGGACGAGGATGGCGAGCGCCAGTGTCGCGACGCCGGCGCCCCGGACCGCGCCGGGGGCAATGGCTTCGACAGGCCGCGGAGAACGGGTTCGTACGATGGCCGCGAGCCCGACCAGCCCCGCCGCCGCTGCCGGAACCACCTCGCGAGGGAACGGGAGCGGCCGGTCGATGTCGATCATCCATACGAGCACGAGGATCGCGAAGGACAAGCCGGCGGCCGTGGTGCCGAGCAAGGTGCGCTCGGACACCGGCCTCGTGCGGCCAGGCGACAGCCCCAAGGCGAGACACCCGGTCGTCACGACCTGGAGCCCAACGACGAGCGCGATGGCACCGACGCCCTGCGTCGAGACGGTCAGCCAGCCCAGAGCCCCGGCAAGTCCCGCCGCGACGATCGCGGCGGCGGCTCCGAGAGGGCGGGCGATCACCACTGCGGCGGCGGCGATCGCTAGCGCGTCGGCGAACATTACGGTCAGAATGGCGCCGGCAAATCCAACACCCGACTGCGAACCCACGTACCCAGGGTTCTGCAGGAAGATCAGCTGCAGCATCAGATACGGGCCGAAGGCAGACAGGATCCCGCCCGCCGAGTCGCGGAGCTCCGATCGCCCAGGCCGACGCGCTGTGATCCACAGGGCGGCGAGTGCCGCCAAGAGCACGGCGGCCGTAACAACGATCGACGCCGGTCCGTCCTGCCAGATGAGGTCCCACGTGTGCCACGGAGCTCGGAGGGCGGTGTCGAGAGTCAGGCCAAAGACGCCGGCCGGTGCCAGCCATCGATCGATCGCGTACCGCGCGCGGAGGCCGACCAGTACCAGTGCCATACCCGCCAGCGCGGTCCCCGGCCCGGCGAACGCGAGCCACGCCGGGATCGGATGGATCAACTGCACCAGGACCCGCGCCGCCAGGATCGCGAGTCCACCTGCGACCATCGTCTGACCCGCGACGCCTGGGCGTGCGAGCGGGAGCGCGACCAGGGGTGCCGCGAAGACCCCGAGGGCCAACAGGCCAACGAGGAGGTAGCTCGTGTCCTCGCCGAGGATGAGGATGCGCGGGAACAGAACGCGGATGACCTGGGCGAGCGCAACGAAGAGGAGAGCGACGCACACCAGCACCGCAGCGCCGGGCGAAGCGAGAACCGGGGTCGCCCGGGGTTCGCGCATTCAGCTAACCCAAGTCCGGCTGTGGTCGAGCTTCCGGGTGCCGGGGTTGGGTCCGGTCGCGGAACCGGCTCATCACTCGGACGATCGCGTCGGGAAGGAAGAGCCCAGCAGGCAGGCCGAGGAGCGAGAGCCGGATCAAGAACCCGCCGTGGTCCTCCCATCCAGACATTGAGCTTCCGTCGGGGTACGAATGGGCGAGCCACCGGACAAGCACCCCGGCGTCGTGGATCAGCGCCGGGACCATCGACAAGGCGAGCATGCCCACCACCCGGGCCGCGACGAACCACCGATCGCGCGCCGGGAGGGCCACCGCCGCGGCCAGGCCAAAGCTCGGCAGGATGACCGTCCAGCCCGGATCGTCCACTCCGGCCATCGCCGTCACTCCGCGGGCCAGGAAGAGCCCCGCGGTGCCGGTGGCGAGGCCGAGGGCTCCCCATGCGAGCCACCGCTCCCGGTTGGACACACAGGCGATCACGAACGGCGAGGCTGCCATGATCGCCAGCCCGCCGAAAGCGACGATGAGCCAAGGGCTGTGACCGCAGTGGTCATGGCACCCCATGTAGGCTCCCAGGGCCCCCATGACGCCGATGAACGCCCCGACGGAGGCAACCGCTGCCCCGAACCCGACCGCGACCAGCTGGCGCAGCAGACCGGTCCTCGGGCCACCTTGGATGTTCATGGTCGTTTGCATATTGAACCTCCCTTCACGACCAGGACGACTCTTCCGCATGGTGAGCGGCGCCGCCAGACGGCGTGGTCCTCATTTCCTCCGGCTCGATCGCCCATACACCTTGGGCATCAGTGGAAACCCTCGATGGCGGGAAGGCGGGGCGTGTCGAGCATCCGGTCGCCATGGCCGACACCGTACGGGCGGCGCCAGTGTCTCGTTGGAATGACGACTGGTTGGCGAATACTCCTGCGAGAATCGAGGAGAGAATGGGGAGTCTGACCGGCCTCTCTTCTCCTGCCCCGGGTTCGGCGGGCGCCCCGACGCCTCCAGCGCAACACGACGTCCGGAGTCAAAGACGCCGCTCCCTACTCCCAGCCGTCCATGAGCTCGCCCACGTGACGGAGCACCGCCCCAAGCGGCGCCCGGGCGCGCTCCAGCGCCGTGGCGATCACCACGACGGCGACGCCGACGGCCCCGAGGAGCAGCCAGAGCGTTACGCCCTCGACGTCGGGGATATTTTTCGCGAGCGGAACGAGCACGATGAGCAGCAGGCACCCCGCGGCGGCGGCTACGCCGACGAACAGCCGACGGCGAACGTGTGTGAGCGCGCCCCACGCGGCGACGAGGCTCCCGAGGATCGCACCGACCACACCGGCCAACGACGATCCCTGCACTACCCTGATCGGCGAGGCTCCGATCAAGAAGGCGATGGCGGCGACCTCAAGGGCCACGAGCTCGGGCCTGTGGGCTGGCACGCCGCGCCGACGGTGATCCCATCGCAGGACCTCGACGACCGCAAGCGCCGCGAGCCCAATCGGCGTCGTGAACCACTGTGGGTCGCCGGCGAACGCCTCGCTTGCGAAGGCGATCCACGCCCCGCTGAAGAACAGCGGTGCCGCCGTGAGGAGCCCCGCTCGCCGAAGCACGAGTCCGGCCCCCGCGGTCTCGACCCCGCACGCGAGGAGGGCCGCCACGAGCGCGCTCCGATCCGACCGTGCGGCCGCCGCGACCGGCAGGGACGCGTACGCAGTCAGGGCACCGAAGATGCCAACAACGGGGGCCCACGGCCGCCAGATGCCCGTCCGCCACAGGGCGAGCGCCAGGGCCACCGAGACGAGGCTCCCAGCGACGAGCACGCTCACGGCGAAGCCCCCAGATGCCTCGACACCGATGAGGGCCTCGCCTGCAGCGAGCGCGGCCACGAGCGCGGAGCTCTCTCGTAGGCGAGCGAGGCCGGTGGGCGCAGCGGACGTTGCGGTCGCGACCGTCGCCATCGCGAGCGCGGCGGCGAGCGCGAGGTGCGCCGACTTCACGTCGGCGAGCGCTCCCCCGGGGATCGAGGCCGAGGACTCGACCGCGAGGACCCCGATCGCGGCCAGCGCCGCGGCCGGGAGCATCCAGTCCGAGGTAAGGACCTTTAGGCGGACCGCCGACGCGGCGGCAAGAAGCACGACCCCCGAGACGATCGCCGTGGTCTGCAGGACCGTCTCCGCCGGCCATCCGACTGCCTCTGCGCCCTGCACCCACGCCAACGCCGCGAGGCATGCGGACACAGCCTGCAGTCCGAGCCGATGATTCCCCTGGGAGCGTGACGCCGCGACGCCGGTGCCGAGCGAGTACGCGCCGAGTGCGGCCGCAAGCCATCCGGGTCCCAGGTCCGCGGCGCCAACCCCTCCGAGCACCGCGCCGGAGATGACCCATGGCCAGCGCGCCAGGACCATCGCGGCGCTGAGAGAGAGCGCTCCCGCCGCGAGCCAGGCCGGCGCCACCTCGTCGATCACGACCGCATGCGCAAGGCCCGCCCCCGCGACGAGGTGCGCCACCACGAACGGCGGCAGGTCCCAGCGCAGCCAGGGTGAGCGCTCATCTTTCCTGAACCGAGTCAGGATCCAAGCCGTACCCGCAGGGACCGCAGCGCCGGCCACGAGGATCCAGGGATCGTCAAGAACGAACTCGCGTGCCAAGCTGGCGGCGCCGAAGGAGGCAAGCGACCAGGCGATGCCCGAGACCCAGCCCGCGCGGAGCTGAAGCGCCGCAACCAGGAACACGGCAGACCCGCCGAGCATCCATGCGCCGTGGACCGACGCCGGCTCTGCCAGCGTGAGGCCAAGTGAGATGGCCAGCCCCACGGTCCCAAGCGCCAGCGATGGATCGAGCCAGCGCGCGCGGACCAGGGCGCCGCTCGGCCGGCGTCGGGCGAGCCGCTCATCGAGCGCGATGCTGCCGACGAGTGCGACGCTCGACCAGCCGAAGCCCGGCGCGTAAAGGCGGTTCGTCGGCACGCCGGCCCGCTCAGCGAGCAGGACCGTGAGCGCCGCCGAGGACACGCACGCCGCCCAGACCATCCCCGCAGCTCGAAGCGTCACAGGGATCAGGGCGACAACGCCGATCAGGACGGCGCAGGAGACCACCAGGAACCAGCGGTCCGGCGCCGCGACTCCGATCGCGAGGGCCCCGAGCGCGAACGACCCCCACGCAACGAGCGGACCAAGCGGCCGCCTGGCGGCGACCGCTCGCGACGTGGCGGCCTCGACCAGAGCGAGGGCCGCGAGCAGCATGCCCGCCAGCTCCGGGCGACCCTCCAGCAGTCCGGCGAACCGCGCCGCATCCACGAGGAGGAGCGGGAGCGACAGCAGCGCAAGCCCGGGTGCAACCCCCGCGAGCGGTGCTCCAACCCGGGTATCGGATCGCTCGCCTATCTCGCCGGCGGTCGCGATCACGATCCACCCAAGGGTCCATGCGCCGAGGCAGACAAGCCGCGATCCGCCGGGCACCACGGCAACCGAGGCGAGGGCGGCGCCGGACGCGAGCTGTCCCACGGTCTCGAGGTGGAGCATGGTGCTCCTGGTCCGGCCGAAGGAGGCCGCGGCAAGCGTGACCGCGAACCCTCCGGCGGCGAACAGCTGGGCCCGCGCTTCGGCGGCCAGTCCTGCGACATCCATCCCGAGGAACCCAGCCCAGGCGAGACCCGCCGCGCCGAGCCATACCCTCGCCGGTCCCGCAGGCGTTGCTGCGAGCAGAACCCCGGCGATGACGATCGACGTGACGAGCAGGATCTGGCTGGGGCCGTCACCGACCCACGGAACCGACGTGAGGAGCCCGACGACGACCGCCGACGCCGAAAGCCAGAGGTCCGCGAATCGGTCCGTCCCCGCCGCGCGGTAGGCTGCCGCCGCGCCGAGGAGGACGAAGGCCGAGACGAGTAGCGCGGACTTGGCTCCGGCCGCCACCCACAACCCGTAGACCAATCCCACGGGCAGCAGCGCCGCGAGCGCATCCATCCACGTCCACCTGGCGGCCTGGGCGCGAAGGTGAACGCCAAGTGCCATGACGCCTGTGACCCGACGGACGTGCGCCCAGAGGGACGCGGCGCCGAAGGCTGCCACCGTTGCCCACGGCTCTTGCGTCGCCATCGCGAGCCCGACCGCGAGCTGCGCGACCGCAGTCGCGAGCTCCAGATTCCCGACTCGACGGCGGGACCATCGCTCGAGAAGCGCCAGCGCGACGAGCACGGCGGCAGCACCCGCCCATCCGACATCGAGCTCGGGCACCAGCGCGGCGACCGTGAACGCCACCACGAGGGACTGGGCGAGCCGGGCGCCGGCGGCAGGCCGCGCACCAGCAGCAAGGAGGTCGATCCCCACGATGGTCACTGCGCCGGTGATGGCGACGGGCCCCGGCGGCCACCCCTCGGCGAACCCGCTCGCGAGCGTCAGCGAGTAGCCGAGGGCGAGCCCCGCAAGCGCCGAAAACCTCGTCGCGGGCGCGAATCGGCGGTCCGGCAAGCCCCTCGCGAGCGCGAGCGAGCCGACCACCGCGAGCGTGAACAGAGTCATCTGCCACGGGTTCGGCCGGCGGATCGCGATTCCGGCGACGGGCTGGTCCGCGAACCACAGCCCGAGCGCCCACACGACCATCCATGCCATCGGCGCGACGAGGAACCGCAGCGTTGATTCGGGTCGACGCCGCGACCAAGTCGCGTAGGCGAGGCCGATCACGAGCGAGCCGAGCGCGAGCGCGATCACGAGCGCATCGCCCGTGAGGTCCGACGGGATATCGCCGTCGTCGACGAACGAGGCGTACGTCACGAGTGGCAGGGTGAGTCCGCCCAGGAGCTCGAGCCCCGCGGCGACGTGCGGCGCGCGCTGTCGGCGGAGGAACCACGCGGAGACGAAGCAGATGAACGGGATCGCGCCCTCGGCGACCGGCCGCAGCGAACGGTCGAGCTCATCGAAGGCGAAGACGACGAAGCCGAACGTGCCGACGAACATCAACAGCACGCCGAGGTAGGCGAGGCCGTGGAGCGTGAGGTCAGAGGAGACAAGCTCGCGTACGCGCGCCAGCCAGTCGGCCCACGGTGCGCCAGGCTCCGGAGGAGGCTCGGGTCCCTTCCACCACGACGGGGGGGCCGGGACAGTACCACCCGTCCCGGGAGCCTGTGGCAGCTCGCGCGGGAGGTGCAACGGTGGGCGCGCGGGTGCAGGCCTGGCGCGCGGAGGCGCGGCCGGCCGCTGTGCTGGTACCACGTCGGCGCGCGCTGTTGTTTGCGGTGCAGGCTTCCCTGCGAGCTCTCGCATGAGTTCTCTGCGTTCGAGGGCGAAGATCAAGCGGAGGTGGACGTCCTCGTCAATCAGCCGGACGCGCCGTGCGTCCTCGAGGAACCGCCGGATGTCATCGGCTGCCTCGCCGGTCCGGCGGGCGTCCGTGCCCTGTGACATGGCCCCTCCTCAAGTTCCCAGACCGCGAGATCCAGCCCTTCCACGCCTTCCGCTACGGTTTCGCGATGTGCAAGGTCACGACGACGCCCGCGTGGTCCGACGGCCACAGCGGCGGGGTCGTGGCGGTGCGGTCGTCGAGCTCCTCGCCGACGATGTCGCCGGAGCCTGGGACAGCGTCGATGTAGCCGTCCGCGTTGTGGAGCACGAAGTCGACCGTGTTATCGAGTCTCGGCGGCACGTTGTCCAGGTCGTCGCTCTGCCCGGCCGTATAGCCGGGGACGGCGCCCCCCGACTCCACCCACGCGTCCACGAAGCCCTCTCCCGCGAGGAGGTTCCAGGCCGCTGCGTCCTCCGGGCGGGCCCCTTGCGGGTAGAGGTTGAGGTCGCCCGCAAGCACGACCGGATACGGCGAAGCGGACACGATCTCGACCAGCTCGCCCACCTGGGCGAGGCGGATCAGCGGGTGGAACCCCTCGAAGTGGGTGTCGAAGAACCGGTACCACTTGCCGCGGATCATGACGTCCACGCTCGCCCAGCCGCGCTGCACCTGGATAGTGGTGCCGCCTAGGGGCACCGGAAGCGTCGTCTCGAAGTCACCCTCCATCGGGTTCGAGGTCTTCAGCTCGGAGGTCGGCAGGTCCGCCCGCGCGATGATGGCGTTCCGGTCGGTGAACTTACCGATCGCCGTAAAGCTGATCGGCAGAGCCCCGCTGAAGTTCTCGTTCACCGAGACGGCCCGGTACGGGTGCCCCTGCCGCTCAAGCTCGTCGAGCAGGATCCGGAGGAAGTCGTACCTCGTCGTGAGCTGGTCCGGGTTCGACAGTGGGGCGGTCTGCCACAGCGAGAGCTCCTGGAGACCGACCACATCGGGTGAGGCCTCGACGATCTGCCGCGCGATGGCCACCGCACGCATGTTGAAGTCGACCTGGTCGACGTGGGCGAAGACCGCGGCCGCCGCGTCGATCAGCTCGATGGGATCCGTGATCCCGAACAGGGGCTGCAAGTTTGCCCCAAGGTAGGCGTTGTACGTCATGGCTTCGAAGCGGCGCTCGGCGTGATCCGGCGGCGTCGCCAGCGCCCGGGCCGGCCCTGTCGCGGTGGCGACGGCCGCGACGGTGAGCGCGGCAAGCGCACCCCAGAGCCTGCCGAGCGACGGGCGGCTTGTCGAAGTGCGGCTGATCATGGCTCTACCTCCCCTCTCCACTCGACCGGGAATTGGCTTCTCGGGCCGCTGGCTCGAGCAGTGTGTCGATGAGACTTCGGTCACCGGCGCGTGCCTCCAACGGTCGTGTCTCTTCCGATTCGCTTCCCATGGCCGCATCGTGCAGGCCGGCGGGGCGGCTGAACAGACGGAACGCGACTCATCCGCGGTGGGCAGGATCCCCATCTCGACATAGGTACTTGCGGAAGATCGGCGGACGGAAGCCGGACGTCGGCTCGCGACGCCCGAACCTCGGAACCCACCGTCGCTCGGTTGACCCGCCAACCGCCGCGTGCCACGCTCGGCCCGAAGGGAGGCCATGTGGCGGCACTCAACGCCTCCGGAACCTCCGAGGTGGAGCCCGGCATGCGTGGGTTGTGGCTCGGGGTCCTGGTCTATCGCTGGGCGACCTTCGTGTGGATGGCGGCCGTTGCCCTCGCCCTCGCCGTCGGACAGGACCTTCGCCTTCCGGGCCTGGCGCTCGCAGCGGTCCTGGTGATCCTCGCTTGGAACGTCTGGTTGAGCCTCACGGGGGGATGGGAGCGCACGCTCGATCGTCGGATCGACCTGGGCCTCGCCCTCGTCCTCCTCCCGCTGTCTGGCCTGGTCATGAAGGAGGAAGCGATCCGGAACACACTGTTCTTCGCGACCTCGTTCCCCGCGACCGCTGCGCTCACGTTCGGTGCGGGCTCGGGCGTGGCCGGTGGCCTCTTCGCCGGCGCCGCGCTGTCGTTGGGGCTGGTGGCGAGCCGGGCGGCCAACGGGCTCCCGCCCGACGAGCTTACTGGCGATGACTGGGGCGTCCTGTTCAACGGTTTCTTCTACTACCTGTCTGCGGGCGGAGCAGCCGGGGTCGTGCGCCGCGTTCTGGTGAGGTCCGCAGGCGAGAGGTCCCTTGCCGTGGAGGAGGCCACCCGGCAGCGGGAGAAGGCGGCCCGCTTGGCCGAGCGCGAAGCCCTCGGTCGCGAGATCCACGACTCGGTGCTCCAGGCCCTCGCGCTCGTGAGGAAGAGAGGCAAGGAACTGACGGGACCGTCCGTCTCCGCGGCGGAGATCCACGAACTGGTCGAGCTTGCCGGTCGCCAGGAGCAGGCGCTCCGAGTCCTGCTCAACGAGCCGCACGCAGAGCCTCCGGAGGGGATGGTCTCGCTCCGGACGACGCTGGAGGCTGCGGCATTCGGTGTCCAGGGCGTGCCGGTGTCGGTCACGACGGTCGGGCCTGCGTGGCTCTCCTCCACCGAAGTCAAGGAGGTCCAGGGCGCCGTGCGCCAGGCTCTGGAAAACGTCGCCGAGCATGCGAACGCCACCCGGGCGACGGTCTTTGCAGAGGCTTTTGATGGGGAGCTCGTGATCTCGATCCGGGACGACGGGGGCGGGTTCGACTACGACGAGTCGCGGCTGTCCCGGGAGGGCAAGCTCGGACTCCTGAAGAGCATGAAGGGGCGGATCGAGGCGCTCGGAGGTTCCATGCGCGTGCACTCGGCGCCCAGTCGCGGCACGGAGGTGGAGTTCCGCGTCCCGGTTCGACGGGGTTCGGACGATGGTTGACAAGGGATCGGCATCGGAACTCGGGGCCGAGCCGATTCGGGTCCTCGTCGTGGACGATCACCCCGTCTGGCGCGATGGGATCCGGGCCGACCTGGAGGCTTCCGGCGTCGCTGTGGTGGTGGGCGAGGGTTCGGATGGGGGGGAGGCCATCGAGCTCGCGCACGAGCACATGCCCGATGTCGTGCTGATGGACCTTCGGCTACCGACGGTCTCGGGCGTCGACGCGATCCGCCAGATCTCGGAGGACATGCCGCACGTGAGGATCCTCGTGCTCTCTGCGACCGGGGAGGAGCAGGACGTGCTCGAGGCGGTGAAGGTGGGGGCGGCCGGTTACATCCTGAAGAGCGAAACCAGGGCCGACATCGTCGATGCGGTGCAGAGGGTCCACCGCGGAGAGCCGGTGTTCACCTCGGGCCTCGCCGGCCTGGTGCTGTCCGAGTTCCGCAGGGTCGCCGGGAAGGAGAGTGCGGGGGAGCCGAGGCTCAGCGTTCGGGAGAACGAGATCCTTCGCCTGGTCGCGAAGGGCTACACGTATCGAGAGATCGCCGACAAGCTCTTCATCAGCCACAAGACGGTTCAGAATCACGTCCAGAACATCCTGAGGAAGCTCCAACTGCGAAAGCGGTACGAACTGATGCGCTACGCGATCCAGAAGGGCTTGGACCGCGTGGCGGAATAGGGCTCGATCGTTCTTCGCCCACGGCAGCCCATCTTTTGCTTGGGTGACGCGATCAACGAGCGTTCAGGGACTGTTCGGGCGAGTCCCATCGTGATTGCGATCGAGGGCGTTCACCGGTCTTGGCGAAGAGGAAGCGTACCCGCGCGGCCCCGGCCTATCGTCCTCCGGACGTAATGACCATGAGGGACGACCATCCCTCCGTCGAGAAGATCGACCCCATGATCACGAAGACGGCCGCAGCGAGCAGCACGGCCAGACCGAGCACACCAACCGCAGCGAGGATCGCCGCCAGTGCACCGTGCCGAGCGAACGTCTGGGGGGATGGGCCATGCGCATGCAGACAATCCGATGGAACGGGTTCAGCGACTCGCATCTCTGTCCCCTCCTCCGCCTTCACGTAGGTACAGACTGGGACAGCCGGAGCCCGCGGAGTAGACGGGATCGCACCCGACTTCAACGGCGAAAGTGCCTATTCCCGCCCAGGTGAGGTCGGCAGCACCGGCGTTCGAAAGACGACGCCCTCTTTTGCTCAGCCAAGCCTGAACGGTGCAGCCTATTCTGATCCGCGCATGACCAGCGGGTTTCCCTTGGGTTCGTTCGACCGGCCAAGGATCCGAGGAAGAGCTCCGAACACCGTCCGGGTATGGCCATGGGCGATATGGCCCGAGGATGGTGGGAAAACTAGGTGACTCGTCCGACCGGGAGCGCCCTGGATCTCACGGCGAGATCCGGGAGGGCCGGAATGAGGAAGCAAGCGGGATCAAGAGCACCTGTTCACAGCATCCGGGTTTCTGTACCCTCAGGATTTTCCTCAAGGCTCGACCGGCCTAGCCCGGAGACAGAAGACGAGCTCGGATGACCTCCCGGCTCGTGGCGGGTGGGCGTTGCCGACAAGCTGCGGACCGATCTCCCGATGTGGTGATGCACTCACCCGCCATCCGGAGACGGGCCGTGGAGTCCGGTGTGGCCTGAGAATGTCGAGGGAACACGTGACTCACTTGGGCTGGGAGCGATCCGAAAACTCACGCGGAAATCCTCATGGAGGACGGGACGGAAGCAAGCGGACTGCCTCCCAAGTGCCAGTCACGGCTCGAATCTGAGTTTTCGCCCCCACACGATCCGCTGGGGCGCCCCCGACCCGCGGGACCTTCGGTGCTGACGGTGTCGCGTGGTCGAGAGGTTCTACATCCGGTAGGGCCGCGCCCGAGGAACGACAGCGCTGCCGCCTGTCAAGCAGAGAGCCGCTCCGCCAGGTACTTCACGGCGATCGGGTAACGGTACTCGATCGCCATGTGTGTCGCGTCAAGGAGCTCGAAGAAGACGTCGTTGACGCCGATGTCGGCGAGGGCCCGGCGGAAGGCCTCCGCGCCAAGGTCCAGGAACCACTCGTCCTTCTTCCCGGCGTCGATGTAGATGCCCCGCATCGACCGGAGGGCCTCGGCGTATTTGGGCACCATGCGCACCGGGTCCCACGCCAGCCAGCGCTCCCACACCTCGGGGATCAGCTCGCCGGTGGCCGTGTCGAAGGGGAGCCGGACGGTCCCGTCCTCGTCGGTCGAGTAGCAGGCCGCCATGCACCAGGCGTTGAGGAGGTGCATGTCGTTCTCCTTCGACAATGCCGGTCGGGACCGGAAGTCCTCCCAGAACCTCTCGAAGGAGCCCTCGTACTCGTCGCGGAGCACCCGCGCGGACTTCGGAAAATCCGGCTGGTAGCACACCTCGAACAGCGCGTCGCCGGCGTGCGTGGCCAGTCCGCCGAACAAGTCGGGCCGGAGCATGGCGGTGACCATGGCCCCGTATCCCCCACTCGACTTGCCGGCGATCGCCCGGCGCTCACGGTGGGCCAGGGTCCGGTAGTTCGCGTCCACCCAGGGCACGATCTCGTCGCAGAGGTACATGTGGTACTTCCCGGTGCCGGGGGAATCGAGGTACTGGCTGCCGCCGAGCGAGGTCCAGCAGTCCACGTAGACCAGCAGGCACGGCGGCGCGTAGCCGGAGGCGAAGAGCTCATCGGCCAGCTCTGGGAAGTTCTTCCGGAACGCTGACCGGTTCCGCCACATGTCGAGCTGGCCGGTGAGGCCCATGATCACGTAGATGCTCGGGTAGCGGCGGTCCGGCTCGTCACCGTACCCGGGCGGCAGGTACACCCACAGCGGGCGCTCGTGCGGGTCGCCGAGGGGGTTGCCCCTCAGGGCCTCGCTCTCGAGCCAGCACTCGTCGATCCGGCCACGGAACTCTATGGACCAGGGCAGCATCCGGCTCCTCCTTCTGGGCGACGGAACGAGGAATAGGCGGGGTCCAGCAAGCTGCCTGGTCACGGCCACAATTCCGACGCAAGCCTTCAGTTGATGAAGCGCACAACGGCGCTCTCAAACAGGCGTCCTCAGACCCGGCGGCGATAGCGGGCGATCGCGAGCGGGGCGAACACCGCCGTGATGACCGCCATCCAGATCACCGCGTCGACCACGGGCTCGGCGACCGGACCGCCCAGCATCAGCCCCCGCGCGCCGTCGATCACCGACGTCACCGGGTTCGCCTTCACGAAGGCCTGAAGCCATCCGGGCATGGTTTCGACCCTCACGAACGCGGTGCTCGCGAACGTAAGCGGGAGGATGATCATGAAGCCCCAGGTGTTCACCGACTCGGTGGTACGAGCGGTGATGCCGATGAAGGCCATGGGCCAGCACATCACGAGGCCGAACGCCGTGACGAGCGCGAGCGCCCCGAGGGCCCCGGCCACACCGCCCTCGAACCGGAACCCCAGCAGCGTAGCGAACCCCGTGATGATCAGGATGCTCCACACGATGCGTGCTCCGTCGGCCAGGATGCGCCCGCTAATCACTGCCGAGCGCGCGATCGGCAGCGATCGGAACCGGTCGATCACGCCCCGCTGGAAGTCCACGTTCAGCGCGATGGCCGTCGTGAACGGCAGGAACGCCACGGACTGCACGAGGATCCCCGGGAGAGCGAACTGTAGGTACTCGCGGCTTGAGTTCGCGATGGCCCCGCCGAACACGTACACGAACAGCACCAGGAACATGAGCGGCTGGATAGACATCTCCACCAGCTGCTCGGGCGTGGCCTTGATGTGCAGCAGGTTTCTGCGGGCGATCGTCAGCGTGTTCTTGAAGACGTTGGTGTGTCCGGACGGTGCCAGGGTCGTGGCGCTCATGTTCGGCTCCTTTCTTGGTTCTCATCCCGCGGGTCCGGCTCTTCCTCGGCGACGTGCCCGGTGATTGCCAGGAACACCTCGTCCAGGCTCGGACGGCGAAGCGAAAGGTCCTCGACGGCGATGCCCGCCTCGTCGAGGCGCCTGACCACCTGGCCGAGCGCCGATCGATCGGCGATCGTCACGCTCACCAGCTGACCATCGCTGTGCGTGCCGTCCTCCCCGTCGGCGAACGAGGCCAGGATATTCTCGGTCTCCGGAAGGTCGGCCGGATCCGCCGGCCGCGCCTGAAGGACCTGACCACCGACCCGGGTCTTCAGTTGCTGCGGCGTCCCCGCCGCGATCACCCGGCCGTGGTCGATCACGACGATCTCGTCGGCAAGGCGATCGGCCTCCTCCAGGTACTGGGTGGTGAGCAGCACGGTAGCGCCCTCGGCCACCAGACCGCGGATCATGCCCCACAGCTCGAGCCGGCTTCGGGGATCGAGCCCGGTCGTCGGCTCGTCCAGGTACAGGAACCGGGGCCGGCCGACGAGGCTCGCGGCGAGGTCTAGCCGGCGCCGCATCCCGCCGGAGTAGGACTTGACGTACTTGCCGGACGCTTCGGCGAGGTCGAAGGCCTCGAGGAGCTCCCGCGCTCGGCCACGGGCGTCGCGAGAGGACAGACCGAGGAGCCGGCCGATCATGTACAGGTTTTCCTGACCCGACAGGAGCTCGTCGACCGCCGCGTACTGGCCCGTCAGTCCGATCAGGCGGCGCACCTCGCGTGGTTGGCGCACGACGTCGTAGCCACCGACCACGGCCGTCCCGGCGTCGGGTTGCAGCAAGGTCGACAGCACCCTGATCCCCGTGGTCTTGCCCGCGCCGTTCGGGCCGAGCAGCCCGAACACGGTCCCCTCCCGGGCGACCATGTCGATGCCGTCGAGGGCCCTGACCTTGCCGAACGTCTTGACGAGGCCCTCGGCCTCGATCGCCGAATATGCCATCGGTTCCCCCCTTGCCCTGGCTTCGCTCTTGCTCCCGATCTGATTTCTTTGAGGTCGAACCCTCAGGGCGCCTCCCATTATGCCTGGCTAAAGTGGCCATCCTATGGCCGGTTTCTATGGAATGCTGGGATCGTGCGGGCCGATCGTCTCGTCGCGGTACTGCTGATCCTGCAGGCGCGGGGTCGGATCACGGCGTCCGAGCTCGCCGACGAGCTCGAGATCTCGGAGCGCACAGCCCGTCGCGACCTCGAAGCCCTGGCCGTGGCCGGCATCCCGGTCTACTCGCAGCCGGGAAGAGGTGGCGGCTGGTCGCTGGTCGGCGGTGCGCGAACCGACCTGAGCGGCTTGACCGCGGCCGAGGCTCGCACCCTGTTCCTCGTAGCCGGGCCATCGGCTTCGGCCACCCCCCAGGTCAAGGCCGCCCTCCGCAAGCTGGTACGCGCCTTGCCCGAGCCGTTCCGAGCGAAGGCCGAGGCGGCGGCGGCGGCCGTCGTACTCGACCCCACCAGCTGGGATCGAACGAGCGCTCCGCCTCCCGCCCACCTCGATGTGCTTCAGCATGCCGTCGTCGATGGGGTCCAGGTCCGCTTGGGCTATGCCGGCCGCGACCGGCCGGAGAGCGAGCGCACCGTTCACCCGCTCGGCCTCGTGGCGAAGGGGTCGGTGTGGTACCTGGTCGCCGGGACCGACGCCGGGTTGCGCACGTTCCGCGTGAGCCGCGTCCGGTCGGTCGCCGTCACGGACGAGCCGGTGGAGCGGCCGGACGGCTTCGACCTGGAGGAGACCTGGAAGTCCATCATGGCCTCGATCGACGAGCGTCGGGCCGGGTTCAGGGCCGTCGCCGTGGTCGACGCCGACAAGGTCTCGTGGGTACGGTCAGTGTTCGGGACCCGCCTCTCGGTCGGCGACGCGACGGCCGATGGCCGGGTCGAGATCGAGCTCCGCAGCTGGTCGGCCGAGTCCATCACATCCGAGCTCGCCGGGTTCGGCGAACACATCGAGGTCCTCCGTCCCGCCGAGGTGCGCCACCATCTCGCCTACCTCGGCGCCGAGCTCACTCGGCGGTACGGGCCCCGTCAGGCGCGACCGCACCGCGATCGCGGCGCCGTTCTCCGCCAACAGGATGCGACAGATCCGGCGGCCCGGGGGAACTGAACCAGCGGCGCGCTGCGCCTCGACTTCCCGCGGGCCGCTTGCGACTCATCCGGAGCCCCGAGCGTCGCGAAGGACGGGTGATCGTCGCCGAGGGGGTGATGGGAAAGACCGCTTCGGGAGTGGCCCGGCGGGAAGACGACGGACGACCGACTCACCCTGACCAACGAGGAGGTGCAACCTTGGCTTCCCTAAGGAAGCGAGGGCGCCGGGCCTTGGCCTTGGTCGCGACCGCCGCACTCTCCGCAGGCCTGTTCGCGGGCCTCGGACCGGTGTCGGGCGGGGCGTCCAGCCATCGCGAGGCGCCCCTGATCACCGATGACCCGAAGGCCGACAACACCGACGTCTGGGCCTTCGTGCCGGCCAGTGCGCCCGACACCGTCGCCATCATAGGCAGTTGGATCCCGCTGGAGGAACCGGCCGGCGGCCCCAACTTCTACCCGTGGGGCGACGATGTCGCCTACGACGTCAACATCGACAACGACGGCGACGCTCGGGCGAACATCATCTACCGGTGGGTCTTCTCCAGCCATTACGAGAACCCCGATACGTTCCTCTACGCAACGGGGCCGGTGACGTCGCTCGACGATCCGGACCTGAACTTCCGCCAGACCTACGACCTGTTCCTGATCGAGGTCGGTTCGGACGAGGTCACCCAGCTCCTGAACGACGCGCCGGCGGTGCCGAGCGACGTGGGCGCCGGCACGATGCCGGAATACGCATCGCTGTTCGAGGCCGGCGTGACGCCGTTCGACGAGGCCGGCGAGGAGGGCCTGACCTGGGCAGGTCAGTCCGACGACGCGTTCTTCCTGGATCTCAGAGTCTTCGACTTGCTGTACGGGGGGGATCTGTCCGAGCGCTTCGACGACACGCTCGCCGGGTTCAACGTGAACACGATCGCCCTCGGGGTGTCGAAGGACGACGTGGCCCTGGGTGGGGACGCCGAGGAGAACCCCATCATCGGAATCTGGAGCTCCACGTCCCGCAGGTCTACCCGGGTCCTGAAGGCCGACGGCAGCCAGACACACAACGGCCGGTTCGTACAGGTCTCGCGGCTGGGTATGGCCCTCGTGAACGAGGTGGTCATCCCGGTCGGCGAGAAGGACCGGTTCAACGCGTCCAAGCCCAAGGACGACGGGCAGTTCCTCCCCTTCGTCACCGACCCCGAGGTCCCGCACCTGGTCGAGGCGCTCTACGGGATCCCGGCGCCCGACTCCGACCCGGCCACGCCGGGCATCCAGCGGGACGACCTGGTGGCCGTGTTCCTCACGGGAGTGTCCGGTTTGAACCAGCCGGCAAGCGTCACCCCCAGCGAGATGCTGCGGCTGAACATGTCGATCCCGCCCAGCGCGCCGGTCGGGTTGGGCAACCGGCTGGGCGTCATCGACGGCGACGTGGCCGGCTACCCGAACGGACGCCGGCTCGAGGACGACGTGATCGACATCACGCTGAACGTGGCCGAGGGCGACCTGCTCGACGGTTCGCCGTTCGTCCCGACCATCGGGCTGAGCGACGGCGTCGACACGAACGACGTCCCGTTCCTGCTGGACTTCCCGTACGTGGCCATGCCCCACCGGGGCTCGGACATCACGTAGTTGAAGGACGGAAGGGACCCGCGGTTCCCCGGGTCCCTTCCCCGGCAGGAGGGATGACGCCCATGAAGGAACAGACCATGGAGGCCGGAACGACCGGCCGGGTGACGGCAGGGGCCATCCCGGCGAGCGC